>JAFVAI010000109.1 GCA_017480545.1 Schwartzia sp. (in: firmicutes) | reverse complement strand
TATCACGACGACGACAGGGCTGCTTTCATCGCGGGCGTGAAGGCGCCCATCCAAGGGGATATTGAACTTTCCAATGTCGCCCGACAGGGCGGCCTTGACATCCTGTCCATGGACGAGGGCGCGATCATCGATGTCCGTGGCGGGAACGGCGCGCAGGGCAACATGGTGCTGGCCGCCGACGGCAATGTGGGGCTGCTTGGGAACACCAAGGCGGCGCATGACATTATGGTCAATAGCGCGAACGGTTCGTTCTCCGGCATTGGCAGAGACATGGAAGCGGGACACGATGTCCTCGTGTCGGCGGGAGATGCGGTCACTTACATCGGAACCATCAGCGCCGGAAACGACATGGATATTCGGGTCACGAACCCAAGCTCCGACGGAAGAGGCATCCGCATCGGCGAATTGAATGAGAACGAAACTTTGCTTGCGGCGGGGAATGAAGCCCGTTTCTATGTGCAGGGCGACGGGAATATTCATTTTGCGGGCGACGTCATTGCCGAAAAAGGCGACGTCATTGCGGATATTTCCGGTACAGGCAACATTGAAATTTACAATTCCGTCGAGTCCAAGAATGACAGCGTGTCCCTGCGGACAGGCAAGGGCGATATCGTCATCGGCACCGACAACACACACAACGAGGAAACGATCAAGGCGAAGAACAACGTCACCGTTGAAACCGGCACCGGAACCATCACCATTCAGGGCAAGACGTCCACGGAAACCGGCGACATCACGATGAAAGCCGGAAAGGACAAGTACGAAAAGGGATTGCTCACCGGCAACTTCATCATCAAGGATGACGGCAAAGTGGTCTCCGGCGGCGGCATTTCTCTCAACGGACGGAACGGCGATATTTTCATCACGGACGATATTTTGGCAAAGAAAAGCATTTCGGCCAATATCGCCGAACAGGGAAGCGTGTATTTTGAAACGGATGTGGATGTCAGCGGAAACGTGGGCATCCATGCCGACGAAGGCGATATTTTCGTCGGCCATACGGTACAGGCCGCCGAAAATATTGATATGTCCACGAACAAGGGAATTATCGACGTAGGCCGCGCCGTCACTTCCACAGGGGGCAGCATCGATGTCCGCGTGGGAACAGGCGATGTCATCATCGGCGACAACGGGCCGAATGTGGACACCGTTACCGCGAAAGACAATATCAATATTGACGTGGAGCTGGGAAAGATTTATATTAACGGAAAGACCTCCACGAAGACGGGCGACATCGCCCTGTCCGCCGGCGAAAGCCAATATACGCGGGGCACCCAAAGCATCATCATCGACCTGAACGGCATGGTGGAGTCCGGGCGGGATGTGCGGCTGACGGGAAGGAACGGCGATTTCCATGTGACGGACGCCATTCAGGTCAAGCGGGATTTGTACGCCCAAGTCCTCGAAGAAGGCGGCGTGTACTTCGACAGAAAGACGGCCGTTACGGGCAATCTCACGTTGGCGGGCGACGTCATCGTTGCCGACCGCATTGCCGCGGACAACGGCGGCAAAGTGTTCCGTTTTTCGGCGACGGGCGCATTCCCAAAGAAGGTCATCGACTATTTCCGCGTGGGAAGCTTAAGCTCCGAGGGCGGCACGGAGATGCCGAGCCTTTGGATCAAACACGGCTATCTCCATGTGGATAAGGGAGACCTTGCCGTGGACGACGCTTTCGCGGTGGACAAGATTTATCTGGACAACGATCTGACGAATGTGGCCATTTTCGGGCGCATCCCCACGAGGGACGGGGAGCAGCTCGTCTACTGGAACAATCTGGGCATGGCCGGCAGCAAAACGCGGTCGTTCCAGCTTTACACGGACGGGACGCTCAGGACGCACGGTGCTGTTTTGATCGACGCCGAGGGAAATTACGGCAAGCTTTACGGCGACAACCTCAGCGTGGTGGACATGATGCGCGACCGGGTCAGCCACGAGCGCGGCAAGTACACCTTTGACAGCGCGCTGCTGACGGAGCCGGGCAGGCTCATGCGGGAGCCGGTGTTCTTCGGCGTGGAGTCCACGGACGTCATTATCCAGCAGCAGAACGCGTCCGACGCGGAAATCGTGGTGGAATAGGCGAGAAGGACGAGGTCGTTGACGCCGGAGGCAATGGCGAAGTTTTTCCCCGAGGATTAAATGAGATTCCGGGGAGCGAAAGACCAATGAAATTTTCATTCCTGTCTTGCCAAGTTTGACTTTTTGATGTATTATAAGTTTGGCACTCGGAGAGTGAGAGTGCCAAACTTATTTTTATGTAAAGGAGATTGTTCTTTCATGGCGAAGGAAATGCATGAATTTCAGGCGGAAACGAAGCAGCTGCTCGATTTGATGGTAAACTCCATCTACACGAACAAGGAGATTTTTTTGCGGGAGCTGATCTCGAACGCGTCGGACGCAATCGACAAACTGCACTTTGAGTCGCTGACGAACCGCGACCTTTTGGAGGGGGACGAGGACTACGAGATTTACCTCGTGCCCGACAAAGACAGCCACACCTTGACGATTTCGGACAACGGCATCGGCATGACGAAGGATGAAGTTATCGAGAATATCGGCACGATTGCGAAGTCCGGCACGAAAGCGTTCCTCGAAAAGCTGAAAGAGGCGAAAGAGGGCGGAAACGACGTCACGGACAAGGACATGATTGGCCAGTTCGGCGTGGGCTTCTATTCGGCGTTCATGGTGGCGGAAAAAGTCACAATTACGACGCGCAAGGCGGGCGAAAAAGAGGCCGTGCGCTGGGAGTCCGACGGCAGCGGCACGTTCAGCATTGAGTCTTGCGAGAAGGAAAAGCGCGGCACGACGATCACGCTGTCCCTGAAAAAAGAGTTTTACGGCGACGAGGCGGAGGAGAATTTCACCGAGAGGTACAAGTTGGAACGGCTCGTGAAGAAATACTCGGACTATGTGCGCTACCCGATCAAGATGGATTTCGTCACCGAGGAGAAGCCGAAGGACAAAGACGGCAAGGTCATCGAGGACGCGAAGCCGGAGAAGAAGGTCGAGGTTCGTACGCTGAACTCCATGCAGCCGCTTTGGACGAAGAACAAGAGCGACATCAAGCCCGAGGAGTACAATGAGTTTTACAAGAACCAGTTCCACGAGTGGGAAGACCCGATGGAGGTTTTTCACACGAAAGCCGAGGGCACGGTGGAGTACACGGCGCTGATGTACATCCCAACGAAAGCGCCGTTCAACCTGTACCATACGGATTTTGAGCCGGGGATGCAGCTTTATTCGCGGCATGTCTTCATCATGGAGAAGTGCAAGGATCTCCTGCCGGATTATCTGCGCTTTGTCAAGGGCCTCGTGGATTCGCCGGATCTCTCGCTGAATATTTCCCGCGAGCTTTTGCAGCAGAGCCGCGAGCTGAAGGTCATCGGCAAGAATCTCGAAAAGACGGTGCTGAAGGCTCTCGAGAAGATGCTGGAAAAGGATCGCGAGAAGTACGAGAAATTCTGGGCGGAGTTCGGCAAGTCGCTGAAAATCGGCATTTACAACACGATCTACATGGCGGGCGACGCGAAGGAAAAGCTGAAAGACCTTGTGCTGTTCCCCAGTTCGAAGGAAGAAAAGCTCGTCACGCTGAAAGAATACAAGGAGCGGATGCCGGAAAGCCAGAAAAAGATTTACTACGCGACGGGCAAGGACAAGGCCATCATCGAGGCGTTGCCGCAGATGGAGCTTTTGCGGGAGAAGGGACTCGAAGTCCTCTTCTGCACCGACCCGGTGGACGAGTTCGCCATCGAAGCGCTGCATGATTACGACGGCAAAGAGTTCCAGTCCATCGCCCGCGGTGATCTCGACCTTGGCGACGCGGAATCCGAGACAGTCAAGAAGGAAACCGAGGACATCGCGAAGAAGAACGACGACCTTATCAAAGACATCAAGGAAACGTTGGGCGACAAGGTGGCGGATGTTAAGGTTTCGCACCGCCTGAAAACCAGCGCGGTCTGCCTCGTCGCCGACGAGCAGGGACCGAGCCTTTCGATGGAGCAGACCTTTGCCGAGATGGACAATCCGCTCTTCAAGGCGAAGCGCATCTTGGAGCTGAACCCGCACCACGACCTTTTCGGGCGGCTCAAAACGCTGCATGAGGCCGGCAAAGACAGCCAGGATTTCAAAGATTACTGCGATTTGCTCTACACGCAGGCGCTCTTGATTGAGGGCATCTTGCCGGAGAATCCGGTGGATTTCGCGAACAAGGTGGCCAAGCTCATGTCTAAGTAGGGATGGAGCGTTTCAAATTTTCCGTTTGTCTGCAATTTGCCTGCATTGGGATTTAGGAAACTGATGTCTCTAACAGGTTCTAGGCCTTGTTTAAAAATTCGTTCGCACGTCATGGCGGCTCTTTTTCCGTCTCTCTGCGTCAGCGAAAATTCGACGTAGCGATGCTACGCCTTCGCTTTCGCTTCCTTGATAGACGAAAAAATATCTCGCCATGACGCACAATCTCATTTTTTAAACAAGGCCTAGTATGACAGGCCGATGTGGCTGTTTTCGGGGCGGCATGACAGTACATGTCTTCTGGGTCCTTGGATTTCCGTGCAGGCCTGAAAATAAAAGTTGCTTTTTCAAAAACAGTGTGCTAGAATATATTGGCAATAGAGAATGGAAAGGGGGGTGAAAGTTTTGCCGAATATTAAATCTTCGATTCTGAGTGTCAAGACCGATGCGAAGCGTCATGCGAAGAACGTGGCTGAGAAGACCCGCGTCAAGAAAGCGTCCCGCAAGGTGCTCGACGCCGTTGCCGCCGGGAACGCGGAAGAAGCGACGACCCTCCTCTCAGCAGCCTGCAAGACAATCGACCAAGCCGCTGCGAACCATGTTTATCATAAGAACAACGCGGCCCGCAAGAAGTCGCGTCTTGCGAAGAAGGTCAATTCGCTTGCGAAGTGATGCCATGCTTTCACATCGTAGAATAGACAGCCGTCACGGATGTGGCGGCTTTTTTCGTGCAACCATTCTCTCGATTGCGGCGGACGGTCTTTTTTGCTATACTGAAACCTATGTATAGCAAAATATTTATGCAGACAGGAAAGAGGGAATCTCGAATATGCGGAGGAAGCGCAAACAAAGGAAGCGCAGGCGGAGATTGATTATTTTGGCGGCGATGGTTTTGTTGGTGGTCGGCCTTTGTGCAGGCGCATGGCAGCTTTGGACGTATTGGGGCGCGGAAAAGGAGACGGCCCCGCCGGATATGTTGGCATCACCGAGGACGACGGAAATTATGGTCATGGGCGTAGATCCCCGCGCCAACGATACGGGACGGAGCGACACGCTGTTGGTCGTTTCTCTGGACGAGGCGGCGAAGCGCGCTTCGGTGCTCTCCATTCCGCGCGATACGCGCGTCGAGATGGAGAGCGGCGTGTATGAGAAGATCAATCACGCTTACGCTTATGGCGGCCATGAGTACACGCGGGAAAGTGTCGAGCGGCTTTTGGCGGCGCCCATGGACGGGTACGTGTTGGTCAATATCCACGCGTTTGAGCAGGTGGTCGACGCGGTGGGCGGCGTGGATATGGATGTGGAGAAGCGCATGTATTATGAGGATCCGTGGGACGAGGACGGCGGCCTCGTGATTGATCTTCAGCCGGGCGAGCAGCATTTGGACGGAATGCAGGCGATGCAGTACGTCCGTTTCCGCGACGAGGAGGGCGACATCGGTCGCATCGCGCGGCAGCAGAAATTTATGGACGCGTTTTTGGCGCGGGTGTCCTCGCCGGAGGTGATTCCGCATCTCGCGCAGATTGTCCGCGAGCTTTCGTCGGTGGTCGAGACTAATCTGGAGCTCGGCGACTTGATTCGTTTGGCAACACTGATTCCGGATATCAAGGGAAACGGCGTCCAGTCGGATATGCTTCCGGGTGTGCCTGGTTGGTGGCAGGAGACGAGCTATTGGTTGCCGGACATTCCGGCGGCGCGTCGGCTTTTCGCTTCGCGGATGGGCGTTTCCATGACGCCGGAGGTCGAAGCGCGGACGGAGCGCGACGCGAGAGAGTACGCGGAAGGTTTGCCGGAAGGCCTTACGGATGTGAATGGCACCATGCGGCTCGCGTCGCCGGAGGAAGTGGCGGCGGAGCGGGAAAAGAAAGCAAGGGAGGAGCGGAAAAATATCCGTGTGCGCGTATTGAATGAGAGCGGCATCAAGGGCGCGGCGGCGGCATCTGCCGAAGCGCTTCGGATACAAGGCTTCGTCATTGACAATGAGGACGTGGGGAACGGCGAGGTGAGGGATCGCAAGGAAACGGTGCTGACCGTTCCGACCGGGACAGCCGCGCTGTTCGGCGAGTTGCCGTTCCCCTGTGTTGTCCGCGAGGCTGACGGCGATACGGCGGTACTGCGGATCGGAAAGGACTATGGCGATGCGTGAGCTTTCGGTCAGCGGTCTTTCTAAATCTTTTGGTACGCTGGAGCTTTTTCACGATGTGAGTTTCCGCGTGGCGCGGGGCGAACGCGCGGGACTGGTCGGGGCGAACGGCGCGGGCAAGACGACGCTGATGCGGTGCCTGCTCGGCGAGGAGGAACCGGATGGTGGCGCGGTGCGGTTGGAAGCATCGGAAACGATCGGCTATGTGGAGCAGCAGGCGTCCCTCGGCGCGGGGACGTTGCATGAGGAATTCCGGGACGCCTTTTCGGATATTTTGCGCCTCGGTGAAAAGAAAAAAGCGATGGAGAGGGAAATCGGGCGCGGCGGTGCCAGCGAGGAACTGCTGGCCGAGTATGGGCGCGTTGTCCTTCGCTTCGAGCACATGGAAGGCTATGATGTGGAAAGCCGGATCCGCCGCGTGGCGTTTGGGCTCGGCTTTACGGACGACGACCTCACGGGCAGCGTCGCGCATCTTTCAGGAGGCCAGAAGACGCGGGTCTGTCTTGCGAAGGCTTTGCTCAGGGAGCCGGATTTCCTGTTTCTGGACGAGCCGACGAACCATCTGGACATTCGGATGATTGAGTGGTTGGAGGATTTTTTGTGTTCGTATCGTGGCGGCGTGTTGTTGATTTCCCACGACCGTTTTTTCCTTGATCGGGTGGCGACGAAAATCATTAGTCTGGAGCATCGGACGGCGACCGTCTACGCGGGCAATTACAGCTATTATCAAAAGGTGCGGGACGAGCGGCGCGCGGCTCTCGAATCGGCCTATGAGAAGCAGCAGGAAAAAATCCGTGAAACCGAGGAATATATCCGCCGTTACCGGGCGGGCATCAAGGCGAAACAGGCGCGGGGAGGCAAAGCCAACTGGACCGCATGGAGCGCATCGTGCTGCCGCCGGAAAAGGCGCGGTTTGATTATTTCGCGTTCCATCCGCCGAGGGAGTGCGCGGAGCGCGTGGTCGAAGCGGAGGATTTGGCGGCGGCTTTCGGCGGTCATCTGATTTTTTCCCATCTGTCGCTGCTCGTGCGGCGCGGCGACGGCGTCGCGATTGTCGGCGCGAACGGCGAGGGGAAGACGACGCTCCTGCGTCTGATTGTCGGCGAGCTTTCCCCCGCGGCTGGCAGCGTGAAGCTCGGCAGCCGCGTCAAGATCGGATATTTTTCCCAACAGCATGAAGGTCTGCACAAAGAGCGTACGGTTCTGGAGGAAATCCTTTACGAGTTCGGCATGGACGAGGAATCGGCGCGAGGTTGTCTCGGCGCGTTTCTGTTCCGCGGCGACGAAGTGGAGAGGGTCATCGGGGAGCTTTCCGGCGGAGAACAGTCACGGCTCGCTTTTTTGAAATTGATGCTGACCGGCGCGAATTTCCTCGTGTTGGACGAGCCGACGAACCATTTGGACATTCCGGCCAAGGAGGCCGTCGAAGAGGCGCTGATGGCGTTTCCGGGGACATTCCTCGTCGTTTCCCACGACCGTTACTTTTTGGACAGGGTGGCGAACGTGACGTTGGAACTGGCGGACGGAAAACTGACGCGCTATGAGGGCGGCTATTCCTATTACAAGGGAAAAAAGGCGGAGCGCGAGGCCAGGGTGGACGACCGAAGTGTCGCGACGAAGGAGCCGAAACGGGAGTCGACAGCCCAGAAGAAAGAAATACCGGCGGAAAGCGAAAAACGCGTATCGTCGACCGGTATGAGCGCCGAGAAGCGGACGGAGCTGTTGCTTCGGGCTGAGGCCGAGCTCGCGATGGCGGAGGCGGAGCTGAAAATGCTCGAGCGCGAGATGAACAATCCGACGCTTCAGCAAAATCCGGAGGAGAGCCGGCGCATTGCCGAGGAATACGCGGCCAAGGAAGCGGAAATTGAGCAACGCTATGAGAAGTGGGGCGCGTTGGCGGAGCAGGCATAACATGAAAAAGGGGCGGAATCGGTGGAGGAATTGACGGGCGTTGTGGACAGCGTAGTCTTTGACAGCGGAGATGGTCGTTTTTCCGTGTTCCGCCTCGTGCCGGAGGGGCGGCCGGGACGTGTTTCCGTCACGATTTCGTCCGCCGCGCCTCTCGTGGGGCAGGAGGTCGCCCTGCAAGGCGCATGGGTCGAGCATCCTCGCTTCGGTTCGCAGTTTCAGGCAACTCATATTCGCGTCGCCGCGCCGACGAGCGCTCAAGGCGTGTTGCGTTTCCTTGCTTCCGGGGCAGTGCAGGGTGTTGGTCCGTCCATGGCGCGGCGCATCGTTGCACGGTTCGGCGCGGGGGCGTTGGATGTCATCGAGAACGCGCCGCATCGCCTTACCGAGGTTTCTGGTATCGGAAAAAAGACGGCGCAAAAAATTTACGAATCGTATCATGAACAGCATGAGCTGAAGGAAATCATGCTTTGGCTGGAAATGCGCGGCGTGTCCGGCACTTACGGTGCGCGCATCTATCGGCAGTATGGCTCCTTCGCGCTCGAAGTCTTGGAGCGGGATCCGTACCGCGTGGCCCGAGAGGTGGCGGGCATTGGCTTCCGCACGGCGGATGCCATGGCGTTGGCGGAGGGCGGCGAGTCGGACAGTCCGCAACGGATTGCGGCAGGGCTTCGGTTTGTGCTGGACAGCGTGGCATCCTCCGGCCATTGCTGCCTGCCGGAGCAACGGCTGGTGAAGGAGACATCCGTCCTGCTTGGTGTCGACGCGTCGTTGGTGCGGGAAACGGTACGGGATGAGTTGGAGGCGGAGCAGCTCTTTTTCGAGTCCGAAGGCGAGGAGACACTGATCTACCCCGCTTCGCTTTACGCGGCGGAGACGGAAACGGCGGAGGCGCTTTTGTATCTGGCCCGCCACGCGGAGGTGTTTTCCGTCGACGAGCCTGAGGATTTCGCGTTGGCGTGGGAGCGCGCTGATGGCATTGCCCTGGCGGAGGGGCAGCGCCGGGCGGTGGCGGCGGTGCTTCGCTACGGCGTATTCATTTTAACGGGCGGCCCCGGTACGGGAAAAACCACCGTGGTGCGCGGCATGATTGGAGTCCTCGAAAAGCTCGGTCTTTCCGTGCGCCTCGGCGCGCCGACGGGGCGGGCGGCGAAACGTCTCGGCGAGGCGACGGGCAGGAAGGCGATGACCGTGCACCGCATGTTGGAGGCGCAAACGGAAGATGACGGGCGGACGGCCTTCCTGCGGGACGGGGATACGCCCATCGAGGCGGATGTCATCATTCTCGACGAGGTCTCGATGATGGATATCTTGCTGATGCAGAATTTTCTTGCCGCCGTGCCGCGCGGTTGCCATCTTATTCTCGTCGGCGACGTTGACCAGCTTCCTTCCGTTGGTCCGGGAACGGTGCTGGCCGATATTTTGCGCTCAGGGGTCTTTCCCAGTGTGCGGCTCACCGATGTCTTCCGGCAGGCGGGAGAGAGCCTGATTGTCCGAAACGCCCACGCCATCAACGCCGGGCGCATGCCGGACTGCGCCCCCGGCAGCGCTTTCGAGTTTCGTGCGCTTTCCTCGGAGGCGGAAACGGCGGCGGCCATCGTGGCGCTTTGCCGGGACGAACTCCCCGCGATGGGCTTTGACCCGCTCCGCGACGCGCAAGTTTTGTCCCCGATGCATCGTCTCGAATGTGGCATAGATCGGTTGAACCGCCTTTTGCAGGAAGCGCTGAACCCGCCGCATCCGCACGGGCCGGAACTGGCGGCGGGCGGTTTCTCCTATCGGGTCGGGGACAAGGTCATGCAAGTCAGGAACAATTATGAGAAAAATGTGTTCAACGGCGACGTGGGTTTTGTGGAAGCCATCGGGGACAAGCGTCTTCTCGTGCGCTATGGCGAAGACACCACGGCGGAATACAAGCGGGAAGAAATGAACGAGCTTCAGCCCGCTTACGCGATGAGCGTCCACAAGAGCCAGGGCAGCGAATATCCGATTGTCATCCTGCCTGTCGTCATGGGGCATCGCGCGATGCTTCAGCGCAATCTCCTCTATACGGCTGTCACTCGGGCGAGGGAGCGCGTGATTCTCTTAGGGAGCGAACACGCCCTGCGAATGTCGGTGGAAAACGACAGGACGCGGCGGCGGTTCACGTTGCTCGCAGCCCGCCTCGCGAGGATGGCGGAATGAGAGCGGAGCCGATCCGGGAAGGTGTTCTTCCCTTTCTCAAAAATCTCGCGTCCCTGTGGCTCGATTTTTTGTTTCCGTCCCACTGTCCGGTGTGCGGCGCTTATGTCGACAGGCGGGGCGCATGGTGTCCCGCCTGCCTCGCGAATACAGTTCGTGTGCGGCGGCTGTCGTTGGACACCGGGCAATACAGCTCCATAGATGAGGCTTGGGCTTTCGGGCTTTATCATGGGGCGCTCCGTGAACTGCTGCTCCCGTTGAAATTCAAAAAACAGCGCGGCGGCCTGCCCGCGATCCGTTCTTTTTTGATGGAAGCGGGAAGCCGCCTACCCCGCGCGGATTGGATGCCAAGCCTCGCCGTGCCGGTGCCGCTTTTCGCGGAGAAGGAAAAAGAGCGTGGCGGCAATCAAACGGAGATGATTTTTCGCGACTGGCTGACGGCGCAGGGATGGACATGGCGGTGCGCGTTGGTCCGTGTGCGAGCCACTGAACCGCAGTTCGGTCTTTCCGCGCCGATGCGCGCGCTGAACATCAAAGATGCCTTTGCACTCGCGAGCGATATGCGCCCGGAAGAAATTGCCGGAAAACCTGTCCTGCTTGTTGATGACATCCTGACCACAGGCGCGACGCTGGTGGAATGCGCGCGGACGCTCCGTGCGGCTGGCGCGTCCTCCGTCACGGCGTGGGCGTTGGCCAGCGACAGGGGATAGCGGGCATAGATGTTTTTTTCGCATCATAAAGCGTGATGCAATAAAGAAATCAAAGGAGAGACGTATGACGCAAGAAACGCGGTTGGTGAAATTTCTGGTATATGGCTGCCAGATGAATTTTGCCGAGGCGGAGCGCATGGCCGGGCAGCTTCGGGAGATCGGCTTTGAGAGCACCGAAGACGCGGAGCGCGCCGATTTGGTTTTGATGCATACCTGTTGCGTACGGGAGACGGCGGAGGGGAAAGCGTATGGGAAAATCGGGGAAATCAAACGGCTGAAGCGCGAAAAGCCGTCGCTCTTGTTCGGCGTGACGGGGTGCATGGCGCAGAAGGAAAGCGACGCGCTGATCCGGCGCGCGCCGCATATTGATTTTGTGCTTGGCACGGGGCGGCTCGGCGAGATTCGGCGCGTCGTCGAGGAGTTGCTTTTGGATCGTGTGCCGCATTTTGTGGATGTGTCGGAAGGCGGGGCACTGCCGGAGAAGGTGACGCCCGCGCGGCAAGGGACGGTTTCGGCTTGGGTGCCGATCATGTACGGGTGCGACAATTTCTGTACCTATTGCATCGTCCCCTATGTGCGGGGGCGCGAGCGCAGCCGCCGCCCGGAGGATATTTTGGCGGAAATGCGGGACGCTGCGGCGAGGGGGGTTCGCGAGGTCACGCTCCTTGGACAAAATGTCAATTCTTACGGCAAAGATCACAAGTTGGCGGATTTTGTCGATCTTTTGCGCGAAGCGGACAAGGTGGAGGGCATCGAGCGTGTGCGGTTTATGACATCGCACCCGAAGGATTTGAGCGAGCGGCTCGTGGAAGCCGTGCGATACGGAAAGCATCTTTGCGAGCATTTCCATCTTCCGGTGCAGCACGGCAGCGATTCCATATTGAAAGTGATGAACCGCAACTATACGACGGAAAAATATCGGGAGTTGGCGCAGGCCATTCGTCGGGAAGTGCCGGGGGCGAGCCTGACCACCGATTTGATTGTCGGCTTTCCCGGCGAGACGGATGCGGATGTTGAGGCGCTTCTTGATTTTCTCAGGGAAATTCGTTACGACGCGGCGTACACATTTCTCTATTCGCCGCGTTCGGGGACACCGGCGGCAAAGATGGACGGGCAAGTGCCGGACGAGGTCAAGCATGAGAGGCTGGAGCGGCTCATGGCATTGCAAAACGAAATCAGTCTTGAAATCAACGAGCGGCTTTCCGGCACGGTACAGGAAGTTTTGGTCGAGGGGCCGAGTCGAACGGATGAAACGATTTGGACGGGACGGACGCGGACGGGGAAAATCGTGCTCTGGCCGCATCAGGGGGAAACCGCCGGGGAACTCGCGCGGGTGAAAATCACGCAGCCGCAGACATGGGTGCTGAAAGGCGAGAGATTGGGATGAATTACGGTACGGTGCTCCGCGTGGCCTCGGGCAGTCTCGGCGAGGAGCTGGGGCTTTTGCCGGGGGACAAGATCGTTTCGGTCAACGGGGAGCCGCTTCGGGATATCATTGATTTTTCCTTCGCGATGGCAGAGGAGGAGATCGACCTTTTGGTCGAGCGCACGGACGGCGAACGGGAATTGCTTTCCTTTGACAAGGAATTTGACGAGGAGCTTGGCGTGGAGTTTGCGTCGGCGGTGTTCAACGGAATACGAAGCTGCGCGAACCATTGCCTTTTCTGCTTTGTCGATCAGGTCGCGCCGGATATGCGGGAAAGCCTCTATGTGAAGGATGACGATTACCGTTTGTCGTTTTTGTACGGAAACTTTATTACGATGACAAATATGGGCGAGCGCGACTTCCGGCGCATTTCCGCCTATCATCTGTCGCCTCTCTTCGTGTCCGTGCATACGACGGACATGGAGCTTCGGAAGAAGCTGCTCGGTACGCCGCGAGCGGCGGAGCTGATGGAGCAGCTTGACAGGTTGGATGCGGCGGGGACGGAATACCATGCGCAAGTGGTTCTTTGCCCCGGGCTGAACGACGGGGAGACGTTGGACAAGACCATTGCGGATATGATGGCGCGTCGCCCGCAGGCGCTTTCGTTGGCAATCGTGCCCGTGGGGCTGACGAGGTTTCGCGAAAATTGCTATCCGTTGTCGCCTTTTGATCAAGCGGGGGCGGCACGGATTATTGAGCAAGTCGAAAAGTGGCAAGAAAAATCCCGCGCAAAAAGCGGGGAAAATTTTGTTTATCTTGCCGACGAGTTTTATTTGCAGGCAGGGGTTCCGTTGCCCGAGGAAGAGGAATACGACGGTTTCCCACAGCTTGACAACGGCGTTGGGTTGGCGCGGAGCTTCATCGAAGAATGGAACGAGGCGGCGAGGGACAAAACGGCAGGGTACAAGCAGCCGTTTTCCGTCACGGTTGTTTGCGGCGTGTCGATCGCGCCGGTATTTCATGAATTGGTTGACGCGCTCGCATTGCCGAACCTCACTGTGCGCATCCTTCCGGTGGAAAACCGTTGGTTCGGTTCGTCGGTGACGGTGTCGGGGCTTTTGACGGGCGCGGATATGTTGGCGGCATTGTCCTGCGGGAAAACGACGGACGCGGTGATTTTACCGCGCTCGGCGCTTCGGTCGGGGGAAAATGTTTTTCTCGACGATATGACGCTGGCGGCGTTTTTTGAGAAATGCGGGCGCGAGGTGCGGACGGCGCTTTCCGGAGGTGAATTGTACCGATTGCTGGCGCATTGGTACGACGCGCCGAAGGATGAAATGGGAGAGCAGGCGTATATGTGGCAAAGCAACGCTGCGTATACGAAATTGGAAGGAGAAAGAGCATGAGCAAGCCGATTGTGGCGATTGTAGGTCGCCCGAACGTCGGGAAATCGACGCTGTTCAACCAGATCGGGAAGCGGCGCATTTCCATCGTGGACGATATGCCGGGCGTGACCCGCGACCGCATCTACGCGGACGCGGAGTGGCTCGGGCGCGCGTTCACGATGGTGGACACGGGCGGCATCGAGTTCGAGGACGAGACATTTTTGACGCCGATTCGCGAGCAGGCGCAGATTGCCATCGACGAGGCGGACGTGATCGTGTTCGTCACGGACGGGCGCGCGGGCGTGACAACGACCGACGAGGAAGTGGCGCGGATGCTCCGCACGGCGAAAAAGCCCGTGGTATTGGCGGTGAACAAGATTGACAGCCCAAAGCAGGAAACCGATATCTACGAATTTTACAACTTGGGGCTAGGCGATCCGATTCCCATCGCGGCATCGAATTCGTTGAATCTCGGTGACCTTCTCGATGCGGTGACGGCGAATTTTCCTGCCGACGTGGACGGGGACGACGACCCGGATGAGATACGGATCGCCGTGATCGGTAGACCGAACGTCGGCAAGTCGTCGTTGGTCAACAAGATGCTCGGCGAAGAGCGCGTGATTGTCAGCGACGTGCCCGGCACGACACGGGATGCCATCGACACGCATTTTATGAAGGACGGGACGAAATATACGTTGATTGACACGGCGGGAATGCGGCGCAAAGCGCGGATTGAGGAAGCGGTCGAGCACTACAGCGTGCTCCGTTCGCTCCGTGCCGTCGACCGCGCGAATGTCGTGCTCGTCGTCATCTCTGCGCCGGAGGGAATCACCGACCAAGACGCGCGGATTGTCGGCTACGCGCACGAGGCGGGCAAGGGACTGATTCTTGTCGTCAACAAGTGGGATATTTATGATAACAAGGACGAGAAGTCGACGCTGCGCTTCACCGAGGACGCGCGGGAAAAATTGCCTTTCGCGCAGTATGCGCCCGTGATGTATATTTCCGCGTTGACCGGCCAGCGGGTGAACCGCGTGACGGAGCTCGTGAAATACGTTGCCGACCAGCAGTCGATGCGCGTGCAGACCAGCGTGCTGAACGAGCTTTTGCGCGACGCGCTGTCGGTGAATCCGCCGCCCGCGCACAAAGGCAAGCCGCTGAAAATTTTCTTTATCACGCAGGCGGCCATCGAGCCGCCAAAATTCGTCGTATTCGTCAACGACCCGGAGCTGATGCATTTTTCTTATCTGCGTTTTTTGGAAAACAAGCTGCGCGAAACCTTCGGCTTTGAGGGTGCGCCGCTGAAGATGATTGTGCGGGGAAGGAGCGAAAAGGAAGATGATTGACATGATGGGACTCTTTTTTGCGTGTGTCGCGAGTTATCTCGTCGGCTCGATTCCCAGCGGGCTGATTCTCGGAAAAGGCATTTGGAACATCGACCTCCGGGAACACGGCAGCCACAACATCGGCGCGACAAACGCATGGCGCACGATCGGCAAACAGGCGGGCATTTTGATTTTCCTCTGCGACCTCCTGAAAGGCGTCTTCGGCGTTTGGGTCGGCGGTGCGCTTTTCGGTACGCCGCTCGCGCTGGTGCTCGGCGGCGTGTTCGCGATTGTCGGGCATTCGTGGTCGTTCTTCTTGGGCTTCAAAGGCGGTAAAGGAGTGGCTACGGGGCTTGGCGTCATCCTGTCGCTGATGCCGACGCCGGCGCTGTTGATTTTCGCGATCTGGTTCGTCATCGTCAAAATCACGGGCTATGTGTCGCTTGGCTCCATCGTCGGCGCAGCACTGGTCCCGGTTTTCGCGTGGCTCTTCGGCGAGCCGAGGGAGACCATCGGCTTTGGCTGCCTGGCGGCGTTTTTCGTCATTTATCGCCACAAGGAAAATATCCAAAGGCTTTTGACGGGAACGGAAAGCAAAATCAAAGCGGCGAAACGGTAAATCGAAAAGAAAAATCCTGCCTACGGAAAATTTCCCGCGAGGCAGGATTTTTTCTTTTTGTGTCGAATTGCCTATATGTTAGAAACCATCAAGGAAAGGAGGCGGCCAACATGATGAGCGCGGCATGTCGTTCTCTCTTCGCGTCCCTGACTGTCCGGGGGGGGGAGGCAGGCGCTTCGCGCCTGTGGACATTGCCGTAGCCCACCATGATTTTTATACAGAACATAAGCTCTCTTTTGCTGTGCGCGAAGGAGGGCTTTTTTGTGTGCCTTTTGCGCGAGAAGGCGCATTGACGGAAACGGGAAACGTTTATTTTTGAAAGGATGGGAAATTTATGTTTGAAGCGAAAAAGATGAAAAAGTATGTGCTCGCGGCGGCCTTCGGCGCGTGCCTCCTGCATGGCGGCGCGACGGCACACGCGGAGGATGTGTATGCTGTTACGTCGCCGTCTGGCGACCAAAGATACTACGTCGTTACCGAAACCATTACCGAGAAAGAAGACGGGTTTTCTGTTGTCGTCAAGATTGGGTGGAAAAAATATAAGGAATACTTGTACGAGTTCCGTTTTGTTGATGGCGAGTGGCAGGAAGCTCGTCACATGGGGAACAATCCTTTGCGTTGGCATACACTCGCCCATCCTACGGACATCGCCATTTTTGAAACAGCGAATGAATACCGTTGAGGCTATAAAGAAACGTTTCCAAGAAGATTGCAGGAGGGATACAGTATGAAAAAGATTTTTTCGTTGGTTGCCATGCTTATGTTTTTGTTTTGCCTGTGCGTTCCCTTGACGGCAAGCGCTATGGATGAGTATCTGAACGGGGATCCGAATTTCCCGCTGACGGGTGGTTACAGAAACTTTTGGGAATATACGGATCTCAGTTCCTGTGCGATTGCCGAGGAAAATGACGAATACTACAAACTTGCAGTAGGTTATGTGCGCGTTTCCCGGAAGGAGCAAAATCCTTATCGTGTGCGCTATTTCCGCTACTATAAGGATGGCGCGACGAGACCGCAATACTATGACGATAATAATGACCAGTGGGTTACTCTGCCTCCTTTCAAAAGCATTAGCGAGGCCAATATCCCCTTTCAGCCCTATAGGCAACAGTATCACCCTGATCAGTTCAATATGCTCAGAGCTGCTTGCGGGGAGATTTTTGGGATAGAATTAGAGGAATGAATTTGAGCGTCTGCCATGAGGGAACCTCTAAAAACTGCCTTTTGCAGAACCCCTCCGCCCCTTCGGGGCACCTCCCCTGTCCGGGGAGGCTGATAAAACGCTGTTTCCTTTGCCTCCCCTGAAAGGGGAGGGGGAGCGCCGTAGGCGCTGGAGGGGTTTTTAGAGATTCCCATAAGAAAAAACGAGGGAGAGATGAACATGAGAACGTGCAAGAACCGTATCTTTTGGCTTGTGGCCGTTGTGGCTTTGCTGGCGTGGTCCGCGCTGGCGTCTGCCGAGACGGCGACGGGGGTGAATTGGGAAAATGAAGTCGTGTCCGCTGTCGGGTACGGCGCGCCCTCGGACAAGGCGAAAAATCCCGGCCACGCCCGGATGCTCGCCCATCAGGCGGCGATGCTGGACGGCTTCCGCCGCCTCGCCGAGCAGGCGGACGGCATCCACATCACGGCGGAGAGCACCATCGCGGACAATATTTCCACGGGCGACATCGTGGCGGGCGAAGTGAACGCCGTCGTGAAGCGCGCGAAGGTCGTCTCCGAGACATACGACGAGTACGGCAACTGCACCGTCGTCATGGAGGTGCCGCTGTACGGCGTGACAAACTCCATCGCGAAGGTCGCGATGAAGCCCGTGGCGCAGCCCGAGCCGTTCCCCGCGCCGACGGCGGAACCGCCCGCCGCGCCTCCCGCCCAAACCTCGGTGAATGTGACCGTGGACGTGAACAACACGCCCGCCGCGCCGAGCACGTCCG
>JAFVAI010000108.1 GCA_017480545.1 Schwartzia sp. (in: firmicutes) | reverse complement strand
TCTTTCCATGTTACTTCTTGATCTGCATCATATTCTATAACCGAATTATTGTTTGTATCATAACAAAATTTATGTGACTGGTATCTTTTACCATGCAATTTTTGGGTAGCTTCCACCAATGTGTCCATTATTCCATTCATAAAAGCGTCCAATCCCCGTTTCTATTATCCATATACCGTATATATGTTCCCATTGTATATACGCTTTCACTTGCTATGTCAAGTTTCACTAACGCACTAATTATTCTAAGAAGAATTATAATTTATTATATATTTGATGGAAGAAAAATACAATACGAGACAGGAATATATCTGTTTAACATATGGAAGACAACATTCACTATTACGGTTTTCGCCCTTCTTTGTGTAGTGCATGGCAAGCCTTCTGTCTTGTTTTTTGGGGTGTGTATAAGGGAGTGCATAGCCGGTTATCTATTTTACATCCCTGGTACAAAACGGCCCCTCTGTGTCCCCAGTAAGCTTACCACTTCATAGCGTACGCAACGTGACGGATGAGGTGTTGCGATGCAACGTCTAATCTTGCACATAACAAAAAACTCCCATTGCGCGCGTAAAGCTGGAGGCTATCGAAATTTTTGAAGTAAGAATTTCTTACCTAAAAATTTTTCTATACGGATTCGGCAAACAAAAGCGCGGCGCAGCGGCGGAAATTGTTTTGCAAAAATCGCCGCTCGATTTCCCTATAGCCAACCCCCTTCATCAGCGTTATAATAGACGCAAGGAGGTAAACCCACATGATGAATCGCATGATGGCGGAGTGCCGGGCGGCGGGGCTTTCGGCTTCGGACGTCAGCAGCCGCTTCAAGATACCGGCGGGGGTCGTGACGCGCTGGGAGCGCGGCGAGCTTCGGCCGCCCGCTTGGGTGGAGCGCATGGTCCGCGATTTTCTCGCCGACGAGCGCAGGAAGAATCATTGGAAGAGCCGTCGGGGGCAGGGCGCGGCGAATGCGCGCCAAGGGTGGAAGCGATGAATATCGCCCGCTATGGGAAACGGAACGTGCGCCGGTTTCAGCGGCTTCCGCTTTGGCGAAGGGTTTCGCGCAAGCTTCGCGTCCTTTCGGCGATTGCCGCCTGCGCCTTGGGCTTCGCGCCGCCGTCGATGGACGCCCACGGCGGGACGGTCACGCAGCCCGCGCCGGAGATTTTGACGCGCACTTCGGCGCAAAATCCCGTTTCCTATTCGCCCGTCCTCTCATGGACGAAGGAGTCGAACGCTGTCGCCTATGAGCTGGAGTTTTTCCCGACGGCTGTCGCGGACCTCGATCCGCAGGCGGAGGACGCGCGGGCGATTTTTCGCACGTCGCAGGTTTTCGAGAACGCGGTGAATCTGCCGTTGGACGAAATCCGCGCGGGGCTTTCGGAGAGCCAGCCGCTTTGGTGGCGCGTCCGCGCGCTGGATCTGGACGGCGAGGGCATCAGTCCGTTCAGTATGCCCGCGCCGCTTTACGCGAGCGCCGCGCTTCCGCGCATGAGCGTGCCGCTCCCGCATCCGCGGCCGGACCGGGGGCGGGGCTCTGCGATGCTGTTTCCCGTTTACAGCTGGGTGAAGCCTGATGGCGCGAAGAATTTTGAGGTTGCGTTGTATTCGGTGGATCCGGAGCAAACGCCCGACGCCGAGCCGCTGGCGGCGTGGGTCGCGCCTTACGCGGAGCAGTACGACGATACGCCGCGGATGGGCGACATGACGTATTATTGGCGTGTGCGGGTGCTGGACGAGGCGAATCGGCCCGGCGCGTGGTCGGAGGTTTCGTCGTTCCGCATGGAGGCGCGGCATTGGGAGGTCGCGGTGCTGGGGGACAGCATCAGCCACGGCGGCGGCCATATTTCTTACAGTCCGGAGGATTTGGAATACAGCTGGCTCGCGTATCTCGATTTTCCCGCCGTGAATCTTTCGCAGAGCGGTGATTTGACGCAGCTGATGGCGGACCGATTCGAGCGGGACGTGCTGCCGTTCTCGCCCGATTATCTGATGATTTTCTGCGGCACGAATGATCTTCGGGCCGGGGAAGTCACGGTGGAGGAGGCCATCGCGAATGTGGAGCGCCTCAAGGAGAAATGCCTTGCCTACGGCGTCCGCCCGATTTTCCTGACGCTGCCGCCCATCAATCCGGAGAATATCGAGCGGGTCTTCGGCGAGGAGATCACCGACGAATGGCAGGAGCGCTTCGCCGCGTTCAACGCGTATTTGCGCGGGCAGCCGCATATCGACACAGCGGCGGCTTTCGCGCCTTACGCGGCGAACGGCGAGCTGCCCGACTGGCTGGGGCTCGACGGGCTGCATGAGGACATCGTCGGCAAGCAGCTGATCGCCGCCCGCGTCAACGCGAATTGGGAAGCCGCGAAGCAGGCGGCGGACGAATTCTTGCGAACGCAAATACAAATATCCGAAACCCGAAAGGAGAATGTTCATGCTGAAAGCGATTGAAATGAAGAAGGGGATTTACTGGGCCGGGGCCGTCGATTGGTCCATGCGGAGCTTCCACGGCTATTCGACGCGCCGGGGCTCGTCCTACAACGCGTATCTGCTTCTCGACGAGAAGATCACGCTGATCGACACGGTGAAGGCGCCGTTTGTCACGGAGCTTTTGGAGCGCGTTTCTTCCGTGGTGGATCCGCAGAAAATCGACTATATTGTTTCCAACCATGTGGAGCCGGACCATTCGGGGAGCCTGCCCATTCTGGCGAAATGCTGCCCGAACGCGAAGATTGTCACCAGCGCGCCCAACGGGCTCAAGGGGCTGACGGGCCGCTACGGCGAGCTGCCCTACCAGGCGGTGAAGACGGGCGAGACGCTTTCCCTCGGCGCACGCACGCTGTCCTTCGTGGCGACGCCGATGCTCCACTGGCCCGACAGCATGGTCACGTACTGCCCGGAGGAGAAGATTCTGTTCTCGAACGACGCTTTCGGCCAGCATCTTGCCGCGAACCGCCGCTTCGACGATGAAAACGATCTCCGTGTGATTATGGAGGAAGCGAAGAAATACTACGCGAATATCCTGATGCTCTACGGCAAGCAGGCGCAGGCCGCCCTCTCGGCCCTCGGCGCGCTGCCCATCGAGATGATCCTGACGGGGCATGGCGTTTCGTGGCGCGCGCATATTCCCGAGATCTTGGGCGCTTACAAGAAGTGGAGCGCGGGGACGCCGGAGGAAAAGGCGGTCGTCGTCTTCGACAGTATGTGGGGCTCCACGGAGCGGCTGGCCCGCGCCATTACCGACGCGTTCACGGCGAAGGGCGTCCCCGTCGCTTATTTCGATTTGCGCGCCGACCACATTTCCGACGTTATCACCGAGGTGCTGACCGCGAAATATCTGGCTGTCGGCTCGCCGACCATCAACAACCAGATGATGCCTCCGGTGGCGGCCTTTCTCTGCTATCTGAAAGGCTTCGTGCCGAAAGGGCGGCAGGCGTTCGCGTTCGGCTCCTTCGGCTGGGGCGGGCAAAGCGTCGCGCTGGTCGAGGACGAGCTGAAGGCCGCGGGGCTCTCCATCTGCCTCGAAAAGGTCCGCGTCAAGGACGTGCCGACACAGGACGACCTCGCCGCGCTGCGGGAAAAAATCCTCGCGCTGTGAAAAAATAGACAAAACCGCCGCTTTGGTTTCGCGCCAAGGCGGCGGTTTTTTGTGTTGCGGTATTATCCCCTGTGGGAGCTTGTGCGAAGACAAATCTGCGGGTAATATATTTTTGTCCCCGTATTCTTCGTTCCTGCAATGACATGAAAATTTTTGAAGTAAGAATTTCTTACTTCGAATTTTTGGAAAGGCGGTCACGGGCGAATGAAGCGTTATGTTTTGCAACGGATTCTTTCTTTGGCGCCCGTGCTTTTCGGGATTACGTTCCTGTCTTTCTCCCTGATGCGGCTGGCGGGCAGCGACGCGGTGACGGAGATGTATTCGGGCGCGGGGGCGGCCGTCTCCCAGGAGGTCATAGACGCGGCGCGGGCGAAGCTCGGACTGGACAGGCCCTTTCTCGTCCAGTATGTTTCTTGGCTGGGCGGCATGGCGACGGGCGATATGGGCAAAAGCTTCGTGTCCGGGCGGGACGTGCTCGATACCTTTCTGTCGAAGCTTCCGGCGACCTTGCTCCTGGCGGCGATGAGTGTGCTGCTGACGGTCGCGGTGTCCATCCCGCTCGGCGTGGCGTCCGCCGTGGCGCACCAAAAGGCGGGGGCGGCGCGGGAGGCCGGTCTGCGCGCTTTGTGCTCCCTGCTGGATTTTGTCGTGCGCCTCGGCAGCTTCGTCGGCAATTCCCTGCCGAATTTTTTCGTGGCGCTGCTCCTGATGCACTTTCTCGCCATCCGGCTCGGCTGGCTGCCCGTGATCGCCGACGGCGTGACGCTGAGAGGCGCAATCCTGCCGACGCTGACGCTGACCGTCGCCATGTCGGCGAAGTATGTGCGGCAGGTGCGGGCGGCGGTGCTGGACGAGCTTTCCAAGGACTATGTGCGAGGCGCGAAGGCACGGGGCGTGGCGGCGCGCACGATTCTCGTCAAAAGTGTGCTGCGCTCGTCGCTGATGACGCTTGCGACGCTTCTCGCGCTTTCCGTCGGCTCGCTGCTCGGCGGCACCGCCATTGTCGAAACGATTTTTATGTGGGACGGCGTGGGAAAATTGGCAGTGGACGCAATCATGATGCGGGATTACCCGCTGATTCAGGCGTACGTCGTTTGGATGGCGGTGATTTATATGGGTGTCAATTTCGCGGCCGATCTCCTGTACTTGGTGCTGGACCCGCGTGTGCGATGGGAGGCGAGCCGAAATGACGGCGCCTGAGTCGATGACCCGCAAGCGGAGCGGTGGCAGGACGCGGCTGTTTCTCTTCGGCGCGGCGGCGCTGCTTGTGGTGGCCGGCGCGTTTTTTTCCGAAAGTCTTTGCCCCTATGACCCCTATCTGCAAAATCTCGGCGCAGCGTTGGAGCCGCCGACGGCGGCGCATATCTTTGGCACGGACCGCTACGGGCGCGATCTCTGTTCGCGGGTGATCGTCGGGAGCCGCGCCAGCATCTTTTCCACGTTGGCTCTGGTGGCTGTCATCACGAGCTTTGGCACGGCGCTTGGACTTTTCTGCGGTTGGGCGCGGGGGCGGGCGGATACCTTTTTGATGCGTGTTTCCGACCTTTGCCTCGCGTTTCCCTGCCTTGTCTTCGCGCTGGCGGTGGCGGGCGTTTTGGGCGGCGGCCTCCATAACGCGGTGCTCGCTTTGGCCGCGATTTCCTGGCCGAAGTACGCGCGCATCGCCCGCAGCCAGACGTTGGCCGTGCGGGAGACCGATTACCTGAAGGCGGCGCGGCTCGCCGGGTGCTCGGCGGCGCGGCTGGCTGTGCGCCATATCCTGCCGAATATCGCGGGGCCGATTCTCGTGACGGCGGTGCTGGACATCGGCACGATGATGATGGAACTGGCGGGGCTTTCCTTCCTCGGCCTCGGCGCGAAGCCTCCGATGGCGGAGTGGGGCAGCATGATGAGCGAGGTGCGCGGGCTCCTGCAAACGGTCCCGTGGGCGGTCTTCGCCCCCGGCCTCGCGATTTTCGCCGCCGTGTTGGTGTTCAATTTGCTGGGCGACGCGGTGCGGGACGAGCTGGATCCGAAGATGAAGGGCAGGTGAACGGCGTGGAAGAGCTTTTGCGCTATGACCGGGTGAGCGTCGGCTACGGCAGCATCCCCGTCGTCCATGACGTGAGCTTTGCCCTGCGGGCGGGGGAAATCCTCGGCATCGTCGGCGCGTCCGGCAGCGGGAAAAGTACGCTCCTCAAGGCGGCGATGGGGCTTTTGGGGCCGGGCGGCGCGGTTTCCAGTGGCGAACTTCGCTACAAGGGGCAAAATCTTCCCGACCTGTCGGAGGAGGAAATGCGGCGCATTTCGGGGGCGGAGCTGGCGATGATTTTTCAGGACACGGGCGCGTCCTTTTGCCCGATTCGCACCGTGGGCGCGCAGCTTTATGAGGCGGTTTCCGCCCATGAGGCGCTTTCGGAAGCGGAATTTCGCGAAACGACGACGGCGCTTTTGCAAAAGCTTCGTTTGGACGACGCGGCGCGGATCCTCGAAAGCTATCCGTTTGAACTGTCCGGCGGCATGATGCAGCGCGTGGGCATCGCCGCCGCCATGCTGCTGAATCCCTCGGTGCTGTTGGCCGACGAGCCGACCAGCGCCCTCGACGTCTCCGCGCAGAAGAGGGCCGTGGAGGAAATGCTCCTGATCCGGGAGCTCTGCCACACCGCGATTATCATCGTGACCCACAACATCGGCGTCGTGCGCCGCATGGCGGACCGCGTGGTTGTGATGAAAGAGGGCCGCGTGGTGGAGAGCGGGGACGCGCTGGACGTGCTGGAGCGTCCAACGCAGGCGTATACGAAAAAATTGATGGCCGCCGTGCCGAAACTGCGGAGGGGAGCATGACGACACCGATTTTGCGGGTGCAAGAGCTCAAAAAGATATTTTCCCGGAGCGGGCGGGAGGGCTTTGCCGCCGTGGACGGCGTCAGCTTCGACGTGGGGGGCGGGGAATGTGTGGGCCTGATCGGCGAGTCCGGCAGCGGCAAAAGCACCGTCGCGAATCTGGTCGCCCGACTGCTCGACCCCACCGGGGGCCGCATATATTTAGAAGGGAACGACGTCACGGCGGCCGATGTCCGCGCCGTCTGCCGCACCGTGCAGATGGTGTTCCAGTCGCCCCGGGAGTCGTTCGACCCGCGCCGCACCCTGGGGGACGGTGTCGGCGAGAGCCTGCGGAACGCGGGACAATCCGCCGCCGAAGCCCGGGCGGCGGTCGCCGAACTTTTCGAGGCGGTGGGGCTTTCGCCGGATTTCGCGAGCCGCTACCCCCACGAGGTCAGCGGCGGACAGTGCCAACGGGCGGCGATTGCCCGCGCCATTGCGATTGGGCCGAAGCTCCTGATTTGCGACGAGGCCACAAGCGCCCTCGACGTCACCGTGCAGGCGGACATCGTCGCGCTGCTCTCGCGCCTGATCCGTGCGCGAGCCATGGCATGCCTGTTCATCTGCCACGACCTCGCGCTGGCGCAGGGCTTCTGCGACCGGCTGTTGGTCATGCGCGAGGGGAAAATCGTCGAAGCGGGAGCGGCCGACGAGGTCATACAGTCCCCCAAGACGGAATACACGAAAATGCTGCTCGACAGCATTTTGTAAAACACATATCCTATCTTTTCAAGGGGCGATTTCATGGAAAACCTGAAGGAACACATCAAAAGCTACTGGACGAGGCGTGCGCCGTCGTTCGTCCGGCAGCGGCTCCGGGAATTTGAAAGCGAAAAACGCGAGCTCTGGCTTGCGGAATTTGCCCGGCATCTGCCGGAGAAACGGCCGCTTCGGATTCTCGACGTGGGCACGGGCACGGGATTCCTCGCCTGCCTGCTGGCCGCCGAGGGGCATACGGTCACGGGCATCGACCTGACCGCCGCCATGGTTTCCGGTGCGGAAGCCATGGCCGACGCGGTGGACGCCCCCGCAACGTTCCTCGTGATGGACGCGGAGCGTCCGGATTTTCCTCCGGAGAGCTTCGACGCCGTCGTCACGCGGAACCTGACTTGGACGCTGCCGGATTTGGAAAAAGCCTATCGTTCATGGCGCGAGCTGCTGGTGAAAGGAGGGACATTGATCAATTTCGACGCGGACTATTGCCATGAATTTTCCGACGCGGAGGAAGTCGCGCTGCTGCCGAACCACGCGCACAAGCTGATTCCCGCCGACCTCGCCGAAGAAAACGACGAGATCACGCAGGAGCTTTGCGCGTACCAAAAACGGCGGCCCGAATGGGATCTGCGCCTGCTACTCGACGCGGGCTTTTCCCGCGTCACGGTGGACACGGGCGTATGGAAGCGCGTTTACGCCGAGCCGGACGAATTTTACAACCCGACGCCGATTTTTGCGATCACGGCGACGAAGTGACAAGAAAGAAGGTTTGACACGTGAAAAAAACATGGGCGCTGTTTTTCCTGCTCTGCATAGCCGCAGGGCTTGTCGCAGGCTGCGGCGGAGGCGGCGGGGACAAAGCCGCCGCCACGAAAAAAATGACCATCGGAGACACCACGTTCAATCCAGAAAACGCCGAGCCGAATGTCAACCCGCAGGACAGCTACGCGGGCTGGGCCTGCATCCGTTACGGCATCGGCGAGACCCTCGTCCGCTATTCCGACAAGATGGAGGTCGAGCCGTGGCTGGCGAATTCCTTTGAAAACGTCGACCCGCTGACATGGAAGCTCGTCCTGCGGGACGGCGTGAAGTTCCACAGCGGGCGCGTGATGAACGCCGCCGCCGTCAAGGAATGCCTTGAAGCGCTAGTGAAAACCCACGACCGCGCGCCGAAAGACTTGATGATTGATTCCATCGAAGCCAACGGGCAAACGCTGACCATCAAGACAAAAGAACCGCGCCCCGCACTGCTCAATTTCCTCGGCGACCCCTACGCCTGCATCATCGACGTCAAGGCAGGCGCAAAGGACGGCATCGTCGCCGGAACCGGCCCCTATATCGCCGTCGATTGCAAATCCGGCAACCATCTGACGCTGAAAAAGAACGGAGCCTATTGGAACGGCGCGCCGAAGCTCGACGAACTGACGATCCGCACCATTTCCGACGGGAACACGCTGGCGGCGGCCCTCCAGTCCGGCGAGATTGACGCGGCCTACGGCATGGCCTACGAAAGCTATCCGCTGTTCCAAAACGACAAGTACCGCTTCTCGCAGGTCGCCACCTCCCGCGCGTTCTTCCTCTGGATGAACTACGAAAGCCCGATTGCCTCCGACCCCGCCGTCCGCAAAGCCATCGCCATGGGCGTCAACAAAGAGGTCTTCGTCAAGACGCTGCTCCACGGCAACGGCTACCCCGGAAACGGCGCGTTCCCCGCGGGCTTCGCCTTCGGCGGCGACAAAGCGAGAACCGATGGCTGCGACCCCGAGGGCGCGAAAAAAGTCTTGGAAGCCGCCGGATGGGTGGACACGGACGGCGACGGCATCCGCGAAAAGAACGGGCAAAAGCTGACCATCCGCTGGCTGACCTATCCGAGCCGCCAAGAGCTGCCGCTGCTCGCCGAATTCGCGCAGGCGGAGCTGAAGAAAATCGGCATGAGCGTCGAGGTGAACAGCACCGCGAGCCACAACAAAATCCGCAAAGACCCGGCGGGCTGGGACGTCTACGCCAGCGCCATGGTCACGGCGCCCACGGGCGACCCGGAATATTTCTTCGCCTCCTGCTGCCTCGACGCCTCCCCGGTGAACAACGGCCATTTCCACAGCGACAGGCTCGAAGCGCTGGCAAAGGAAATGGCGGGAGAATTTGACCCCGCGAAGCGCGCGGCCCTCGCCGTCGAAATGCAGCAAGCCATCCTCGACGACAACGGCTACGTCTTCTGCTCGTTCCTGCAAATGAGCCAGATCGCGAAGAAAAACGTCACAGACTACGATGCCCACCCCTGCGACTATTACCAAATCACGGCGAAAACGGACAAAACCAACTGAGATGCGCATTAGAAACGTGCGCCGCTAGGCGCGCACAGAAAACCGTCCCGTGGAAAGGACACTTTCGCCGGGGCGGTTTTCTGCGCTTTTCATCAGGGCGCGGGCGTGATAAAATTACAATGAAAGGCGGGGACAATATGAACAGTTCGGAACTGAACGCAAAGAGCCTTGAGTCCGGTCAATGATTTGGATATACGGACGTTGCTTGAAGCAAACCTGACGGAGGACGCGGAAAATCGCGAAGTGATTTTCAAGGGATTGGAACAATCGTATTTTTATGAGGAATAAACGGAAGGAGGAACTCCCATGCTGTCGATTCCTATCATCAAGGAACGCATTACGCCCGTCTGCGAAAAATATCCGATAAAAAAAGCCTATCTTTTCGGTTCGTATGCCCGTGGCGACGCCACCGAAAAAAGCGATGTGGATTTGCGTATCGAAGGGGATATAAAGAGTTTCTTCACGTTATGCGGCATTTATGCGGATTTTGAAGAAGCCCTTGGAATGGAGCTGGACCTTTTGAACAAATTGCCGGATTCGGAAACTTTTAGGGAAAATCTCAAAAAAGACGAGGTGCTGATTTATGAACATCAGGGACAAACAAATTCTTGAGCACATGGTACGGTACTGCAAGGAAATTCTCGGTGCGTTAAACCGATTTGGTAACTCCAAAGAAAGCTTCATGGACGACTATATTTTTTATAATGCTTGCAGTATGTCCTTATTTCAGCTTGGCGAACTTTCCAAAAGGTTGTCCGATGAATTTAGGGAAACTTACCCCGATTTACCGTGGAAGGAGATGAGAACCATCCGAAACGTCTTTGCGCACGAATATGAGCGTTCAGACAAAGAATCCCTGTGGAACACGATACAAAACGATATTCCCGCGCTGCATGAAAAACTGCAAGCCATTTACCAATCGGACACGACGATACCAACCAACAAGGAGTGAAGCACAGTGCCAAATCTTGAATGGGCGGGGAAAGCGGAGGCGGTGGTGGCGGCAAAGGGGGCGCCTTATCGGCTGCTTTTGGCGGACGAGTCGCTTTCTTATGGCGACTTGGCTTTGGGGAACGCCATCGTGCAGGGGGACAATCTCGACGCTTTGAAGTCGCTTTTGCCGTATTACGCGGGGCGGGTACGCTGTGTATAGTATATTTGATACAAACATACGAAAAGGTGCATAAAACAAAAATGCACTCCGCTCTGCCGTTTTTCGAGTTGATTTTTGCAGAGGGGTGTGCATTGAGAATTTGTTATCGTTTGCAGGGTGTGCATTTTGCCAAAGAGAAAACGCCAGCAGCTCATTTTCGGGCTTGCTGGCGTTTCAAAATCTGTACGGATTATAGGTAGCCGTATTTCTTTCCTAATGCGGTTGCTTTTTTTAGTGTGAGTTTGCTGTATTTTGCCACCTTCTCGACTGGCAGATGGTCGGCGAACATGGCCAACGCACTTTCTTCCCGAGCGGTATTGAGTCCCCGTTTTTCTCCCTCGGCGCGTCCC
>JAFVAI010000010.1 GCA_017480545.1 Schwartzia sp. (in: firmicutes) | reverse complement strand
GCCGGCAAACTGATTGCTGACGCCGCTGTTGGTCTGATGGGCGGCTCCCCGAGCCCGCTGGTCGTCACGGCGATCCTGTTCGTCCTGTCCTGCGGCCTGACGCAGTTCATGTCCAACACCGCTTCCGCGGCTCTGCTCTGCCCGATTGGCATCTCCATCGCGCAGAACATCGGCGCTGACCCGCACGCCGTGCTGATGGCTATCGCCGTCGCCGCGTCCTGCGCGTTCGCGACGCCGGTCGGCACGCCGCCGAACACGTTGGTTCTTGGCCCTGGCGGATACAAGTTCTTCGACTATGTCAAGGCCGGTGTCCCGTTGGTGCTCGTATCCTTTGTTGTGTCCCTGATTGTTATTCCTATCGTCTGGCCGTTCTTCCCCTGATGGGCTGAAGGGTTGTTTCGTAGGACAAGAAAAGCCCCCGCGTTCGCGGGGGCTTTTTGCTTGACGATTCTTCCAATCGTGGTATAATATACACAGAAAGAGACAGCCGATGGTGTGCGTCGGCTCTCCCAAAGTTTTTGGTTCTTTAGAAAAAACCGCGCAGCGAACGCGGTTTTTTCATTTCCTGGCGGAAACTATCTCCTGAACGAAAGGATAGCGACAATCAGGAGTCCGAAGGCAATCATTAAGGAAAGCGTTTCAAACACCGTCATGGGCATCACCTCCCTTGCGGGAGAAAACCGACATGCATCTGCCGTCTCTTGGCATATTATAGCATACGTTATATACAAAAGAAAGGTCTGTTCGCAATGATTTTCGCGGGAATGCTGGCGATGGGCTTTTTGCTCGGCTTTTGCGGCGCGGGCGGCTCCGGCATGACGATTGCTTTGCTGGTGGCGGGATATGGTGTGCCGATGCACGAGGCGCTGGCGGTAGCAATCACAGCGATGATTTTCACGATGATTTCCGGCACCGTCAGCCATCTCCGGGAGGGCGAGGTCGAGGTCAGGATGGGGCTGGTCATCGGCGGCGCGGGCATGGTCGGCGCGTTTCTCGGCGCGCAGGTCGCGAACCGTCTGCCGACGAAGGAGCTTGGCTTTTTCACTTCGATGATGATGTTCGTCTCGGCGGTGATCATGTATGTCCGGCTCTATCACAAGGACTGGCTCGACCGCCATGTCCATATCCGAAGGACACAGCCGCAGGGGCGCGAGCTGCTCACGCTCGGCTCGGCGACGGGCGTCGTGATGGGCTTTTTGTCCGGAGCCTTCGGCATCGGCGCGACGGCGTTCATCCAGCTTTCGCTGATGATGTTTTTCGGCGTTTCGCTGATAAAAACCATAGGCACTTGTATGCTCGTCATTTTGCCGATTTCGATTGCCGGCAGCGCCGGATATATCATGAACGGTCATCTGAATATGGGCGTTTTTATACAGACATTTCTCGGTCTCACGACCGGCTCCTTTATCGGCGCGAAGTTCACGAGCCTCGCGCCGCGTTCGGTCCTGCGGGCGGTAGTCACGGCGACGCCGTTCGTCGGCGGGTTGGTAATTTTCCTGTCACGGTGATTGTCAATCGTCTTGTATTTTTGGCTTTGAATAGGTATAATGGGAACGCAAACGGAGGTGGAATGGATTTGACGGATACGGAGATTGTGCGCCGGATTTTTTTCTCGCTGATCAGCGCGTTTTGCCTCGCGAATATCGCGCTTCGACTGGTCGGGGAAAAGCGGCGGCAGAAGTGGTTCAAGAAGCGCACCCGGTCTTGGTTTTTCAATCGGCGCGGATTTTTGGGGGAGCATTTTCATTTCGGGCGTCCCGCCACGAAAGAGGGCGTGATGGTGCTGTGCGGTCTATTGGCCGCCATTGCGCTGACGACATACATCATTTTTATCGTATGACACGGCCACGAAAATTTTGGAGCAAGAAATTCTTGCCTCCAAAATGTTGCGTGGGAATGAACACGGGACGGCGCAAGGGAACGGAAGCCCTTTCGGTTCGTCAATCGGGCCGTTGCAGGAAAAATCTTGCGACGGCTTTTTTGATTCCGCTCTTGTGCGGGGCATGGATTTATGGTATGATGTTTTTGGTGAAAAAGGAGTTAGTATTTTTATTTTCAAGGAGGAGAGTCAAATGGCTGTCAACAATGTTACCACTAACGCGCAGATGGCGTATTCGTCGGTTGCGTCCGCCGTCAGGAAAACGGCGCAGGCTCCCGCGAAAAAGCAGGACGAGGCTGTCGCCGAGCAGGCGGGAAAGGGCATCGGTGAAGCGTATTCGGTCAATCTGTCGGCTGCGGGCCAGCAGGCGGCGAAGCAGGCCGAAAGCGCGAAGGACACCAAGGCGGGCGCCGTGGACGCCGAAGGGACGGAGAAGACGAAAGGGCTGACGGCGGATCAGGTGCGCCAGCTTCAGGAGCAGACCGACCAAAGCTACTCGATCATGATTCAGGCGATGACCGAGCAAAACATGAAGGTACAGAATCTGTTCAATGAGGGCATTTATTCGTTGGACTTCGACGGCACCAAAGTCGGCATCGAGCAGTTCATGCTGCCGCCGGTGGGCACGACGCCGGAAGAGGCGCAGGCCGCGATTTCCGAAGGCGGCGCCTACTCCGTGGGCGCGGTTTCCGACCGTATCTTCGGGTTGGCGGAAGCGCTTGCGGGCGGCGACTCGGGCAAGTTGTCCGAGATGCGCGCGGCGGTGGAAGAAGGATTCCGTCAGGCCGGCTTGGTCTTCAAGGATATCACCGGCAAGGACGATATGCCGCAGATTACGCATGACACTTATGATGAGATTATGAGCCGTTTCGACAAGAAGGCAGAGGAAATGGGCGGCATTGCCTGATTCCGCGCCCGTTCCGCAAAAAATGGCCGCGACCTTGCAGAAATGCAGGGGCGCGGCTTTTTGCGTTTCATTCGATGATTTTTTTTCGGGCGCGCAAGAAGATAGTCAGCGCCAGCAAGACGAGGGCGGCGGCGTAAAAAACGTATTTCATGCCGAGGAATGTCGCGACCGTGCCACCGAGGACGGGGCCGAGAATCGAGCCGATTTGCTGGGCCGCGAACATCAGGCCGAAGATGCTGCCCTTGACGCTTGCGTCGGTATTTTTTGCGAGGAGCGCGTTCAGCGACGGATGGACGCCGCAGAAGAACAGGCCGCAGACAAATTGCATCGCGGCGTAAATGTGGAGGTCGGAAACCGAGCCTTGCACGACGAGGCCGACGCCCGCCAGAGGGATTGCGGTCAGGGCCGCGCGAAGATAGCCTTTGTGCTGGCCGAACCAGCCCCAGGCCGGAGCGGCGACGACACCCGCAAAGCCGCCGAGGGAGAAAATCAGGCCGGAGACGAAAATGATGTTCGGCAGGTCGCCCGCGAGGGCGGTGATGTAAGTGGTCATGATGGGCTGGAGAATCAGGATCACCATCTGCATGGTCGCCGAGGCCAGGAGCAAAGTCCGGAGCACGGGCACTTTGAGGAGGGAAAAGGCGCCCGGCGCGGTTTTCTTATCGTCATTGGAGGAACTCCGCACGGGCTTGGGCGGCTCCTTGATGACGAAAATGAAGACGACGCAGTTCAGCATCAGCGCGGCGGAAGCGACAAAGAACGACGCGCGCATTCCGAAGGCCTCGGCCAGCACACCGCCGAGAAGCGGCCCGATGACGCCGCCGGCGGTCATCGCGCTCTGCATGATGCCCAGGCAGATGCCGAGCTTGTCCGGCGGCGCGTACATTGTCATGATTGCGAGATCCATGGGCCAAAGTCCGGCGGCGAATCCTTGGAAGATGCGCATACCGACCAGCTCCGCCGGGGAGGATACGATACCGCCGAGGAAGTAGCTGACAGAGAGCAGGAGGCTCGCGCGTATCGCCATCAGCCGCTTGCCGCGCGTGTCCGCGAGCCGTCCCCAGATCGGCGCCATGATCGCGCTGACGATAAAGCTTGCCGAAAATACCGCGCCCGACCAAAGATTGACATGCTCCGGCGACACGCCCAGCTCGTGGGTCAAGTACATCGGCAGGAAGGGAATCAGCATGGTGTAGCTCGACGCCATGAAAACGACGTTTCCCGTCAGCACGGCAAGCACGACTTTCCAATTCACGGCGGTTCCCTCCCACGAAATTTTCCTACATTATAAAACAACTTCCGTAAAATGAAAAGCGCGCATGATTGCCGCGCACGGGGAAAAGCATTATAATGAAAGCACTATCGCAAGCGAATCTTATGGATAAAAGGGGCGAACACTTTGGAACTTTCGGCGGCGCATATCGGCTTTATGCTGGCGACAGTAGCGTTGGTTTTGGGCGGCGGGATTTGGGCGGCGCGCTCGGTGAAGTCGGCGGAGGGGTACAGCCTCGGCGGGCGCGCGGCGGGCGCGCCGATGGTCGCGGGGACGATTGCCGGGACGGTCATCGGCGGCGGCGCGACGGTGGGGACGGCGCAGCTAGCGTTTTCCGTCGGGCTTTCGGCTTGGTGGTTCACGCTGGGTTCGGGCATCGCGTTCATCATCATGGGGCTTTTTTACGCGCGGCGGCTCCGTGCTTCCGGGCTTGCGACGATTCCTGAACTGTTGGTGGAAAATTACGGCGCGCGGGCGGGCATTGCCACCAGCGTCGTCGCGTCGCTGGGCATCTTTTTCAGCGCGGTGGCGAGTTCGCTGCCGGGCATCGGCATCTTGTCGACGGTGTTGGGGATTTCGCCCTTGGCGGCGGCGGGACTTTTGCTCGCGCTTGTCGTGCTTTACGTCTTTTTCGGCGGCATGAAGAGCGCGGGCGTCGGCGGCATCCTGAAAATGGGTGTGCTTTGGACGAGCCTGATGGCGGCGGGCTTTTTCGCCTGTGGCGCGCTGCCGTCGGGCGCGGACTTTTCGGCGGCGTTTCCCGGCGGCGGCTGGCTGAGCCTCTTCGGGGGCGGCGTCGGGGAGGGGCTTGCGCATCTCGCATCGATGATTGTCGGGATTCTCTGCACACAGACGTATGTGCAAGCGATTTTCGCGGCGAAGGACCCAAAAACGGCGGCCATCGGCGCGTTCACGGCGGCACTGATCGTGATTCCCGTCGGGCTGCCCTGCGTCGCCGTCGGGCTGTATATGCGCGCTTTCGAGCCGGACGTGCTGCCGCTTCTGGTGCTGCCGATGTACCTTGCGGAGCATTTGCCGCCGTGGGTCGGCGGCGTGGCGCTGGGCGGCGTCATGCTCTCCATCGTCGGCTCCATCGGCGGCCTCTCCCTCGGCGTCGGCACGATGATTGCGAACGACATCCTCGCCCGCGCGTTTTCGATTTCGGACGAGGGGAAAAAACTCCGGCTCATGCGTTTCGTTGTGCTTGCCGTTGTTGTCGCTGCTTGCGCCTATGCCATCGCGCATCCGGACGCGCAGGTCTTGATTTTGAACTATCTCTCGATGGCGCTGCGGGGCGCGGGGATTTTCCTGCCGCTGACGCTGGCGGTGTTCTGCCCGAAGCGCGTCGCGCCCCGTTGGGCGCTCTTTTCAATGGCGGCTTCCACCGTCGTCGCGGTGCTGTTCTCGACCGTGTTGCCCGCGCCGGCCAACCCGCTGTTTATCGGGCTCGCCGTCAGCGCGGGATTGCTTGCGCCGGGATTTTTTGCCATCAGGAAAGGGGCGTGAAACGCTATGAAATTTGCGCATATTTCGGACCTGCATTTGGGGAAACGGTTGCATGAGGTTTCCCTTTTGGAGGATCAAGCGTATATTTTGGACGAAACCCGAAAAATCCTGCGGGACGAGGAGCCGGACGCGGTATTGGTCGCCGGGGATATTTACGACAAGAGCGCGCCGTCGGCGGAGGCGGTGCGGCTGTTTGATGATTTTCTTTCGGCGCTTTCGGCGGACGGGCAGACGGTCTTCGCCATCAGCGGCAATCACGATTCGGCGGCGCGGGTGGCCTATGGCGGGCGCATCATGGCGAAAAGCGGCGTCTATCTTTCCGCGCCCGAATATCGTGGCGAGGTTTTTTCGGCCACTTTGGAGGACAGGGACGGCCCGGTCGATATTTACCTGTTGCCGTTTATCAAGCCAATCCATGTGTCGTTGGCGTTTCCGGAGGAAAAAATCGAAAGCTATACGGACGCGCTGCGCGTCGCGGTGGAAAAAATGCCCATCGACCCAAAGCGGCGCAGTGTACTGGTCGCCCACCAGTTCGTGACGGGCGCGGTGCGCTCGGATTCGGAGGATATTTCCGTCGGCGGGCTGGACAATGTGGACGCTGTCGTGTTCGCGCCTTTTTCCTATGTCGCTCTCGGCCATATTCACCGTCCGCAGAATATCGGATCGCCGCGCATCCGCTATTCCGGCGCGCCGCTCAAATATTCGTTTTCCGAGGCGGGAGACGAGAAGTCAATCACGATGGCGGAACTGGACGGGAAGGGAGAAGTCAGCCTCCGCACGGTTCCCTTGACACCGAAACATGATTTGCGGGAAATCAAGGGAACTTACGACGAGCTGATGAAAAAAGAAAACTATCAGGATACGGCGACGGACGATTATTTGCGCGTCACGTTGGCGGACGAGGATGACGTGCCGGACGCGATGCGGAATTTGAAAACCGTTTATACGAATATCCTGCGGCTCGACTACGACAACACGCGGGCGAGAAGCGGCGGCGCCATCGAAGAGTTGCCGGAGGCGGAGACGAAAACGCCGATGGAACTGGTGGCGGAATTTTATGCGATGCGAAACGGGCAGCCGATGAGCGAAGCGCAGTCCGGGTATATGCGGCGGTTGGCGGAAACCGTGTGGGAGGAACAGGCATGAGACCGTTGGCATTGAAGATGACGGGCTTCGGGCCTTATGCCGGGAGCGAAACGATTGATTTCACGCGGTTGGGAGACCGGGGGCTATATTTGATTACGGGAGATACCGGCGCGGGCAAGACGACGATTTTTGACGCGATTATGTTCGCGCTTTACGGCGAGACCAGCGGCGGCACTCGGAAGGACGCCATGCTCCGTTCAAAATACGCGGACGCGGAGACACCCACCGAGGTGGAGCTTCGCTTTCGCTATCATGGCAAGGAGTATCTCGTGCGGCGCAATCCTGCGTATGAGCGTCCCAAGCAGCGCGGGACGGGCATGACGGAGGAAAAGGCGAACGCGGAGTTGATTTTGCCCGACGGGAGCGCGGTGACGAAGAAAGATTCCGTCACGCCGAGAATCAAAACACTCTTGGGCATTGACGCGAGCCAGTTCCGGCAGATTGCCATGATTGCGCAGGGAGAGTTTTTGCGGCTATTGTTGGCGAAAACGGAGGAGCGGCAGAAAATTTTCCGGGGCATTTTCCACACGGAACGGTTCGAACGCTTGGCGGCGGCGGTCAATGGCGATGCCAACGAGGCGGCGCGGCTGCGCGAGCGTGTGCGGGATAAAGTCGAGAGCTTGATGGCGGCTGTTGACTGCGCGGAGAACAGTCTGCGCGCTGAGGAAGCGAAAAAGGCGAAGGCGGGCGGGCTTTTGCCGGAGGATGTGAAGACGCTGCTCGAAGCGTTGATTGCGGACGATGAGCGCGCGATGGCGGACGAGAAAAAGACGCTGGAACGGATCAACGAGGAAATTGATGCCCTCAACACGCGCATCGGGCGCGCGGGGGAACTGGAAAAGGCGCGGGAGGAGCTTCGGGCGGCGACGGCGGAGGAAGCGCGGAAGAAGCCGGAACTGGCAACGGCGAGGGAAACAGCGGAAAAAGCGGCGAAGCAGGCGGCGGATGCGGAAGCCTTCACGCGGGAAGAAGCGCAAATCGAGAAAGAACTGCCCGATTACGAGGCGGCGGAAGTGAAGCGGAAGGAGCTTTCGCGCTTCGCGGAGGAAGTGCAAAAGGCCGTCGCGGAGGAAGAAGCGGCGAGGAAGGCGAAGGAAGCCGCGCAGAAACGCCTGAACGCGGCGAAGGAAGAACTGGCGGCGTTGGCCCACGCCGGGGAAGAGAGGGAAAAACTTGTTTTTGAGCAGCGGGAAAAAACGCACCGCCGCGAGGAAGTCGGCGCGCTGGCGGAGGAAATGAAGAAGTATGAAAAACTGTACCGTGAAGTGGACGGCGCGCACAAGGAACTGATTGCCCGGACGGAAGACTGGCGGAAAAAAGAGGCGGCTTACAACGCGGCGGACGAGGCGTTCCTCGCGGCACAGGCCGGGCATATCGCGAAGAAATTGCAGCCGGGCGAGCCGTGCCCGGTTTGCGGCGCTACAGAGCATCCGCACCCGGCGGAGCTTGCCGGAGACGCGATGGACGAGGCGAGCCTGCGTACCTTGCAGGAGGCGTGGAGCGCGGCGCAGACGGCGGCGATGGAGCTTCGCGGACGGTTTGAGCAGGGGAAAAAGGAATTCGGCGAACGCAAAGAGGCACTTTTGCAGTCTATCAAAGCGCATCTCGGAGAGTACACGACGAGTGCGGCTCGGGAGCGTTTGCCGCAGACGTTGGCCGGACTGGACGCGGAAATCGTCGCTGTCGGGAAACGGCTGCGGGAAAAGGAGCGCGAGGCAAAGAGAAAAGCGGCACTGGAAAAAAGCATTCCGCAGGATGAGAAGGCGGGCGCGGAGGCCGACGCGAAGCTCGCGGAGGCTGGGGCGAAGCGGGCGGCGGCGGAGACGGCGCGGACGGCGGCGGAACAGGCGGCGAAAGAGCTTTCCGCGAAGCTGCGCTTCCCGACAAAAAAAGAAGCGGAGGCGCGGATGGCGAGCCTTCGCAAAGAGTACGAGAAACGGCAGAACGAAAAAAAGCGCGCGGAGGACGCCATGCGCGCGACGGAAAAGACGTTGCAGGAACTGGCGGGGCGCATCGAAACGCTGCATCAGACGCTCGCCGAAGCACCGCAGGAAGACCTCGGCAAGCTCCGCGAGGAAAACACGGCGAAGGCCGCCGAGAGGCGCGGCCTCGAGGAGCGGCAAAAAACGTTGCACACGCGCCTCGAAAAGAACCGGGGAACGCTGGCGGGACTGAAAAAAGAAGCGGCGCGTTTGGCGGAAGCGGAGACGCGCTATACATGGCTCAAGGCTTTGGCGGATACGCTGACGGGGCAGATCAGCGGCAAGGAAAAGGTCATGTTGGAAACCTATGTGCAAATGCGCTATTTCGAGCGCATCGTCTCGCGGGCGAACGTGCGCCTGCTCGTGATGTCCGGCGGCCAATACGAGCTGAAACGGCGCGTTGCGGCTACGAGCAATAAAACACAGAGCGGCCTGGAACTGGACGTGGTCGACCATTACAACGGCTCGGTGCGCGGCGTCGAGTCGCTGTCCGGCGGCGAGTCCTTCAAGGCGTCGCTGTCTTTGGCTCTCGGCCTCGCCGACGAGATCCAGTCCTCGGCGGGCGGCGTGGAGCTCGATACGATGTTCGTGGACGAGGGCTTCGGCTCTCTCGACGATGAATCGTTGGAACAGGCCATGCGCGCGCTGGCGTCCCTCTCGGAGGGCCACCGCCTCGTCGGTATCATCTCCCATGTGGGCGCGCTGAAAGAGCGCATCGACAAGAAAATCATCGTGAAAAAAGCGCGGGAGCAGGGCAGCAGCGTCAGGATCGAGGCGTGAATATGCCGGAAGGGCGGGGAAAACAATGCGGTATTCGGAGAAGCTGAACGGCTACTGGGAAAAGGAGCGCCGGTATTATTTCGAGTTCCGGGACGGCCGGGGGATTTTTCGCGAGTATCGGCGGAAAATCATGCTGGACACGGAAATTTCCTACGACGCGGAACGCCTCGAAAGCGGCGCGCGCACGGAGATTTCCCTCGCCGATGCCACTTGGGACCGGGACGCTTTCGGCGGGGCGATGACGCGGGTGAAGGAACTGGCCTATGAAAACGGGCGGCTGATTTTCGCGACCGGCTATGTGTCGGAGGCGGGCAGCCGCAGCGAGTACGTTTTGGAAAAGGTCGATCACGGCCCTTTCGACCACATCCGTATCCGCGACGACGAATATTTGCCGTGCCTCGCCGGGGTGTGGAAAGCGTGGGGACGTTCCAGGGAAATCGGCGACGAGCTTTTCATTGACGAGAAGGAACGAAAAATCATTTGCCTTGGGCGCGGGCTCGGCGCGTTCCATGTCGTCAGCTACGCGCTCGCCCCGGAGCGCGTGTATATCGTGCCGGAGGATCTGACCGAGGAAAGTTTCGGCTCCTATACGCGCTTCGAGGTGAAGCCCGATATGCTCACCACGACAGAGAAGGTCTTCGATATGAGCATGCCGCTGACGGTTTTCGCCCGGGAAGATATGCTGGACAAGATCGAAATCCCCGACGCGGCGAAGCAGCCGGCGGGGAGCGTGATGATGTGCCCGCCGGGGCCGCCGATGGGCGGCGGAATGGGCATGGGGATGATGGGGCCGTTGGGGATGCAAATGGTACAGAAACTCAGCAAACCGTACAATTTTTGTGCGAACTGCGGCAAGCAACTGGAAACCCCGCTGCACTTTTGCCCGGAATGCGGCGCGAAGATCGGGACGCTGTGATTATGGCGATTTTTCTTCCGTGCTGAAAGGTTTGACAAGCCATCTTCCGTGTGGTATCATATCGACGGTCAAACGCGCTCCGGCGTGTTTTCCCCAACCGCGCGGCGAGGTTTTTTGAAACGCGATTCGCGTACCGCAGCCGGCGAGTAAACCAACGGGAGGTGCAAAAGAGAGATGTACGCGATTATCAAAACCGGCGGCAAGCAGTACAAGGTAGCCGAGGGCGACACGATTTATGTGGAAAAGCTCGACGCGGCCGTGGACGATGCCGTCACGTTCGACCAGGTGCTTACGGTCGTGAACGACGGCAACGTCACGGTCGGCCAGCCGCTCGTTTCGGGCGCGAAGGTCACGGGCAAGGTGCTCCAACAGGGCAAGGAGAAGAAAATCCTCGTCTTCAAGTACAAGGCGAAGTCCAACTATCGTCGCCGCCAAGGCCATCGCCAGCCGTTTACGAAGGTAGCCATCGAGAAGATCGAGGCATAAGCCTCTATGATCGAGGTCGAGATTTACGAGGAGAAAGACGGCAGGATATCCGCCTTTTCTGTGCGTGGGCACAGCGGCACAGCGCCGAAGGGCCGGGATATCGTCTGCGCGGGCGTTTCCGCTCTGGCGCAGACCGCTCTTTTGGGCCTTGGAAGGCATTTGCATCGGGAACTTGATTATCATATCGATCCGAGCGGGGACCTTCACATGAAGCTCATGGAAGCGCCTGATGATTTTACGGAGACAGTATTGCGGACGATGCGTATGGGAATTGAAGAGATTGAAAGGGTCTATCCCGACGCCGTTTGCACACGGATTCTGAACGGAATATCCGGGAGGTGAAGGTTATGAATTTTACGTTTGATTTGCAGCTTTTCGCGCACAAGAAAGGTGTTTCGAGTACGCGCAACGGCCGCGACAGCCATTCCAAGCGCCTCGGCGTCAAGGAGCAGGCGAACACGGTGGTGACTGCGGGCAGCGTTCTCGTTCGCCAGCGCGGTACGCATTTCCATCCGGGGACGAATGTCGGCCGGGGCAAGGACGACACCCTGTTTGCGAAGGTTGCCGGAAAGGTTGCTTTCGAGCGCAAGGGCCGCTATAACCGCCAGGTCAGCGTGTACCCGGTGGAGGAGGCCGCGACGGTGTAAGCCGTCCGCACGGGACAGCATGGGAGATACCTGCGCTTTGCGGCGCAGGTATTTTTTTAAGAAAATCTGGGAAGGTTTTGTATGCAGTTTATTGATCGCACGACCATTACGGTAAAGGGCGGAGACGGCGGCAACGGCAAGTCCGCCTTCCGCCGGGAAAAATTCGTGCCGAAGGGCGGGCCGTCGGGCGGCGACGGCGGGCGCGGCGCGGATATCGTCTTCGTCGTGGACAACAATATGAATACGCTTCTGGAGTTCCGCTATCATCGGAAGTTTCTCGGGCAGAACGGCGAAAACGGCGATATCAAGAACCAGTTCGGCGCCTGCGCGCCGCCCTGCGTCGTCAAGGTGCCGCCGGGAACCATCGTGAAGGACGCGAAGACGGGGGAAATTCTGGCGGATATGACCGAGGCCGGCCAGCGGGAAATTATCGCCCGGGGCGGGCGCGGCGGGCGCGGCAACGCAAAATTCGCGTCGAGCCGCAACAAGGCGCCGACCTTCGCCGAGTTGGGCGAACCGGGGGAGCAGAAGGAACTGCTTCTCGAAATGAAGCTTCTGGCGGACGTCGGGTTGGTTGGCTATCCCAGCGTGGGGAAATCCAGCATCATTTCCTGCGTCTCATCGGCGCGGCCGGAAATCGCCGAGTATCATTTCACGACCATCACGCCGGTGCTGGGCGTGGTGGCTGTGGACGAAGAGAAGAATTTCGTGATGGCGGACATTCCCGGCCTGATTGAGGGCGCGGCGGACGGCGCGGGGCTCGGTCATGAGTTTTTGCGCCACATCGAGCGAACGAAGGTCATTTTGCACGTGGTGGACGCGTCGGGCATCGAGGGCCGCGACCCGGTGGAGGATTATCACCGCATCAATCACGAACTGAAACGGTACAGCGAAAAGCTGGCGCGTCGCCCGCAGATTCTCGTCGCGAACAAGATCGACCTGCCGGGGGCGGCAGAAAATTTGCCGCGTCTCGAAAAACTGGCCGGGGAAGAAAAAATCCCGATGCTGGCGGTGTCGGCGGCGACGCAGGACGGGCTTCGCACGCTTGTGGAGCGCACGGCGGAGGCGTTGGAAGCTTACGTCGAGGAGCCGGAGCATGAGGCCGGCGTGAAGGTTTACGACGCGTCGCAGGAGGAAGACCCGGAGCGCGTGGAAATCACCCGGGACGACGACGGCGCGTTTGTCGTCCACGGCAAGGCGTTGGAAAAACTTGTCGCCATGACGAATTTCGCCAACGACGAAGCCATCCGGCGATTCCAGTACATCTGGCGTATGAAAGGCCTCGACGCGCGGCTTTTGAAACGCGGCGTCAAGGAGGGCGACACCGTGCGCATCGGCGGGATGGAGTTTGAGTATCACGCGTAAGTTTTGGGAGGATATATTTTGATTCGGAAGACATTGTCGAGCAAGCAGAAAAAAATTTTGCGCGCGCTGGGGACGGAGCTCGAGCCTGTGGTGAACGTCGGCAAGGAGGGCGTGACGCCGACGGTGGTGGATTCGGCGAAAGACGCGATCACGAAGCGGGAGCTCATCAAAGTGCGGGTACTGCAAAACGCGCCGGAGGAACCGAAAGACGCCATCGCGCGCCTGACGGAGCGCGTGGATGCCGACCTCGTGCAGCTCATCGGGCGGAACGGGCTCTTGTTCAAGAGAAACTTCAAGAAGCCGCAGATCGAGTTTCCGGAGTAGAGCAAATGGATATGAGGGACGGGCTGAAACAAGCGAAGCGTGTTGTCGTCAAGGTCGGGACCAGTACCATTGCCCGCGAAAACGGCGCGTCGAATCTCGCGCGCATGGAGGAAATCGTGCGTGAGATTGCCGGACTGAAGGACGAGGGGCGCGAAATGGTTCTGGTGACTTCCGGCGCGATTGCCGCCGGAATGAACCGGATGGGACTCAAATCGCGCCCGAAGAGCGTTCCCGCGAGGCAGGCGCTGGCGGCGGTGGGGCAGGGCATTTTGATGCACCTCTATGAGACGATGTTCGCGTCCTATGGGCAGACGGCGGGGCAGGTGCTGCTGACGAAGGAAAATTCCCTGCGCCACAACCAGTACACGAACTCCAGAAACGCGCTCCTTTCTCTTCTGGAAATGGGCGTGATTCCCGTCGTCAATGAAAACGACGCGGTGTCCGTAGACGAGCTGAAAATCGGCGACAACGACACGCTGTCGGCGACGGTGGCGTCGCTGGTGGATGCTGACGCGCTGATTATCCTGTCCGACGTGGAAGGGCTCTACACATCGAATCCGCAGGAACACCCGGACGCGAAGCTGATTTCCGAGGTCCATGGGATCACGCCGGAGATCGAGGCGCTGGCGGGGGGCGCGGGCACTGCAGGCGGGACCGGGGGCATGGTCACGAAGCTTTCGGCGGCGAAAATCGCCATGAGCGCGGGCGTCACCATGGTCATCGCGCGGGGCGACCGCATCGGCGTCATGCGCGAGGTGCTGTCGGGCGTACCCGTCGGTACGGTGTTTCACGCGAAGGCAGCGCACCTTCGTGCGCGCAAAGCATGGCTCGCTTTCGGACGCCATATCGGCGGCAACCTGACGGTGGACGACGGCTGCGTCGAGGCAATGCGCGGCGGCGCGAGCCTATTGGCGGCGGGAATCACTGCCGTGGACGGCAACTTTGCAGCAAAAAGCACCGTGCGTGTGCTCGGCACGGACGGGCGCGAAATTGCGCGGGGCGTAGTGAACTACGGGGCCGACGAGATTCGCCGGATTGCGGGCAAAAAGACAAAAGAAATCAACGCCATGATTCCCGGCGCGACGCACGACGAGGTCATCCATCGGGACGATCTGGTGATGATGGTTTGAAAAAGCAAAAAGACGCAAAAAAGGAGCTGCCACGTTTGGTTGCGTGACAGCTCCTTTTTGTGTTTAGGAAACACCGAACAAGTCCCTCGACAGGGACGCGACTTGACGTATTCGTCGTTCCCTTTACGTTTTCGGTTTTGCGCCATGGCTGCGGCGTTTTTTTCCGCCCGCCAGGTATTCGATGTAGGCGCGTTGGCAGTCGCTTCGGTACGACTGGCTGATAGGAACGGTTCCGCCGCCTTTCAGGGCGAATTCGTTTTTGCCCATGGAAAGGATGCTGCCGAGGGCGACAACGAAGCTTCGATGGGTGCGGAGAAAGTCATCCGGCGGCAAAAGCTCCGCCAGGTTTCCAAGGGGCATATAAGTTTTGATGTCTTCGGCGGCGTGGATGATGCACACTTTGTCGATGACCTCGATATACCGAATGGATTTGGCGGGAACCAGCATCGGGCGATAGTCGCTGACCACTTCGAGCATTGTATCTTCGGGCTCCGGTTCGTTTTTCGGGAGACGCGCGAACACTTTGTCAATTTCGTCCATGGTGGCGGGCTTGAGCAGGTAATGGAGCGCGTGAACTTCGTAGCCCAAGAACGCGAATTCCATGCTCATGCTGACGAAGACGAATTCCACCGCCGGGTCCAGTGCCCGCGCCTTGCGCGCCAAGTCGATGCCAAGCCCCGTGCCGATATAGTTGTCGAGAAAGACCAACGCGTATTTTTGCGGCTCGAAAGCGCGCCAAAAATCCTCGCCGGAGGAAAAGGCATCGATTTCGAGGGCCAGCCCGTTCCTTTCGGCATACGTGCACAGAACGTCCGAAAGATGCTTCCGATCCTTTTCCTCATCTTCCACCATCGCGATTCGCACGGTGTCGCCTCCTTCCGCTTTTTTCGGTTTTGTTGTATAATTTTAGCATAGATTTTTTGTCAAGAATACATTTTTGTGTGGAAACGAGGGAACCCTATGGCGCTTATCGTGGGCATGGCGGCGGGCATCATGCTGATCCAGGCCGTCGGCGCGTACCTTCGCTATCTCCCTTTCGAGGCGCGTCTTTTGACGGAGGAACGCGCCCGCTTTTGGAAATATATCCTGTTTTGGGCGCCGGTGGCTTTTGGGCTTTATGTCGCGTATTTCTGGCATTCGGGTTTTGACGTGGCCGCATACAAGCGGGTCAACTATTTCGGCTGGATGCCCTTTTTCGCGTTCTCTCTCCTTGTCATCCGGCGCGGTGCGGTGCGCCATGTTTTCGTGCTGGGGATGCAGATGCTTTGGTACTTTTTGTTGCATACGATGAGCGGGGTGTTGATTCTGGCGTTGTTGCCGCCGGCTTTCGGCACGGGAGTTCCTCGGCTGTCGGTCCAGACCGCGCTATACCTTTTCCTTTTTCTTGCCATGCTGCCGCTGGAACGCCGGATTTTCCGGCGCTTGTTGCCGCCGTATCTTTTTTCCGGCAACCGATGGGCCGGTTGGTGTTTCGCGATGATGCCATTGGGGCTTTGCGCTACGCCGTTTGTTTTGTTGCTCGACCGGCCGTTGATGTATACATGGTCGGATATGCTCTTGCGGGTGGCCCTGTTTTTCGGGGGCATTGTCCTTTACCGGTATTTGCTGTACATCGGGGAACGCGCGGCGCGGATGCAAAACGAACGGCACACCAACGAGCTTTTGACGCGGCAGCTGGAAGCCTTGGAAGCCCACGCGGCAATGCTGCAATCCCGGGCGGAGGAAGTGCAGCGCGCGCGCCATGACCTCCGCCATCACAACCGCCTGTTGCTGTCGCTGCTTCGCGGAGGCGAGGTGGAGAAAGCCGTGGATTTTATCGAGGCGCAGGATCGGGCGCTGATGGCATCGCCCGTCGCCGTGTATTGCAAAAGCCCCATTCTCAATGCGGCCCTGACTGTTTACGTGCAGATGGCGAAACGGGATGGCATCCGGGTTTCTTGTGCTGTGGATATGGATAAAACGAATGTCTTCGGGGGGAGAGACAACGACTTGGCAATTTTGCTCTCCAACGTCATGGAAAACGCGGTCATCGCCAGCCGCAAGCAGCCGGACGGCGAGCGGGAGATGCGCGTCACGCTCTCCCATGTCGATGGGCAGTACGCGCTAGTGGCGGAAAACCGCTATGACGCGCCGATCGCCTTTGGCGAGGACGGCCTGCCGACGACAAAGGAGCGCGGCCACGGCACGGGCATGGTCTCCCTGCGAAATTTCGCCGAAAAATACGGCGCGTCCGTGCTTTTCGAGCAGCGGGACGGCTGGGTGCGCCTCTTGATGTATTGGGACGGGGAGGAAAACGTGGCACGTTGAGATTGTTTCCTTCACCTTATACTGATCGCGGTCAGGATTTTTACATCCTATTTTGCGATTGTCAACACCTTATGCCGTGAAACGTGGATTTATGCCGCGAATGATGCGAAAAACGTCATTCGCGGCATAAATTTATTGTTTGCGCCCGAATCCTTGATTATGCGAAAATCGGTGGTAAACTATGGGCGAATCGCGGGACGGGTACACGTCCTGCGGGACTGAAAATGTTATTTTATGAGGAGGCGTATCCATCCATGAAAAAAATCAAATCGTTGCGTATTTTCTTTCTTGCCGCGTTGTTTGTCATGGCGTTCGCCAGCGTCGCTTTCGCGGGGGCACAGGACTTCGTGCTCGTGAACAACACCGGCTACCCGATTTACAAGGTCAACGTCAGCGCCGCCAGCACCAACAGCTGGGAAGAGGACATCCTCGGCTCGGACATCCTCGCGAACGGCGAGGCGGTTCAGGTGAACTTCAGCGTAGGCAACCAACAGTATTGGGACATCAACGCGGTCTTTGAGGACGGCAGCTCCATCTCTTGGTATGGCATCGATCTCCTGAGCGTCGCCCAGGTCACGCTGAACAACGACGGCACCGCGACCCTCGAATAAGAACAACTTGACACTCTCCTTTCCTGTTTTTGCGTCCCTGCCGATATGTACCGATCGGCGGGGACGATTTGCGGGAAAGCATGAAAGGATGATACGAAAGAAGGAATGGAAATCATGAAAAAACTGTTCAGTGCCGCACTGGTTGCGGCGATGTTCGCTTTTGCGGGAGCGCCTGTCGCGTCGGCGGAGGAATATCTGGAAGTGGAAGGCCCTGTGGAGGCCGGCGATGTTCTGGTGGATCAGAACGGCGACGTCTACGTGGTCGAGGAAGAGGAAGAAGAGCCGGAAGAAGTGCTGGTCGTCGAGGAGCCGGTGGAGTCCGGTGATGTCCTTGTCAGCGAGGATGGGGACGTGTATGTTGTGCAGTGACGATTGCCGCTTGCGCCGTTCGGCGCGAAAAATTGACGAAGTGCCTGCGGTGTGCAATCACAAGGGAAACAGTTGACGCTGTTTTCCTTGTTATTTTGCTGGTAGCCGAATAGGCGTTATAAAACCACCAGCTATGCTGGTGGTAAGCAAAACTTCTTTCAGTAGGAAAAACCTCCTATGCTACAATCAGCGTGGTCTGGCAACCGCGGAGAAAGAGCATAGGAGGTAATGTCGATGAACGACGCGAAAAGTTTATCACATAGCAAGTGGCGTTGCAAATACCATCTCGTGTTTGCACCGAAGTAT
>JAFVAI010000107.1 GCA_017480545.1 Schwartzia sp. (in: firmicutes) | reverse complement strand
TTGTTGTTGGACTCCCCCCGTCAGCTTCGCTGACACCCCCCTCAATGAGGGGGGCTTGTATTGACGCATGTTTCAGCCTCCCTCTTTGAGGGAGGTGTCAGCCCGCAGGGCTGACGGAGGGAGTTTTTAGAGGTTCCCTTACTTCTTTTCCGCATATTTCCCGATAATCCCGTCCACGTCCTTCACCGAGTACGATACATCGTTCGCCCATTGCCCAAACTCGTTCGCCGCGTTCACAGCCTTGACCCATTCCGCCATAGCGCGCCGTTTTGCCCGGTCCTTCTCCGTCTCCTGTCCCTTCGTCTCCAAAACGAGCGTCATGCCATTCGTGAGGCGAATCAAAAAATCGGGAAAATACTTCTTCACTACGCCGTCAAACGTATAAATGACGGAAAAGCCCAAATGGTCATTCTTCGCCCACGCCGCCACATGGGGATTTTTCTCCAAAAGGTACGCCTCCGTCGCTTCCCAGCCGCTGTCGCAAACTGCATGACTGATCTGCGAGCGCCGCGTGACCTCGCAAGGCTTTGTCGTAAACCAAGTCAGCATATCCGCCGTGCTGCGGACGCGCTTCGCGCTGTCATAGACCGGAACCAGTTCCTCCGTCTGCTCCATTTTGATATAGTCCCAAAGATGCTGGACAATGCGGTTCATTTGCAGCATATAGAGGATACGGCGGCGAAGCGGCGACGTCTCGAAAAGCCTCGGCTCGATGATGATTTCGCCTTCCGAAAGGTACGCCTCCGTCAAATGGACGACCTGCCCGAAAAGGGCGAGCTTCGTCCCCTTCTGTTTCCATGACGATTTCATCATATCGTACACTTCGGACGCCGCCTTGAAAACGACAGACTGCATCCGAAGCCCGGCATCCAACTTTTCCAAATCAATCTCAGTACAAGCCGCGAGATTCACTTCACCGTCCAGCATCGGCGCAAGCTCCGCGCTGAGCCGCGTATCTTCCGCGTCCAGCGTGAGCGTCGGCACCTCCTTGGCGTCAAGCACGAGGCGCGGCTTCCACACATGATCCAAGCGGACAATGTTCGGCCAACGGATTTCATACGCCGTGCGCTCCTTGAGCGCCTCAATCTGTGTTTTTGGTTTCGGCGGCTTTGGCGTTCCTCCCTCGCCTTCGCCTTCCTGCGGCAAAAACGAAAACGGAATCCCAAAAATGTTCACATACTCCGGCGTGAAAAGCTCCGAGCCCTCCTCCAAATCATACGACGTGCGCCGAAGGCCGCGCCCCACCACCTGCTCGCAAAGAAGCTGGCTCGAAAACGCGCGCAGCCCGAGAATATGTGTGACCGTCTTCGCATCCCATCCCTCGGAAAGCATACCGACGGAAATCACGTTCCGCACTTGTTCCCCCGGCTCTCCTTTCTGCCCCACCGTATCGACAATCTTGCGAAGCCGTTCCGCCGCCTCTTTTTTGCTTCCGCTGCCCGTTTCCGCCTCTTTGAGGAGCTTGGAATCAATCCGCACCGTATGCTTCTCGTCGCAAAGCTCCGGCACGCCAATCCGCTCCGCGTCAAAAGCGTACTTGATGCGCGCCGCCGTCTCCGTGCGGTTTGCCACCGTAATCATCACCGGCGGCACCTGAATTCCCTGTTCCTGCCAATCCCTGTACGCTTCCCGCCAATCCATGCCCAAAAGATAATATGCCTGCGTCAAAAGATCGGGCAACGGCTCCGTTTCCTCCGCCGCCCGGTTGATGTCGTCCTTCACTGTCTCGTCCGCGTAAATATGGTACAGCTTCGACCGATACGCGCTTCCCTGATGCGCGGGAATCCCGTCGTCCCGCACGACGATGCGCGGCGTCTTCACCAGCCCGGACTCGATGCCGTCGTTTAGCCCGAAATCACTGACAATCCAGCCGAAAAGCGACTCCCGTTCATTCCTCTTGCCCGACGGCGCAAAGGGCGTCGCCGAAAAATCATAGCAACCGAGAATCCCCCGTGCCTTGTGCAAACGATCCAATCCGCCGACCCAAACCGTCGCCTCCTCCTCGCTCTCGACATACGCTTTCTTGTCCTGCCCCGCGAGGCTCACCTTCACCTCGGGATTTTTCCTCCATGCGTGATGCGCCTCGTCGTTGATGACGAGGAAATTCCTCGCGCGGGAAAGCTCGCCCAGCACCTCGCGGGCATACGCCTCGTCGCTCTTCGCGCCGCGCTTGTCCACGCTCTTCCGCTTTTTCGCGGCTTCCTCGCTCTCCCAAGAAAGCATTTGCCAGTTGACAATGCGTACCTTGCCTTGGCGCAGCTTTTCCGAAAGCCCGACAGGCACAACGCCGAACTGCGTATAATAATTATCCGTGCCGCCCGTCTCCAAAACGGAAAGGCGGCTTTTCACCGTCAGCCCCGGCGCGACCACGAGGACATTCTTTGAAAACCGTTTGTCCTGCGGATACGCGGCCTTGTTGCAAACCATCCACGCAATCAGCATCGCCATGACCGTCGTCTTGCCGCCGCCCGTGCACATCTTCGTGCAAATGCGGCGAAACGCCCCGCCGTCGCCGGGAATCACAATCCCCGCCTTGTCCGCCTCCGGCGCTTCCGCGAGCCAAACCAACGTCTCGATGGCGTCAAGCTGGCAAAAGAAAAACGGATAGGCCCGCGCCGAAGCGTCATGCCAATGGTCGAGCAGCGTGCGCGTCACGCCCGTGACGCCGGGATAACCCGCCGCGCGCCACGCCGCGACGCGGGGACGAATCGCGTTCACCAACGGCAGCTCCACAAACTCGCCCTGCTCGTTGTACGCATTCCGTCCCTGCCCCGCGATGATATACCCCGCGGGCCGCCGCCCCGCTTCCCTGCGGAAAGCCGAAGTCATCAAATCATACTTCCAATGCGCCTCCGGCTCCCGATACGCGGAATTGATAATCAGTCGATCGATGCCAGCCATCACACCCGCTCCTTATTCCCCCGTCGAGAGCACCCGCATGCTCTCAATCCCCCGGTCGTCGATAATCTTCACCGCGATCCGCGTGTACGGCTCCGCCTCGAACCACAGCGACTCATTGCCCGCGTACTGCGCGATGCGCTCTTGGTCGATCTCCGCCTTCAGTGTCTTCGCGAGTTTCGCCCAGCCGCCCTTCGCGCCCGCCATCGGGAAAAACACCTGATGCGGCTCGATGGTCATGCCGTCATAGTCCGTGTCCAGCATCCACATCGCGATATTGCGCTCCGTGCCGGATGTCACCTTCCCCGTTTTCACGTCATAATAATCGAAGCCCCGCACCACGACCCGGTACTTCTTCTTCGACCGCTTGTCGCGCACCAGCTCCACATCCGGCTGGCCGACGAGCCAAAAGCTCTCGTTCGACGAACGCTTTTTCTTGAGGTCGTCGGTCATCAAGTCCGTATTCATTTGCGTTTTGAGAACCGTCACGCCCTGCCACTTCGTCTCGTCCAGCATCTTCGCCGCCTCCGGGCCGAACTGGAACGCCGCGAAAATCAGGTAATCCGGCCACGGGCGGCGGTTCTCCGCCTCGGCAAGCGCAAGCGCCACATAGCGCGCGTCCATCACTTTCGTTTCGCTGCCAAAGCAGACGAGGGCGCGCTTGCCGTCCTTTGTCTCCGCCTCCGCTTGGAAAAACGCCGTATCGGACAGCGGCTCCACGCGGGAAAAAGCGAGGCGCGCCCCGTTCTTTCCGAGAATGCCCGTCGCTAAAAGCTCGTCCCGCCAATCGGCCTGCTTCGCCGTCAAATCCATCGCGTCGGCGTCAAACGCCGAATCGTCCAACGGGCGCACCACGGGCGCGGGCAACGACTCCACCGTGAACGGCCCGGAAATACGCACCTTCGTCTTGTCGATCTCCGGCTGGTCGTAAAGCGTTTCCGTTGCGGGCGGCTCGTCGTTCGCAATCGACTTCAGCGTAATATGCGGCACGGTCTTATAGACGAATCCGCTGGCTACCCCCTGTTCCTCGTGGGCGAGGCGGTAATAATCAAAAGTCGCTGTCATCAGCCGTTCTTTCGCTAACTCGATAGCAACGCGGGAGGTGTCGCAGGTAATCCACCGCCGCCCCCACTGCTCAGCGACATAGGCCGTCGTGCCGCTGCCGCAAGTAATATCAAGCACGAGATCGCCGGGGTCGGTGGTCATAAGCATACAACGAGAAATAGTTTTTGTTCCGGTTTGTACTACATATATTTTATTTTCTGTGAACCCGGTCATCTTAACATCAGACCAAATATTCGCATATGGAGATACAATAAAATCATCAAGAAATCGTTTATACATGAGCGTATTGCCGATAGGTTTTAAGCGATTAGCTTTTGCCAAATTTGTTAATCCTTTGTAATCCGTTTTGAATGTTCCCTTTCCGGGCGAAAACGCTTGACCGTTAAATTCAAATTCCTTAACGTCAGTTCCCTGTGCGGGTCTTTGACTAGTTAAATTATCACAGGCAAAAATCTTCCATCCTTTAGGGATTTTACTTATGTCCATTCTTTCTTCATTTGTCATTCTGCGATTGTTTTTTCCATCAGGAGATTCGATCCAAATATATTGTGTTGTTCCAGCTTCACCGATAATTTTATTTTGATAAAGTTGATGATACTTCACTTGATTCCTATCTTTTGCGTACCAAATAATCATGTCATAAATAGACGAAAGTGCGTTTGATGTTGCACTGGAAGTTTTTTCGTAAATAATCATGCCCACAAAATTATCCGCACCAAACACTTCATCACAAATTTCCCGCACATGATGCACATTTTCGTCGCTTATCTGCACAAAAACGCTGCCCGCCTCCGCCAAAAGTTCGCGGGCGAGCAGCAACCGATTCCGAAGATACGTCAGATACGAATGAATCCCCAGTTCCCAAGTGTCGCGGAACGCTTTGATTGTCTCCGGCTCCTGCGAGAGGTCTTCGTCCTTCTTGTCCTTCACGTCCCGCTGGCCGACGAATGGCTGAAAATTCGAGCCATACTTGATGCCGTAAGGCGGATCGAAATACACCATCTGCACCTGTCCCGCCATGCCCTCTTTTTCTAAGAGCGAGTTCATGATTACGAGGCTGTCCCCGGCAATCAGCCGGTTCGTCCAGTCCACGCCGTGCTTGTAAAACTCCAGCGACGCTTGGCGGCGGCGCATCCGTTCCAAGGGCGACTCGAAAAGCGAAAGCTGCGCCTCCGCCACATCGTCGCCGATGGCCTGCACCGCCCGCAAAATCTTCGACGGCTTGATAGACTCATGGATATGGATAGAGGAAGCGGGCACCTCAAAAGAAGCCCCCTCCGCCTTCCCCGCCCACGAAAGCTCCGGGTCAATATGCGGGTCAAAGGCGTATTTCGTCATTTCCTCCGCGCCCCGTTCCTGCTTCGCCAACCCAATCGGCGGATTGTTCGCCCGCTTCTTGTCCGCATGGTCATACGCCTCAATATCCCGAATCTTCGCCACCTCGGCGTCAGACAGCAGTTTCTTTTTTCGTGGCATGATGTTCGCTCCTTTTGTGATTGAATATCGGTCAAACGGCCAGCGATAATTTTATTTCCCGTTCCAAGCACACTTTGTCATAAGATTCGACCTGCGTAACCGGGCTGTGAAAAAACAGCTCCCGCTCTTTCCGCTTTTGGTTTGCCGAATATCGCAATTCATAATATTGCATATCCATGTTTTGATATATCTCATGAATACGCGGCGAATCGTCATAGGTGGCAATCCAGTAAAAACGCTCCATATCTTGAATTGCTTGTGAAAGAAGAATATGCTTTTCATCATCGAAGCAATTCTTGTATAAATTTTTCCCTTGCTGGTAATATGGCGGGTCAAAAAAAACAAATACTTGATCGTAAGGTTGCTCCATCAAAATATCATAAATAAAATCCACTGCATCGAGATGATACAAATCAATTTGCTCGCGTCGCTCGGCAATGTTTTGGATTTTACGGACAAGATTTTCTCTGTTGAATCGGCAATCAAGAAGATATGCCCCGTTTTGTTGCAAGCCGCCGATTGGCCCACCTGTGATAATGCCGGAACGATTGGTACGATTCAAAAACAATGTGGCAAACGCCAATTCAAAACTGTATGCAGGACTATCTTTCCATTCATTATAAATTCGGCGTTCTTCATTCCATGTCGCCAAGTTGATGTCCGTATCATAAACAGCGCGCATGAGCCGTTCCGTATCATGGAGAACAGCGTGCCAAAAGGAATATATTGCCGAATCATAATCATTGAGAATGACACGCTCCACATTCCCTGACAAAAGGAGTGCTATCGCAACACCCGCCCCACCGCAAAACGGCTCGCAATATATAGGGTGCAGGATGTGATTGATTTGGATCGTATGCGCAACAAACTTTGACACTTGTGTTTTCCCGCCCGGATAGCGCAACGGGGTCTTTGTATGCGGCACTATATTTCACCTCCTACGACAGTTTCCGCCTTTGACGCCGGAAATTCATACAGACTCTATCCAAGCTGTAATGCGCTGCAACACTGCATCGCCAATCTTTGTTTTTGAAGTTTGATTATATATCTTGAAAAAATCCTGATTGAACTGAAGTACCGCAGTTTTATTGGCTTGCATCCATCGAATATAGAGCTTTTTCATCCCTTGTCCCCAATAATTCTTCTGCTGGGCAAACCATTCTTTGTATATCTTCGTTTCAGCATTGTCCGGAATACTTACATAGTCCCGAAAGCACATTTGCCAATTATACCCGCCGGGTTCCAAAGACCAAAACGCATCATCTTCCGGCAATGTATACAGGAATTGATACATTTCCTTCTCCAGTGCTCTTGTTCCCGGCAATGCAAGTATATGGTGATGCTTTCTTGAAATTTCCCCACGCTTATCGCCGTCTATAACAAAAATCATCGCGTTAAACTCAGGAATATCTCTGGCCGCCAAACGCAAATACACATCCGCCGACAAGGCCGTCCTATCGTTGTTTTGCTCCGTACTGTACGTCTTTATCAATTTAGCATATTGCCCATTCGTAACAAATCGAAAGAATTGTGTTGCGACATTATCTTCAAAAAGCACTGTCGTCAACGGCGGCTCATAGTCTTTCACGGCAGCCGCCTTGATTTCCGCTTCCACTTCTTGACAAGAAACGTCACTGTTCGCCCTGATTGTTTCCCCTCTTCGATACAAAAGAACAATTGACGCATACCTTTTATAATGATAATTGCATAACTGAATCATCCCAAGGGAATGTGTGGTGCAAACAATTTGCAAATTCAGATGTTGAGATGCGTAAACGAATAATTCCAACAATTTCTCCTGCGCTAGTATATGAAATGTTGCGTCCACTTCATCTATCAATAAAACACCGCCACAGTATCGCTCTTGCAAAGTTTCCTTTAAGCGCATAAAAGAAATAATTGCCGACAAAATTTGCCCTAAATTATCTTGTCCGGCGGAATTTGTCTCGGCATCATAAATTGATGTCTGGGCACCTAGAAAATCGCGAGTATCCGTGGACACAAATTCAGGCTCGATTTTCTCCGGAACAACCATAATCTTTTGCTGCCATTCCGCATAAAAATCTTTTTCCTCCTTTGAAAGTTCAAAATATGGATTTACAGAAAATTTTTCACTGTCTGCCAACGGATACAAACGCTTTAATCCTAAGTAAATCACGGGATGAGGGAAATTCCCATCTCCGCTATGACGTGTGCTGCCGGCCACGAAACGAATGTTATTCTTCTTTTGATCCCCACGCCTTTCAGAACTTACCGGCAAAATTAATGTATCATCATCAACCGTCAAATGAATATCATACGTGTATTTCTTATTTTCTGGATTATCATAGATTGGAGACATCCGAAAGACATTAGAAAACTCAGATTCAAAATGTGCGCCCGCAATAGTCTTTATATCTTGCTTTGCAATATTATCATAGATACGAGTATATTTTTTATATTTTGAAGTAAATTCCAATGGTTGACAGATCATTCCCAATAAAGTTGACTTTGATGTGGCATTTTGTCCAACAATAAAAGTAATATTGGGGTGCAAAGGGATTTTCATATCAGGTAAAAACTTTCGAAATGTGTAGATCGTCAACGAAGAAACTTTTACTTTTTCCGGATGATTAAAAATTTGAGGGTGTTCTGCCGCAAAAGCGTCCTCACGCACCTTACGGGCCTCTTCCTTCTCTTCAAAGGCTGATTGTCGCTCTTTTGCAAAGATACTTTGCAAATACTTTTGTTCTTCGTCGCCGACAGAGAAAAAAGGATTCTTTGCTTCAACCCCATGTGCAACCAATAACCGCAGCAGCGTCTTACTGTCTGTATGAAATTCCTTTGCAAGTTCATAAACCCTAGGCATCTTGAAATTCCTCCTGCGTCCATTTAAGCTCATAATTTATAGACAGTTTGCAAGGCCATTATCCCCGCAAATCCTCCATCATCAAAAAGTCTTTCAGCCGGATATGCTCCACCACGCTCGTCGAATAATCTTCTTCATCATTTGTTATGATAAGTTTTTTCCGTGAATTGTCAAGCTTGTTTAGCAGACGCAGCTCCTTCTCCCTCTTATCTTTTTCCATGATGCTTCCCGCAACTTGCACCCAATATGCCCGCCCGCCCTTTTCCGCGAGGAAGTCGATGCTCCCGCTTCGTTGCTCATAAGCGGCAAGCGTATAGCCCATGGCGGAAAGCTCGTTGCAGACGATGGTTTTCATGTTGGCCGCGAGAGCGGCGTCGCCCTGCGGCTTTCGCAGCGTATGGAACGCCACGTCCTCATCGTAGAATCTCGCATAGGTCTCCATCGCCCGCCGGACGCGCGCCGAGTAGATGGGCAAACGGCGAACCAGGCAGGCGGCTTCCAAATGGCTTAGGTATTTCATCGCCGTATTGACGGAGCAATCCAAATCCGCCTCTTGCAAACACGAATGTACGGCGTGGGCGGTGATTGTTTGCCCGCTGTTGGACAAAACGAAGTCAGCGGCACACCGGAAAATCTCTTCTTTCCGGATATTGCAGCCAACGACAACATCCCGCAGCGCCTCCGCGTCCAGCCCGCGCAGATAGCGGAGCGTCGCCGCCCGGCTGGCGCATTCCAGCCGCTTCGGGAATCCGCCGTACATGAGATAATCCTTGACGGGCGCTTTCTTTCCCAGCTCGGCGGCATAGGCGCGAAGTTCCTTGTACACAAAGGGACGGACGCGAAACTCGACATACTGCCCATCGAGATTTTTGGCCGCTTCCGCCGTCAAAAGCGGCGCACCGTTTCCCGCGACGAAAAGCGAAACGGCGGAAAGCGTCAAAGCGCGGCAAATAACGCTCCACCGCGCGAGATGCTGCACGCTGTCCAAAAACAGATAGCATGTACTCCGCTTCGTGCGCCGTTTCCAGTGGGTCGCGATGTAGGTGAAAAGGCTCTGCGCGTCCCGGCATTCGCTCGCGGTTGCCGGATCGGCGAAGTCCACGTACAGCGTTTTCTTTCCCCGCGCTTCCAGTTCATCCCGGATTTGCCCCATCAAAACAGACTTTCCCGCATGCCGGACGCCCGAAATGATTTTTATGCGGTCAGAATCATAAAACGGACGAATCCGCTCCAAACAGCGTATTCTCTGCAACACAACGCATCACCTCAAAAATATTGTACTGAAAACTTTGCACAAGGGCAACCAAAACTTTCAGTATAGTGAAAACTTTGTACAGATCATGCCAAAGTTTTCACTTTGAAAAAAGACGAAAAATCCGAGAAAAAGCCCGCGCCGTCTGCGTTTTCCGCAAACGACGCGGGCTTTTGATTTTGTTTCATTGATTCGGTTTTCGTTTTTTACCCCTTCAGCGTCACGATAAATTTCGTCCCTTTCCCAAGCTCGCTTTCCACGTTGATGCTGCCGCCGTGCAGGTTCACGATTTCCTGCGCGATGGCGAGGCCGAGGCCGTTGCCGCCCATTTCGCGGGAGCGCGCTTTGTCCACGCGGAAGAATCGGTCGAAGATGCGTTCCTTGTCCGTCTCGGAAATACCGATGCCGGTGTCCTCTGTTTCCAGGCGGATTTTTCCGGCTGCGGGGGACGCGACGCGCACGGTGACTTTGCCGCCCTCCGGCGTGTATTTGACCGCGTTGTCCACGAGAATCAGCAGAAGCTGCTTCACCTTCTGCTCGTCGAGCTTCGCCACGAGGGACGCTTCCCCTTCCCGAAGCAGGGAGATTTTTTTCTTGTCCGCCAGCGGCTGCATGAGCCGGATGGTCTGGTCGGCGGCCGCGGCGAGATCCACTTTCGAGAGTTTGACCTTCAGCGCTTGGTTGTCGCTGCGCGCGACGAAAAGCAAATCGCTGACGAGCTTTGTCATTTTCTTGACCTCGTCCCGAACGTCGCTGATGACTTGCTTCAAAAACGGCGACGTAATCGACGGGTCGTTGTCGAGGAGGTCCGCCGACGCCATGACGACGGAAAGCGGCGTCCGCAGCTCGTGGGACGCGTCCGCCGCGAACTGGCGCTGTTTTTCATACGCCTCGATCAGCGGCACGATGGCCTCACCCGCGAGGACATGGCCGACGCCCGCCGCCACCGCCAGCGCGAGGATGGCCAACGCCGCAAGAGAATACGTCGCCTTTTCCAGGCCGTTGTACATCGCGGTGACGTCCTTGCCGACATAGACGATGGCCACCTGCTCGCCGCCCTCCATCATCGGCTGCGCGGTCATCATCACGCGCACGTGCCGACGCTTCCCCTGGTCGGACATGACGGCGACTTCCCCCGCCTCCGTGTCCCATCGGCTGATCACGTCCAACACGAAAGGCTCCAGCTGGCTCGACGCGCGTGAAAAATGAATCGGCTCGCCGTCCGGATCGAACACATAGAAAAAGAGCCGGTCGCTGCTGGTCCGCCAGTCCTCCGCGTCCTCCAAAAGATCCGGATGCTGCAGCAAATATTCCTGCCCGCCCGCGATGCGGCCCGCCGTCTCGACCAGTTCCCGCGCCTGCTCGGACTCCATCGACCACTCCATGCTCTGGTGCACGAAGAAAATCAGGACGACCAGAAAAACCGCCATGATCAGCGAATAATACAACGTGAGCTTGCGGCGGCTCTGGTGAAATACGTTCATCGACACCTGCTCACTCCGCCTCCAGCTTGTAGCCGACGCCGCGGATGGTGTGGATCATCGTCTTCCCGTCGCCGAGGTCGAGCTTCTTGCGGATCAGCTTCACATAGGAATCAATATTGTTGGAGCTGACCTCGGATTCGAGGCCCCAAATGCGGTCGAGGATGATTTCCCGCGGCACGACGATGCCGAGATTCTGCGCCAGCAGGTCAAAAATCTGGAACTCCCGCGGCGAAAGCTGAATCACTTGATCTTTTTTCTTCAGCACCTTCGCGGTGCGGTTCAAGGTAAACTCGCCCACCTGCACGACATCCTGCTGGATTTTCTGGCTGCTGCGCCGTCCCAATGCCCGGAGCCGCGCCAAAAGCTCCGCGAACTCGAAGGGCTTCACCAGATAATCGTCGGCGCCCGCGTCCAGTCCCGTCACGCGGTCGGCCACGTCGTCCCGCGCCGTCAGGATCAGGATTGCCTTTTCATAGCCGTTTTCCCGGAGCCGCTTGCAGGCGTCCACGCCGCTCTCCCCCGGCATCATCCAGTCCAACACCAGCACGTCATAATCGTCATAACTGGCGTACTCGACGATTTCGTCGCCGCGCTGCACCCATTCCACCTGAATCCCGTTCTGCTCCATCATGTATTTCGTCAGCTTCCCGAGCCGCGCGTCGTCCTCCGCCAAAAGCACCCGCATACAAAATTCCTCCTTCGCGTTGTTTCTGCGTCCATTATCGGAAATGTTTATGAAAAAAGGCGGGGCAAAGCGTCCCCGCCCGTTGCGTTATCGCGCGGCGGCCGCGCCCCGCCCGCAGAGCAGGATTGTCGTGTGCTCCAAAAGCTCCGGCCCCGCCTGCCCGGTTTTCAGCAAATAATCAGCATCGGCCAGTTCCAGAAACGCCGCCCGGAGTGTCGCTTCGTCGAAGCTTTGCGCCGCCCGCCCCAGCTTTTCCGCGACAAAGGGATTCAGATCCAGCGGCTGGCCCAACGCCTTGCCGCGCACGCCCCGCGCCGTCAGCCGCTTTGCCTTCCAAAGCTGGCGCACATGGCGCACCAACCCCGCGAGAATCAGCGGCAAATATGTCCCGTCCGAAATCTCGCGCTCCAAAACGGACATCGCGCGTTTCACGTCCCGCGCGCTGACAGCGTCGTACAAGGCGAAGCCCGAGACCTCCGGCACCGACGAAAAAGCCCGCTCCAAATCGGCGCGGCTGAACCGGGGCGCGTCGGTATAGAGCGCGAGTTTTTCCAGTTCCCGGTCGAGAAAGGTCAGCGAAATCGTCTTCATCACCGAAATCGCGTTCATGAAATACGCCGACGCCTCCCGGTCGAAGGAGCGCCCCATCTCCGCGAGCTTTCCGCGCAGCCACGGCTCGATGGTCCAAGGCCGCTCCGGCTCCGCGTCCAGCACCGCGCCCGCCTTCTCCACCGCCTTGTACAGCTTCTTTCGCTTGTCCGGCTTCGCGGCGCTTTCAAAAATCACATAATTCGTTTCCGGCAGATCGGCGACCGCCGAAATCAGCCGTTCCAAAGCCTTGTCCTTCGACTTGCCCTTCGGCGCGTCGCCTTCCGCCGCGCTCTTTTTTTCGCGGAAAAGCTCCGTCCCCCGAAGCACCAGCACGCTTTTGTCCGACAAAAACGGCAGCGTCTCCAAAAGCTCCGCCAGCTCCGTCGGCGACGGGTCGCGCTCCAAGATCTGCACCGCCGCCCCGCGCTCCTCGGCGTCGGGCAAAAGCGCGCCGAGAATCGCGGCCTCGGCCTTGCCGATATAATACGGCTCCTCGCCCGCCAAAAGCGTCGTGTGCGGAACGCCCCGCCTGAGCCTCGCCATAAACTCCCCGAACTTCATCGCGCCGCCCCTTTCTTCCCGCTATTTTCCTTCCGCCGCCAGCACCGCCTGATAGACGTCGCGGCGGGAGAGGCCCGTTCGTTTCGCCGCCTCGCGAATCGCCTCTTTCTTCGCCATGCCGCCAGCGATCAGCGACCGCGCCAACTCGACGGCATCCTCCGGCGCGGCCTGCAGAGCTTCCGCGTTTTCCGCCGCGCCCCCGACCACGATGACGAATTCGCCGCGCGGCGGATTTTCGCCGCACCAGGCCAAAAGCTCCGACAGGCAGCCCCGGCGGAATTCCTCGAATTTTTTCGTCAGCTCCCGGGCCAACGCCGCCGGGCGGTCGCCCAATGCGTCCAACATGGCCTTCAGCGTCTCGGCCAAGCGATGGGGCGCCTCATAAAAAAGCAGCGTGTCCATGCGCCCCGAAATCTCGGCAAGGCACGCGCGCCGTTTTTCTTTCGTCCGCGGCAGAAAGCCGACGAAGGAAAAACGCGTCGTGCCGAGCCCGGAAGCGATCAACGCGGAAAGCGCGGCGTTCGCGCCGGGAACCGGCACGACATCGACGCCCGCCGCGATGGCGTCGGCGGCCAACCGGGCGCCGGGATCGGCGACGCCGGGAAGCCCCGCGTCGCTGACACAGGCGAGGTCGTTGCCTGCGAGCAGCCACGCAATCAATTCCGGCCCTTTCTCCGCCTTGTTGTGCTCATGGTAGCTCGTGAGCCGCGTCGAAAGGCCGAAGTGCGTCAAAAGCTGCCGGGTGTGGCGCGTGTCCTCGGCGGCGATCAGCGGAACCTCCCCCAGAATGCGAACGGCCCGGTACGTCATATCTTCCAAATTCCCGATGGGCGTCGCGCAAAGATAAAGCGTACCGCTTTTTTCCTCCCCGCCGCCCGTTTTCCCGTCTGCCATACGAACCCCCAAAACAAAAAGAGAGCCAAGCGCGGGGCGTCAAGATACATCTCTCCATCCGCTCCACGCTTCACTCTCCACTCTTCACTCTTTTCCGTAAATCTCCAAAAGCTCCGGCGTATACATCCCGTCCGCACCGTAAACGCGGAGCGTCGGCAACACGACGAGGCCGCCGGGAGCGCCGCCCTGCACCGCCTCGATCAGCACGAGGTTCGCGGGCTTTCCCGCCCTCGGCTCGACGAGCCGCATCCGCTTCGGCACGAGCCGGTTCTCCGCCATGGCCGCGAAAATTTCCGCCAACCGCGCGGGCCGATGCACCATCGCGAATTTTCCGCGATAGCGGAGCGCGTACCGCGCCGCCCGGACCACGTCCGAAAGCGTCGCCGCGACCTCCTGCCGCGCCAAGGCTTTCGCGCCCTTCGCGTGCGGGCCGTCCGCCGCGCCGCCGTAGGGCGGATTCGCCAGCACGACATCGAAACCCTCCGGCGGCAGGAGCGAACGGATTTCCCGATAATCCCCGCGCCGCACACGAATTTTTCGCTCCAGCCCGTTCAAGAGGACGCTGCGCGCCGCCATGCCCGCCATGCTCCCATCGAGTTCCAGCGCCTCGACATAGGCGGCTTCCTCCGCCATCAAAAGCGGAACCGCCCCCGTGCCCGTGCCGAGGTCGAGCACACGGCAGCCTTTGCCGTAGCGCGGGAAATGGGCAAGCAACACCGCGTCCATCGAAAAACGGAATCCGTCCTCGCGCTGAAGGATTCGCCGCCCCAGATGGTCCAGCGAATCGACGCGCTCATTCCTCCCGAGGCGGACGCCTTTCATAATCCTTGTCCCGCGTTTCCGCGTAGTTGCGGCGTGACCGTCCGCGGCCTTCCTCGCGGCGCGGCGGACGGTCGTGGGAAGCGTGCTTGCTTCCGCCCCTGCCGTCCCGTTCCTTGCGCGGATGCCCGCCCTTGTCGTAGCGTTCGCCCCGGCGTTTCTGCGGGCCCTCGCCTTCGGCGCGGGCGCCTTTTTTCCGCCCTTCCCCGTCGCCGCGGCGCGGACGGTTCTGCCAATCCTCGCGGCGCCCGCCGCGTTTGCGCGGATGCTCCTCCTGTGTCTCGCCCGACGATTCGTTCTGGAGCATCGCAATGGCCGCCAGCGCCGCGACATCCGAAAGATCCTCCTCCTGCTCGACGACATCCTCCCACGACGCCACAATGGTGCGGCTGTCGTCCAGAAGGATCGTGGCCGATCGCCGCTGGGCGTTGATGGAAATGACCTTGCCGTCACCCTCCATGGTCGCCACGCGCCCGCCGGGGTGCGGCGCCTGCGCTTTCCGGAGCGCCGACTGCTCGCGACGGCGTTCGCAGTACACATCGTTCTCGTATTTCAGGCAGCACATCAGCCGCCCGCAGATGCCCGAAATCTTCGTCGGGTTCAGCGAAAGATTTTGCTCTTTCGCCATGCGGATGGACACCGGCACGAAATCGCCGAGGAACGTCGCGCAGCAAAGCGGCCGGCCGCAGCAGCCGATGCCGCCGAGCATCTTCGCCTCGTCGCGCACCCCGATCTGCCGCAGTTCGATCCGTGTGCGGAACACCGCCGCGAGATCCTTGACCAGCTCGCGGAAATCAATGCGCCCGTCCGCCGTGAAATAAAAAATAATCTTGCTGATGTCGAAAGTGTACTCGACGCCCACCAGCTTCATCGGAAGCTCCCGCGCCGCGATTTTCTCTTCGCAGATGCGGAAAGCCTCCTTCTCCTTCTCCCGGTTCTCCGCGACCCGCCGCCGGTCTTCGTCCGTCGCTTTGCGCTCCACCGCCTTCAGGGGCAGCGTCACCTCCGCGTCCTCGACCTCACGCGGGCCGAGGGCCACATGGCCGAACTCCATCCCCCGCGCCGTCTCGACGATCACATCGTCCCCCTGCGCGATCTCCATCGGCCCTGCGCCGAAATAATAAATCTTGCCCGCCTGCTTGAAGCGGACACCGATCACAGTCTGCATTCCGTCCTCCTATATCGTTTTGCCCGCCCGCAGAAAAAAGCCCTCCAGCGCGAGGCGCGCCGACGCGTTCGACGTTTCGATCCGCCGCGCCGTCTCCGCCGCCTCCCGCGCCGCCCCGAAAGCCCAAGCCTCCGTCACCGCGCCCGAAAGCGCGAACAGCCTTGCTTCGAGGTCGGCGTTCAAAAGCGCGCCGCTGCCCCCACATATCGCCAAAAAATCGCGCAGCAGCAGCCGCAGATACCGCAGCCACTCCAGAAGACGCTCGCGCTCCATCGCGCCCAACCGGTCCCCGGCGGAAAAAACGTCTTCCGGCGTCATCTTCGGCAACGCCTCCAGCGTCGCCATCGCATTTTCCCGGAGCGCGATCGCGTCCTCCCCGTAAAGCCGAAGCGCGCGCCCCGCGCTTCCCTCCGAAAGCGCGGCCAGCGGCCCCAAAAGCGATTCCGGCACACCGTGCGCCAAGAGCACCCGCGCCATCGCTTCATCGTCCAACGGCGAAAAATGAACGCCCGTGCAACGCGACAGGATTGTCGGCAAAAGCGACTGCCGCGCCCCCGTCGCCAAAATAAAAATCGTATCCCCCGGCGGCTCCTCCAGCGTCTTCAGGAGCGCGTTCGCCGCCGCGTCATTCATCGTCTCCGCGTCGTCCAGCAAAATCACGCGCCGCCCCGAAAGCCTCGGCGCGCGCGCCGCCTCCGTGCGAAGCGCGCGGATCTGCTCGATCTTGATGCTCCGCGCCGCCTTGCCGGACTTTTCCGGCATCACCGCGTAAAAATCCGGGTGCGTCCCCGCCGCCATGAGGCGGCAGCTTTCGCACCCGCCGCAGGCCAACCCGTCTTTGGGCGAACGGCAAAGCAGCGCCGCCGCCACAGCCGCCGCCAGCTTCCGCTTGCCGACGCCTCGCGGCCCCGAAAAGAGCAACGCGTGGGGCGTCCGTTCCTCACGAAGCAGCGCATGAAGCCGTGCCTTGGTCCGCCCGTGGCCCGCCAGCGCGTCCCATGCCCCGGGGGCGGCCGTCACCGCGTCCGCGATTTCCTCCGCCATCAGCTGTAAAGATCGACGAGCATACCGCGAATCGCGTCCTGGCTCGCCACGATGTCAAGCTGGTCCGACTGCCCGAGGCGGATATGCTCGGCCATTTTTTCGAGCTCCTCGTCGATGCTGCGGACCGTGGTGTAGACCTTTTGCCGCCCCATACGGTCCCAGCCCGCCGAAGTGTGCAGCTCGTACATATGCGAAACCGCTTCGTTGACAAACTCCTGCACGAGGCTCCGGTACGCGCGCAATTCATCATAGGTCGGCGTCTTCGTCAGTTTCGCGCCCTGTTCGTCGATTTTCCGAAGCAGCTCTTCGAGCTGTTCCCGCGTCAGGCTGCCCTGCTGGTCGGTGAGCTCCGCCGAAAACGACGCGTCGGTCTCCGCGACCCGTGTGCCCGAAGAATGCACCGACGACAACGACGGCTGCCGCTGCGACGTGATTTTTCCTATTTCCATATCCTTCCCCCGCTTCCGAAGGCTATTATGTCCTGCGACAATTCCATTATACCGATTTTGCGCGCGCTTGGCAAGAAACCCCGCTTACCATCCCTTGTGCTCCTGCCAGAAATCCGCGCGGAGCATGACGAGAAGCGTGAAAAATTCCAACCGCCCCAACAGCGTGATGCAACAAAGCACCGCCTTGACGAAGGGAGAAAGGGACGCGTACGTTTCCGTGGGGCCGACGACGCCGAAGGCCGGGCCCACCGTAGAGACGGCGCTGACGCTCATGCCCACCGCCTCAAACATCGGAACGCCGTCAAACATGATCAGCGCCGCGGCGGACACGATGAAAAACAAATAGACGAAGAAAAACAGCCCGACGCGGAGCAGCACCCCCGGCGGCACGACCTCGCCGTTCATGCGGACGCTGACAACCATGTGCGGGTGAATCCGCTGCCAGATATGGGCCGCGACCATGCGGAACAGCAGCACCGCCCGCGTGACCTTCAGCCCCGCCGCCGTCGACCCGGCGCAGCCGCCCACCATCATCAAAAACAGCAGCAGGCACTTCGCGAAGGACGGCCAACGGTCATAATCCGCCGACGCGAATCCCGTCGTCGAAATCGATGCCGTTTGGAACGCCGCGTAGCGCAGGGCGTCGACAGGCCCGTAAATGCCATCCGCGCACAACGTAATTGCCAAAAGCGCCGTCCCGGCCAAAAAAATCCAAAGATACGCCTTGAATTCCGTATTGCCCGCCAGCACCCCCCAACCGCGCACATAGAGACGGTAATAGAGCGCGAAGCTGACGCCCGACAGCAAAATGAAGCACGTGACCGCCATCTCGATCGCGAAACTGTCGAAATAGGCGATGCTTTCGCTGTGCGTGGAAAAGCCCCCGGTGCCGATGGTCGTCAAGGCATGGTTGACTGCGTCGAAGGCGGACATCCCGCCAACCGAAAAGGTCAGCATCGCTATCGCCGTCAGCACGACATAAATGGAAACCAACGCCGCAGTCATTTCCTGCAGCCGCGGGCGCATACGGTCCTCCGTCGGGCCTACGGACTCCGCTTCGTACATGTGGACGACATTCTGCCCCGCCTTCGGCAGGAGCGTGATGAAAAAGACGACGATGCCGAGACCGCCCAGCCATTGCGTCAGGCTCCGCCAAAGGAGAACGCTTTCCGGCAAAAGCTCCGGCGCGGGAATCACCGTCGCGCCGAACCCCGTGAAGCCCGATATGCTCTCAAACAACCCGTCGACGAACGAAAGATGCTCGCCCAGCGTGTACGGCAGCATACCGAAAAACGCCGTCAGGATCCATGCAAGCCCCGTGACGGCAATGCCCTCCCGCGGCGTCATGAGGCCGTCTTCCATATGCCCGACCTTCCAGCCCAAGCCGCCAACCAGCATGCAGAAAAAAATGGAGAGCCCGAAAGAAAACGTGGCCTCGTCGTGGAACGCCATCGACGTGAAAAACGGCACGAGCAGGGCCGCGCCGCAGACCCAGGCAATCCGCCCCAAGAAATACATGACCACGCGCCACTCCAAGCCCATGCCCTCCTTTCACAAAAATATCAATCCCAACCCTGCGCTTTTCTCCAGAACCCCGGCCGGAGCATGACGAGCAGCGGGAAAATTTCCAGGCGCCCGATCAGCATCGAGGCGGCCACTGTGACCTTCGACAGTGTCGGCAGCCCCGCGTAGGTCGAAGTCGCGCCCCATGCGCCGAGGCCGGGGCCGACGTTGCCCATCGTCGTCAGCGACAGCGCCACCGAATCGAGGAACGTCGAGCCGTCCCAAATGAAAACGAACGTCCAGAGCAGGCACAGCCCGCAGTAAGCAAAGAAGAAATAGCCTGCGCCCAAAAGCTCCTCATGGCGCACATGCCGATCGCCGATCACCGTTTCCAAGCGGGCCTGCGGCGACAGGACGCGCCAAACGCTCAATCCGACCAACCGCGCGAGGAGCAGCACCCGCATCGCCTTGAAGCCGCCCGCCGTCGAGCCGGAGCACCCCCCCACCAGCATCAGGAACATCAGGCACAGCCGCGAAAAAGACGGCCAACGGTCAAAGTCCGCCGAGACAAATCCCGTGGTCGACGCCACCGACGACGCTTGAAAAAACGCCGCCCGGAGCGCGTCCCCCGCCGCCATGCCCGAAAGGGCGAGTTCCGCCGCCATCGCCAGAGAACAGATGGCGACGAGGGCAAGGAAAAAGCGGAACTCCACGTTCCGCAGCACCGCTTTCGCGCCGTGGCGAAACGAAGCCGCGTACATGCCGAAGTCCCCGCTGGAAAGCAGCATGAAAACGATCATCCACCATTCCGCCGCCGGGCTGCGGAAATACGCCGCGCTCTCGTCGTGGGTGGAAAAGCCGCCCGTCGCGATGGTCGACATCGCGTGGCAGATCGCGTCGAAAGCCGTCATGCCCGTCCCCACATAGGCCAGCGCCGCCGCCACGGTAAAGGCCGCGTACACCGCCAAGAGCGCCTTCGCCATGTCCGTCATGCGCGGCAGGACCCGCCCCGGCAACGCCCCGCCGCTTTCCGTCTCAAACAGGTACGCCGCGCCCTGCCCGAACTGCGGCAGGAGCGCGATGAAAAACACGATGACGCCCAGCCCGCCGACCCAATGCGTGAGCGCCCGCCACAGCAGGATGCTCCTCGGCATTTCCGAAAGGCAGGAAATCACCGTCGCCCCGGCCCCCGTATAGCCGGACACCGCCTCCAAAAAACCGTCCAACCCGCCGAGCCAGCCGCCCGCCGCAAACGGGACGGCGCCGAGCGCCGAGGCGAGCAGCCACGCCAACCCCGTCACCGCGATGCCCTCGCGCAACGTTAGCTCGTCCGCGCGCCGCGTTCCTAGGAACGCCAGTCCCAAGGCAAGCCCCGTGGTCAAAACCGCCATCAGGAGAAACGGGAACGGCGGCTCTCCCATCGACAGCGCGAAAAGGAGCGGCACGAGCGACACCGCCGCCAGTCCCCAAAGCAGCCGCCCGAGGAAAAACGCCATCCGAGCCGCGCTCACGTTACCACCGCCCTTTGGAGCGGCCAAACATCGTCTGGAGCACGAGCAGGAACGAAAAAATTTCCAGCCGCCCCAAAAGCATCAGCGCGCAGCAGAAGAGACGCCCGCCCGAGCCCAAAGCCGCGTAAGATGCCGGATCGCCCGCGAGGAGCGCCGCCGGGCCCGCGCTGGTCAGGCACGCCGCCGACAGCCCCAAAGCCGAAAGCGGCGCCAGCCCCGTCAGGGAGAGCGCCATCGCCGCGCCGAAAAACACCGCCGTGTACAGCGCGAAAAAGCTCAAAAGCTGCCCCACCAACGAAAGGGGCACGACACGCCCCAAAGCGGAAATGCGGAGCATCATGCGCGGATGCAGCGTCCGCCGCAGCTCCGCCAGCGACGCGTTCACCAACACCGCGAGACGCACGATTTTGAGCCCCCCCGACGAGGACACGATGCAGCCGCCGATGAACACCAAGAGGATCAGCACGAAACGGTCAAAATCGGGCCAGCCCGCGAGCCCGGCGGGATCCGTCCCCGTCGTGCTCAAAAACGCCGCCGCCGAATAAAATCCGTGCCGCAGGCTCTCCGGCAAATCATAAACGCCGACATGCCAAAGATGCAGGGACACGAGAAGCCCCGCGCCCGCCGCCAGCGAAAGCATCGCCCGCATCTCGCCCGCGCCGCCTCCGGCAAGCGCGCGCCGCCGCACGAGCTCCGCGTAGAAGAAAAAATTGCCGGAGGAAAACAGCATCGCCGCCATCATCGCAAAGGAAAGCGCGGCAGCGCGCACACCCGCGAGGGGCTCCGGCGTATAGCAGCCGCCCGTCGCCAGCGTCACCATGGCAAGATTCACCGCGTCAAAGGCGGAGAGCCCCAGCCCCGCGAAAATCGCCGCGAACACCGCCGTCGCCCCCATGTAAACCCCGGCCACGCGATCGGCAACCCGCCGCATCGACGGCAAAAGCTGTCCCACCATCTGGCCCCGCATCATCACCAGCGACATGCCAAACCACTCCGCCACCTGCGGCACGATCGTCACCAACAGCAAAACGATATACACGCCGCCCATCCACTGGGTCAGGCTTCGCCAAAAAACCAGCGAGCGCGGCACCTGCGCGGGAAGCATGGTCAGCCCCGTGGTCGTGACCCCGGACACGCCCTCCGACAGCGCGTCCGCAACAGAAAGCGTCCCCGTAAAAAGATACGGGAGCATCGCCGTCACCGTCAAAAGGCACCATGCCCCGACCAACACGCAGGCCCCCTCGCGCACCAAGACGCGCTCGGGGTGCACCTTTCCCGCCCGCGCCATGGCGCCGCCCAAAAGGAAAAAGAACGCCGCCGGGATCGCGAAGGCCCGCCAAAGCCCGTCGCCATCCGCCAACGAAACCGGAACGGGCAAGACGAGCGCCGCCCCGGAGGTCATCGTAATCCAACCCAAAAGGTACAAAAGCAACCGTGTCCGCAAAAGCCCGCCCCCCTTTTTGGCACCCCTCCGGCGCTTCGCGCCATCTCCCCTTTCAGGGGAGGCTTGGGATTCCTGCCTATCCTGAAAGGGCGGAGGGTGTCAGACGAAAATTGGAGTTTTTACTCGTTCCCCTTGAAGAATTTCATCACGCTCTTCACGAACTGCGTACGGATAAAGAGAATGGCCCGGTCGCCGGCCTCCAGCACCGAGTCGCCGTTCGGGACGTGCGCCTCGTCGCCGCGCACGTAGGCGCAAACGAGACATTCCCTCGGCAGGCGCACATCTTTCAGCGGGCGGCCCACGACCTCCGCCCCCGGCGCGACCATAAACTCCACGGCCTCCGCCTTCGCGCCCTCGAGGAGCGACACCGACACCACGCCGCCGCGCCGCACGAAAGCCAACACCTCGCTGGCCGACAGGAGCCGCTCCGAGAGCGCCACATCGACGCCGACCTTTTCCATCAGCTCCACATACTCGCTCCGCGCCACGCGCACCACCGTCTCCCGCGCGCCCAAATGCTTCGCGAGAAGCGCCAGCATCAGGTTCAGCTTGTCATCCTCCGTCAGGCAGATCACCGCGTCTGCCTCGCCGACGCCTTCCTCCGTCAAGAGGTCGATATCCGTGCCGTCGCCGTAAAGCACCATCACGCCCGCCAGCCGCTCCGAAGCCACGCGGCACCGCTCCCGGTCCTTCTCGATCAGCTTCACCCGCACCCCGCGCTCCGACAGCCGCTCCGCCAGCACACGCCCCGTGCGGCCCGCGCCGATGATGACCGCCCGCGAAAGCTGCCGGGCGTCGCGCTGCGTAAAGTCCTCGCTGAATTTCTCGATATTCTCCGTCTTGCCGATGAAATACGCGTTGTCCATCGGCAACAGGCGATCCTCGCCGTGGGGGATGATCATCTGGTGATTGCGGAAAATCATGCCCGCCAGCACCGAGGGCGGCAGCGTCAAATCCTTCAGCGCGATATTCGCGTAAGGCGAATCCGGCTTCACCTTCGTCTCAAAAAGCCGCACCTTCCCCTCGGCGAAATCCTCCACATTGAGCGCCGACGGCGTCATCAGGATGCGAAAAATTTCCATCGCCGTGATATATTCCGGATTGAGGAGCAAGTCGATATCGAAATGCTCCTTCACATACCCCTTGGCCTCGGTCAAAAACTCCGTGTCGCGGATGCGCGCCGCTGTGTGCTTGATGCCGTGCTTCTTCGCGAGAATGCAGGCCACCATGTTCACCTCGTCCTGCGCCGTGACCGCGATCAGGATATCCGAGCCGCGCACGTCGGGGTCGTTCATCGTGATCGGGCTCGCGCCGTTCGCCGCGATGGTCAAAACATCCAGCGTATTCTTCGCCGCCTCCAGCCGCGCCTCGTCCCGGTCGATCACCACCACATCGTTCTGCTCCCCCGACAACAGCTCGGCGATGCTGTACCCGAGCTTGCCCGCGCCGACGATTACAATCCGCATACAAAAACCTCCCGAAAATTTTCCGAGCAATACTATCGCCATTATAGCGCAATTCGTATTATAATAGAAGAAAATTTCCCAAAAAAGAAACGCGGAAACGGAAAGGCTTTTGCCTTCCGCCTCCGCGCCGAAAAAGGAGCGTCCGCGAAACCGATGAACAAGCAAAACATCCTGCTGGCACTGCTCGCCGTCTCCCTCGTCGCCACCGGCATATCCATCCGCACCTTCAGCTTCGCCGAAATCGACCTCACCCATCTCGCCGTCCTCACCGCCCTCTCCGCCCTCGACTGCCTGCTCTGGTTCTTTTGGAAACGCTCGGGAGGGGAATGAACCATGAAACTTTCTGCTTGCTATATCGCAAAGAACGAGGAAAAAAATCTGCCGCTCTCGCTGGAAACCGTCAGGGACATCGCCGACGAGCTGATTGTCGTCGACACCGGCTCCACGGACGCCACGAAAAAAATCGCCCTCGACGCGGGGGCGACCGTTCTTGATTTTGTTTGGCGGGACGACTTCGCGGCGGCGCGGAACTTCGCCCTCGACCACGCGACCGGGGACTGGATTATTTTCCTCGACGCCGACGAAGGTTTCCTGCACCCTGCCCGCGTCCGGGAAAAAATTGGGAAAATCGCCGCCCTCGCGCTGCCCGTGGACGCGATCATGGTCACCCGCGTCAACGTGGATCCGGAAACGGGAAAAAGCCAAGGCAACGACCGCGCCGCGCGCCTCTTCCGCAATGCGCCGGACATTCGCTATCAAGGGCGCATCCATGAAACCATCACGCACATCGGCGGAAAACTCGTCCTGTACCATGACGACGGCAATTTTTCCGTTTACCATACCGGCTACGCGGAATCCATCGGCATGGAAAAAACCGAGCGCAATTTCCGCCTGTTGCAGCAGGAGATTGCCGAAGGCGGGGAACAGCCGGAACAATACTTTGCACTGGCCGGCTGTTATTTCGATTTCAAGGATTACCGAAAAGCGATGAAATACGCGATTCTCTCCTTGGATTCGCCGGTGCAGCCGGTAGCGTCGCGCGTCCCGCAGTTTCACATTGCCATCGAGGCGATGCGCCGCCTAGGCTGGCCGCTGGACGAGCAGCTCGCCTTGGCCGATATGGCGCTCGGGGAGTACCCGGGGCAACCGGATTTCTACGGCGAGCGCGGCATGATCCTCTCTGCCCTCGGGCGCTTGGAGGAAGCGCGGGCTTCACTGTGCAAAGCCATCGAAATTTACGAAAACAAGGAGACGCCCGCCACCGCGCAAACCTATTTCAACGAAGAATCAGCGGAAACCGTGCGGGCGAGAATCAGGGAAATTGACGATCTGTCATAAGGAACCCGCTCAAAAATAGCGGCAACATTTTGTTGCTCGGACTCGATAAGCATTCCCGGACGCCATTCGACGAAATCACCCCTCGCGTATTCCTTTTCCGCTTCCTTGAGGCGCGACAAAAGCTTCCTTGCCCGCCCCGCCAGCGGAGTGAAACGGCAACGACGCTGCGCTTGTATGAGCCGCCACGTCTCAACACCTCATCCGTCGCGCTTCGCGCGCCACCTTCCCCTCAAGGGGAAGGCAATGTTTCGTGAATTTTAGGGCTGAAGTAATACCCCCTCCAATTCGCCGCCACCGGAAATAATTTTTCATGACATTTCCCCTGTCGATTTGCTATACTATGGGCAACGGGACGCAATCCCGACGAGCGGAAAACCCGTAATCTTGCCTTCCCCTTGAGGGGAAGGTGGCAGCCCGCAGGGCTGACGGATGAGGTGTGAAAAGTCCACGAAATAGCGCAAACGCAACGTTACAGCCACCTCCCCCACCGCTAATGCGGTCCCGAAAAGTTCAGTGGACTGTTTCGCCCCTCTAGGGGAGGCAAGTAATTCGAGAAATTTTTAGAGGTTCCCTCCCAAAATTTCTTTCAAGGAAATGATAGATATTTTTTATTAAAACTTGCTAATCAGGCCGCAGGTCTGACGGGTGAGGCGGAAAGCCGCAACGGAAAAAGCAGACACAACGTCAAAACACCTCATCCGTCGCGCTACGCGCGCCACCTTCCCCTCAAGGGGAAGGCAAGGATCAATCAGAAACTATACAACTATACAACATCTCTCTGTACGTTCCTTCCTCAAAGCTGATGGCGCACCGCAGCACAAAGGCCGCCCCTTTCGGGACGGCCTTTGCTGATAGTCTTTGCACTGTACCTGCAGTACCTAAGCAACCTTCTCTTACTGGAGCAGCGAGAGAACGGAGCTGGAGTTCTGGTTCGCCTGCGCGAGCATGGACTGGGCGGCCTGCAGAAGAACATTGTTCTTCGTGTATTCCGTC
>JAFVAI010000106.1 GCA_017480545.1 Schwartzia sp. (in: firmicutes) | reverse complement strand
GCTGCCACCTCCCTCAAAGAGGGAGGCTGAAAAGTGTGTCAATACAAGCCCCCCTCATGGAGGGGGGTGTCAGCGAAGCTGACGGGGGGAGTTCAGAAACGCGTTTTTAGAGATTCCCTAAGGAAACGCCGAACACGTCCCACCGAGAAACAGTCCACTGGACTGTTTCGCTACCGGGTCTTTTAGCTGTGCATAAGCGACCGCTAAGGCGCTAATACCCACGGGCACAGGCGCGCCAAGCGTCCGCTTATCGACGCAGCGCTGCTACGCCTTCAATCATTTCCCCTTACCGGGCAAAAAAAATCCCTCAGGCAGTGCGTGCCCCCCGCCGCCCGACTCAGCGTCGCCTCGTTCAGCTCGAAGTCGGAAAGCTCCGCCATGTACGCCTCTGCCTCGTCTTTCGTCAACTCGATGCCCTCGGCCTTCGCCGCCGCCATCAGCTCTTCGGCGGTCTTGCACGCCCTCGCCTTTTCGATTTGCTCCTGCGTCAGTTCGTTTACGTTGATGTTTGCCATTTTGAATCACCTCCTTTTTCGCCTCTTACTTATATATACAAATCAGACACGCAAAAATTGACGCTTCTGGAAAATTTTTTTTAGGGAATCTCTAAAAACTCCCTCCGTCAGCCCTGCGGGCTGCCACCTCCCTCAAAGAGGGAGGCTAAAGAGTGCGTCAATACACGCCCCCCTCATAGAGGGGGGTGTCAGCGAAGCTGACGGGGGGAGTTCGGAACCGAGTTTTTAGAGGTTTCCTTTAAAAATTTTGGTACGAGATCAGTATCACTCCGCGAAAATCTTTTGCAGGGCGTCCCAATCGGGCTTTTTCGCGGCTTCCACGATTTTTTCGTAGCGTTCCGATTCGTCGTCCGGTACGCGGCTTTTCGCGAGCTCGGAGAGGATGAACTGGACGCTGTCGTAGTCGAAGACTGCCGCCATTTCGCGGATGGCGGCGTAGGCTTCCCGCAGCGCGCCCCGGTCGATTTCCGGCAGGGCGGAGGTGTCTTTCTCCGGCTCCCGGAGCGGGGACAGGGCTTCGCCGCCGGCGCGGTACAGCGCGAGGAGCACGGGGGTGTCCTTCTCGATTTCCTCGATGTAGAGGCGGTTGCCCGCGTCCTCCAGCCGCTTCGCGCGCTCGGAGAGCTCCGTCGCGCCGATGATGCGCGCCGAGCTTTTCAGCGCGTGGACCTTCGTGGTGTAGTTTTTCCAGTCCTTGGCTTCAAAATATTGCTGGATTTCGTCGGCGTTTTTCGCCGCCGTTTCCTGAAAGACGCGGAGCACCGCGAGATAGTCCTCCGCCGAGCCGCAGTATTGCAGCCCCGTCTTGATGTCCAGCACATTGTTCAGGGCGTCGGAGGAGAGCATCCAAGAGGGCAGCCCGCCGTCGCTCTCGCCCTTGTCGGCGCAAGCGCCCGTCAGTGCCACGCGCTCCGGCGGCAGATACTTGATGAGCATCGCTTCGAGCTGCTCGCCCTGGACGGGCTTCGTCAGGTAGTCGTTGAAGCCGCGCTCGAGATACCATTCCCGCGCGCCGGAGACCGCGTTCGCGGTCAGGCAGATGACGGGCGTCTCGCTGTTCTTCCCCTGCACCTGCATCCGAAGGGAGACCAAGGTTTCCACGCCGTCCATGCCCGGCATCCGATGGTCGAGGAAGATGACGTCGTATTTTTTCTTTTCCGTCAGCGCGAGACATTCCATGCCGCTCTCCGCCTCGTCCACTTTTACCTTCGTCGCTTTCAGCAGCCCTTTCATGACGGTCAGGTTCATCTTCGTGTCGTCCACGACGAGGATCTCCGCGTCCGGCGCGGTGAAACACTCGTGGTAGGCGTGCTGTTGGGAAATGGTTCTCCGATAGGCTTGCTCGAAATCGCCGATGGGCGACCAGTTCACGACACGCTGCTCCAGCGCGAAAGCAAAGGTCGAGCCTTCGCCGTAGACGCTTTCGACTTCGAGGCGGCTCCCCATCAGCTCCAAGAGCCGCTTCGTGATGTTCATGCCGAGGCCCGTGCCCTCGATGGTGCGGTTGCGCGCTTCCTCGATGCGCTCGAAGGCATTGTAGAGCTTCTTCATGTCCTCCGGCTTGATGCCGATGCCCGTGTCCTCGACGGCGAACCGCAGGCGGATGTTTTGCCCGCCGCCCTTCTCGAAGGTCACGCGGAGGGTCACGCCGCCTTTTTCCGTGTACTTGACGGCGTTCGTCAGGATGTTCGTCGCGACCTGCTTGATGCGGATCTCGTCGCCGAAGAGCAGCGTCGGCAGCTCCGGCGACGCCTCGACGTGGAGGGCGAGCCCTTTCTTTTCCGCCCGCGTCCGCACCATGTTCACGAGGTCGTTCAGCATGGAGCTGAGTTCATATTCCACGGGGATAATTTCCATTTTGCCCGCCTCGATCTTCGAGAAGTCGAGGATGTCGTTGACGAGGCCCAAAAGGCTCGCGCTCGCCGTGCGGATGTTCTCGGCGTATTCGCGGATGGTCGCGTTCTTCGCCTCGCGCAGGATCATTTCGTCCATGCCCATGATGGCGTTGATGGGTGTGCGGATTTCGTGGGACATATTGGAAAGGAACTGGGACTTCGCCACGTTCGCCGCTCTCGCCTTTTGCGTCTCCTCCGCCAGCTCCTGCGCGGCCACGTCCACGAAAGCCGCGAGGCGGTCGGCGAGCGGCACGAAATGCGCCTGCGAGGAAGCGGCTTGGAGCGGGCAGCCCGTGGGCGGCGCCACTTTCGCCTCGCCCTCGCGGATACCGACGGCGACCAGTGTGCTGTTCAGGATGCCGCCGTACCCCTCGAAGCGGTAAAGCTCCGCGCTGCCGCCGCAGACGAGCGGCTCTTGGACGAAGCGCTCGTACATATCCTTTTCATAATGGGCCTGCTCCTTGAGGAACAGCCCCCGGTTCGCGCAGGGGATGAGCTGCACATATTCCGGCCCGAAGAGGCGCATCGTCTCGCTGGCTTCCCATGTGTTGAAGAAAATGTCGCTGGAATTGCCATAGGTCAGCCGCAGACGGTCGCCCTTTTTGATGCGCCCTGTGAAATACAGCCTGTGCTGCTCGTCGTGCATCGGCGGCACGCGCGGCAGCAGGCGGTCGCCCTGCCTCAGCACCAGCGGGAACTCGCAGATATTGAACAAAAAATATTCGTCGGGCAGGACTTGCAGATATTTATGGTAGATTTCCGTCGCCGGCATATCGTTGATGCGCGCGACAACAAAATCGTCCTCCGTCTCCGTCACCACCAACTCGCGGCCCAGCGTTTTCCAGCCGAAGACGGCGTCCGCCTTGATATGGAGGTCGTCGCCGATGTAAAAGGCGAGGGTCAGCCCCAGCGCGCGCACCGTGTCGCCGATGAGGAACAAATCCCCGATCGCGCCCTCCGCTATTTCCTTGAAAAAGTTCCGGCACGCGCGCCGGTCGTATTGCGCGAAATCCGTCGTCTGCATTTCGGCGCCGAAAAACGGGATGTCCTCGTGCCCGGCGGACGCCGCCGCCAGAAAATCCTCGATGCCGACCGTGCTGCCGCCGTGGTAAACTTCAATCCCCCGGATTTCCGGCCGCTCGGACAATTCCTTCGCGATGCGTTCGCCGAGCCGGGCCAGGTCTTCCTCCGGCCCGTACTCGCGCACCTCGACCTCGGAACGCTCGAAAAAACAAGCCGACAGGCGCACATTGGGGGTTCCCGACTTGGGGTCGCGGAACTCCACGACGGACGCGCCGACCGTCCGCGCGCGCGGCAGGGCCGCCTTTACCTTTCCCAGCACTTCCGCCGCCTCGTCCCGCGACAAAAGATCCGGCAGGATATGGACGAGCACACCGCTTGCCTCCCGATACTCGCTCGACGCCGCGATTTCCGAAAGCGCCGAGGACAGCTCCTCCGGCGCATGTACGCAATAGGTCCGATGTTTCATGGTGTTTCCTCCGTTTCTGTGGCTGGTGTGTTCGTTGTATCGTTTGCCATCATTTTTCTTTATCCGTCAATCCCCGGTACATCTCCATCAACCGCGCCACACATTCCGCCTCGCTGATTTTTGTATCGAAATGGTACGCCGCCATGACCGCCCTGTCGTTCGCTTGGTGCGCCTTGCGAAGCTCCGGCGGCATGGCGGTTTCGTCGTAAAGGTCGGCAAGGCTCGCGTCGGGATATTTTGCGCGGGCATCGAGGATGGCCTTTGCCGTTTGCTCGATGGTTTGTTTTTGCGCGTCGGTGGGGGCGGGCCATGGGAAATTGTTGTAGACGATGTCATTTGAATATCTATAACGCATTTCAAGTCTGCCGCAAACTACCCGCACCCATGCCATGTGGACATTGGACATCAAAATGCCGAAGTGATACAACGTCGCATTAGGAATAATAGAGTTTGCATCGGTGGAAATGATTTTGGGCGATAAGAAATCCATTGGGATATAGCGACGATTTTCTGAGGAATGACGCGGTACTAAAATATAATTCATCTGCGGTTGACGAATTTCCATAAAAAGAGTAGGCGTCATTGCATATTTTCGAGTAGCAGCTTTCGGGCTTTTTTCGCGAAACTCCGTACAGGCTTTCAACCGATACATAATGAAGTGAGATTTGCGAAGTTCCGCCGCGTCGGCATCTACAAGCCACAAGCAATAACGTCGCGTATTATTCAAAAATTCTTTAGCACCCAAGAGCTTGCGGCAATATTTCAGTGCGATGGTGTCTTTCACGACTACATTATCATACACATCTGGTTCAACGATAAGATTGCCACCGTCCACGGGAATGTTCCCTTTCGACATTTCCGGCACGTCGCAGAGAGGTTTGTTCCGGCTTTCCACAAACACCGTAGGTGCGTCCACAAGGTACGGGCTGATATTTTTTGCCGCTTGCCTCTGTTCGCCGGAATAGAGGCTTTTTTCGTTATTGTTTTCCGCGGTGCTGAAACCGACAATCACCACATGAACGTGCGCCTTGTCGCTCGACTCGCTGTCCCATCGAAACGTGCGGTGCGCGAAGTCGATATGTACGCCGAACCGCTCATAGAGCGGCTTCCAAACGTCGGCGACCTGCTCGCCCTGCGTGATGGAGTTGGTGGAGACGAACGCGGCGCGAATAGCCCTTGCCTTCCCCTACTACAATAGATTTGGAAAGAGCGACCGATCATCGCTCATATCCATCTCGTTGCCTAAACTGGTAGAATGAAGAGTGCAACGGCCTGACGTCCTTCCCCTTGGACTTCGCGTCCGTCCTTAAGCCCGTCAGCCAGCCCTCTCATTCCCAGTTGTTCGATTTATGCAGGTAGAACTGCT
>JAFVAI010000105.1 GCA_017480545.1 Schwartzia sp. (in: firmicutes) | reverse complement strand
GTCTTTTTGACAAAGGACACGCCCTCCGTTGTCTTGCGAATGGTCTGCACGACCTCGTAGCCCTTTTCCCACTCCGCCAGGAGCGTCGGAATCATTTCCGGCGGGTGCTGCATATCGCCGTCCATCATGATGACTGCGTCCCCGTCCGCGTAATCGAGCCCGCAGGTCAGCGCCAGCTGATGGCCGGAGTTTTTCGCGAGAAAAATCGGCTGCACACGGTTGTCCTGCCGCTCCAGTTCGTGCAAAACACTCCGGCTCGAATCCGTAGACCCGTCGTCCACAAACATCAGTTCAAACTCATACGGCAGCGGCTCCATCACATCCCGGACCGCCTCGTAGAAATGGCGAATATTCGCTTCCTCGTTGTAAACCGGAACCACAATCGAAATCAGTTGCAAAAAATCCCCTTCTCCCTGTTCTTCATTCTATCCCCGCGGACTACGCCTTTGCCTCGCTGGACGTCAGCAATTCTTTGATTTGCACCGTCCCGTCGGTGGAAAGGTCGTAGAATTTGCCCTCGGTCGTCTGGACAATCGGCAATGGAGTGGCGCGTTCTTCGTCGATGTAAATAATCTTCGCCTTTTCCCCGCTCATCAGCCGCACCCAGCTTCCAATCAACGCGCGGCAAATTTTCCGCACGAACAGCGAGCCATAGGTCTCGTCAATCTTCCCGGCGCGCATATCCGTCGTCAGGCGCTCGAAAATATCAAAGGGAGATGTTTTGTGCGCGTACACACGGTTCGTAGCCATAGCGTCGTATATGTCGAGGATTGCAAGGATTTTCCCGACGGGAGAAATCATATCGGCCGTGAGCCCCGATGGATAGCCGCTTCCGTCGCCGCGCTCATGGTGCTGCAAAACGCCGGCGATGAGGTCGGCTTCGTTGCCCAGCCCGCATTTCGCCAAAATTTCCACGCCGTAATTGGAATGACGGCGCATGATTTTCAATTCCGACAGGGACAGTCTGCCCGGCTTGTTCAGGATGTCGTTGGAAATCTTCAGCTTGCCCACATCGTGCAAAAGCCCGGCCAAAAGGAGCCGCCGCCGGGATTCTTCCGGCCAGTTCAGCCAGCTGCCCATCAAGCCCGCCAAAATCGCGACGTGCAGGCTGTGATGCAGCAGATACGAGCCTTCGCAATCCATATTGTGGATCTGGGATACGGCCATGGCATCGTCGCAGAGGCTTTCGAGCTTGCGGTCGGAAATCAGCATGCCGAGGGCGTCCAGATCGATGCCCCGATGAATGGTGTTCGGGTTCAGCAAATTCCCGAGCTCTGCCAAGACCTCTTGGTATGTCTTGACATAGTCTTCGTCCAACAGTTTGTCCGTTTGCGGATTCGGAAGCTCGTTTTTCGTGCTCTCCAGAAGTTCCGAATGCGGCAGGTCCTCCACCCCAACCGTTTCCATCTCCGCCGGAATGGCCACGGTCAGCAGCATCTCGTCGAGCTTGACGCCCTTCGGCAGCACCTTGTTCATGTAGTTCGGGTCTTTCAGGAGGCCGATGACAAATTCCGTCAGCCTCGTTCCCGGCTCCATCAGGACCTTGCCTTCCATCAAGACAATGGACTGGGCCAAAATCATGCCAGGTTTCAGTTCCTTCAAAAGCAGACGCTTCGTCTGCCCGCTTTCGCCGAACTGTGCCTGCACGTACCGCATGAATTCCGTCGCTTCTTCTTTCGTCTTGAAACGCGCGGAATACATATAGTTTCCGATTTGCGTCTGCATATTCGCCGGTATCGCTTCATGCATGACAATGCTCGATTTGTAGCGGTCGACAATATCGGCATGGGAATGGCTGTACGCATGGCGGCTGCGCCTCCCCGCGAAAACGCAAAAGCGTTGGTCGCTGCGCTTGGAAACCACAGGCGTACCGACGGTGACCATATCCGCCCAAATCTGGTAGGCATCAATGGAATGAGCAAAATTCATCATATCCACGGCATATCCCCTCGGCGGCCGCATATTGACTTCCAGGCCAACGAGATCGCCTTCCTTGCCGATGGGCGGTTGGTCTTCGGTCAGCCGGAAGAACTCCAGATGCACGAAACGGCTCCGTATCTCGAAAGAGCGAATAACGGCGCGCCCCGCCGCACGCAGATCCTCGGGCACCTCCGCCGCGATGTAATATGAAAAATCCAGCTGCTTCGAGACAATTTCCATCATCGATTGCGGCCAATCCGGCATCGACACGAAGATTGTATCTCCCGCCGCGTTGACGATGGCATCATAGGAATAAATATTCCCGCGCACAACCTCCTCCATGACAAAGGGAACGGCGGATTTTTCCCAGAAGAACCATTCCAGTTCCGTCGGTGTCTCGATTCGCTGCACATCCCTGGCGGCGCTGCCGATATCCGGCTTCACGATGACCGGGTACCCGACCTTGCGCGTAAAGTCTTTCGCTTCCCGGATGGACGGGACCTCCGCGAGACGCGCCACGGCGATATGCGCTTTTCGGTAGTTAGCCTTCATCTCCGACTTCTTGCGGAAGCGATCGATTTCCGCGGTGTGCAGGCCTGTCGTAATATTGAAATCTTCCCTGAGACGCGCATCCTGTTCAAGGAAAAGATCATCGTGCGATTCCAGCCAGTCGATTTTCCCGTATTTGAAGGAAAGGAAAGCTACAGCTCGAAAGACTTGATCGTATTCCTGCAAGGATTCGACATAATAGTATTCCTTCAAGGAATCCTTGACATGCTTGTCCAAGGACTCGTAAGGAAAATCCCCGATGCCAAGCACAGTCACGCCGTTTTTCTGCAAGCGGTCGCAAAACAGCCAAGCATTGTGCGAAGCATGCGGCGCAATAAAGACAAAATTCATAACGTTTCCTCCTATTGTATCGGAACATCAGCTCGATACGAAAATACTCCCCCAATGCCGACAGCTTATGCTTTCTGTCTCTCATATGGGGGAGTATGTTGCTTCTTCATGGTCAATCGGATGCTATCCGCTCAATCGTCATCCGTTTTCTTCTTGACGCCGAAAATCAGTTCATCCAAAAGGCCGATGAGTTGGTTGATCTCCGGCTTCGCGATTTGGCCGTTCGCGCCGAGCTCGTTGCCCTTGCGGCGCATTTCCTCGTTGATCAGCGAAGAGAACAGCACGACCGGGATATCATGCAGGCGCTCATTCTCGCGAATCAGCTTCAGGAGGCGGTGGCCATCCATCTGCGGCATCTCGATATCCGTGACGACGAGGCGGACGAGGCTCTCAATCGGTGCTTCCTTCTTCGCCAACGCCTCAAGGTAATCCCAAGCTTCTTTACCATTGGCATACGGCTTGACATAATTGTAGCCGGACTCATGCAACGTCGTGGTCAAAAGGTCGCGCAGCATCGGCGAGTCTTCGGCGACAACAATATGCTCCTTCGAGCGGCGTTCCTTGAGGTCGGCCTCGGCCTCCTCAAAGGTGGTCAGCTTCGCGTTGATTTCCGGATTGACCTCGGCGATGATTGTCTCAAAGTCAAGGAGCAACACGATTTTCTCGCCAAATTTCACGATGCCGACGACGCGGGACTGGTCGCCGACCTCCGGCGCCGGCTCCATATCCTTCCAAGAAACGCGATGGATTCTGGATACGTTGTCGACAAGGAAACCGATATAGTAGGCGTTGATTTCCGTGACGATGATATTTTTCGCGCGATCCGTGCCTGCCACATTCAGGCAACGCGGCAGATTGACGAGCGGCATGGAACGCCCGCGCAACGTGAAAAGGCCGTCGATATAAGGGTGAGCCTGCGGCATTTCCGTGACCGGAAAGTCCGCCGCCGTGATGACCTCGCGCACCTTCGCGACATTGATGCCGTAATTGACATCCCCGATGCCAAACTCGACGATTTCAAATTCGTTCGTCCCTGTTTCAAGCAGGATTCCCTTTTTATCCTCTGCCATGCAATCGCCCCCAAAATCTCCTTCGCCGAAATTCCGGCCAAGGTTCTCAACTTTGATTATTCGCCGCGCGCAGAAAAAATCCTTCTTTCACGCAAAAAAACCTTTGCCGCGCAACGCTCTGTTTATTATATCATAGCTGTCAGAAATTTTACAACGTTTTCTTCGTTTCTTTTATGAATCTTTTGCAATTTCCTCGCGCAAATACGTCCAACCGTCCCGCTGCTCGATTTTCCCGTCCTTGAGCAAATGGCCCAGCGCGCGCTTGAAGGCAGCCTTGCTGACGCCGAACTTGTCGCGGATGACTTCCGGCGAAGTCGCGTCGCTGTACGGCATTTTCCCGTGGCGCTCCCGAAGGAGCGCGAGAATCGCGTCGCCGTCCGAGACCATCGCCTTTTCCTTGATTTCGCGCAACGAAGCGTTGAGCCGCCCGTCCTCGCGGATGAAGGTCACGCGAGCCGTAACGGTCTCGCCGACCCGGGGCCGAACCTTCATTTCCTTATTGTCGAGGAAAACGATATACCGCTCCCGCGAAAACAAGAACGCGCCCCGGTCGGTGTAATTGTAAATCTCCCCCGTCACAAACTCGCCGACCTTGACACCCTCGGCGGGCTTTGACGCACGGCGCATCTCGTCCTCGACCTCCATAGTCACGGCGAGGCGCCCGGACTTGTCGGTGTAAAGCTTCGCCCAGACCCGCTCGCCGATCCGCGGCCGCCCGCGCATTCCCGCGAAGGGCATGAAAATCCCGCGCTCCGCGCCGACGTCGAGAAACGCGCCGTCCTTGCTGACGTTGATGACCTTCATACGCGCGATCTGCCCCTCTTTGAGCTTTGGCACACGCATACTGGCGGTCAGGCGGCGCTTCGGGTCGCGATAGAGGAACACCTCGACCTCGTCGCCGACGGCGACGGGCGCCGTCTGCTGCTGCGTGTGCAAAAGCACGTCGTCGCTGGTGTTGCCCGTTTCCGCGTCGAGAAACGCGCCCATTTCCCCGAGCCGCGCAACGCGCATCACGGCTACCATGCCCTCATGGACACTCCGCCGCCTGCGCGTGAGTGCCTCGGCCGTCGCCTCCGGCAGATTTTGCGTCTCTTCGTTCATCGCTCAGTCCTCATAGGGAGTCAGCTCGGCGTCGCCCCACAGCTGCTCCAAAGCGTAATACTCGCGGCTGTCACGGGTGAACACGTGCAGCACACAGTCGCCGTAGTCCATCAGAATCCATTCGCCCTCGCGATAGCCTTCCTTGTGGCTAAACCCTATACCGGCCTCCGCCAACTTTTCTTCCACCTCGTCCGCGATGGCACGGGTCTGGGTAGCCGTATTCGCCGAACAGACGACAAAATAATCCGTCGCGACAGTCAGCCCCTCCATGTTCATCAACACGATGTCATGCGCCTTTTTGTTGCTCGCCGCCCCGGCAATCGCCAGAGCCAGTTCCTTCGACGTATCAAACAAATGTCTTCCTCCTCCTTTTCCTGTCTATGGTTTTTCCTCCGCCGGAGCTTCCTCCGCCTTCGGGAACAGTTGCTTCACCTTCAGCGCAATCTGATCGCCATCGGCAATCCAGATGCCGTCGTCTCCCTCGTAAGCTTTCCCGGGCAGCATCAGCGTCTCCGGCTCCTCCCGCGAAAGCCCTTTCAGGACAGCCGCCAACTGCGCGCTGTCCCAGACCTCGACGCTGGTATCGACCTGTTCCTGCAAAACCTTCATCAGCGCCGGGAGCTTTCCCACCGTCTCCACACTCAGGAGACGTCCGTAAAAAGCCTTCAAGAAGCGGTGCTGGCGTTGAACGCGTCCCAAGTCGCCCAACTCGCCGCTCCGAAAGCGCAAATATTTTTGGGCGGTATCACCGTTCATGCGCTGAAATCCCTGCGGAATATGAATGGAAAGGCCGAGAGCCGGATCGTCGTAATCCATGCGCATCTCAACGTAGACATCCACACCGCCCATCGCGTCGATAAACGATCCGAACGCCTGCGCGTCCAAAATCGCGTAATGATGAACGGAAACGCCCAGAAGATTCCGCACCGTCTGGATCATGCCGGACACGCCGACCTCCGCAAATTTGCCGCCAAGGCTTTCCCATGTCACGCCGTCCGGCGCGGTCACCACAGTCCCTCGGGGAATGGAAATCACGCGCACCTTGCCCGTGGCGTTGTCGAGGCTCACGAGGAGCATCGTATCGGCGTGGCCGCCGCCGAAATCGCCGCCCTTGTCCACGCCGAGCACCAGAATATTCATATAGGCCTCAAACCGTTCGTCCATCGGCACACGCCGCGCTTCCCGCCGCTCGCGATATGCGTCGTATTGCGCCCGGTACTCGCGGTAGACCGCCGCGCCGCGTAAAAGTTCCTGCCACGATGCCCATCCAACGGCGACAAGCGCGACCAACAGAAACACCAACTTGAAAAAGCCGAGAATCGCGCGCAGCAGCCGCTTCCTGCGCTTCGCACGGATATTGTTCCGCGTCTCGCTCTGCTTCGTTGTCATCACGTTCCCCCAATAGCCGCGCCCCCGGCAAGCAACAGCTCATTGCGCGCGACCACCGTGTCCGGATGGACCGGATGACCTTTTTCCAGCACAAACGCAATGGAGCGCGTCAGCCCCGCCAGCGTCATTTCATCCAATGACGCTTCCCGCGCCAGACGCCGAAGCTCCCTGACACCCGGATAGTCGCGCGTCGGCTCCATCATATCGGCGAAATAAATAATTTTGTCGAGATCCGTCATCGCTTCTCCGCCCACCGTATGGCGCGCGATGGCCCGCAAGACGCCGTCATCCTCCACGCCGTAGACCTCACGGGCAACATACGCGCCCAGCGGCGCATGCAATAAAAGCGGCATGGCCCGCTCCACATCACCGTATGCGATGCCCCGGGCATCCGCTTCCGCCCGCATCCTTCCATTTGGAAACGCCCGCGCGCAGTCGTGCAAAAGCCCCGCCATCCGCGCCCGCGCTTCGTCCCCGCCGAAGCGCCGCGCGAGAAACGCCGCCGTATCCGCGACACCAAGCGAATGTTCATAACGACTTTTTTTCAGGCGGCGGGAAAGCTCCCGCTTCATTGCCTCGTAATCCATCAGCGATACAGACCTTTTTTGTAAATATACTGTTCCACCTCGCGTGGAACCGTGTAACGGATGGAAGCTCCGCGGGCGACGCGCTCGCGGATATCCGTCGACGAAATTTCCAGTTCCGGCGTATTCAGCAGATGAATCTGCCGCACACCGAGATCGCCCAAGAGGGCGCGTGTGTGCTCCACATCGGGGCGGCAACCGGGACGGGATGCCGCGATGAACGGGCAGATGGAAAGCAGTTCCTCGATACGCTCCCATGTGTGGATCTCGCGGATGATGTCGGTACCCGCGATGAAAAAATATTCGGTGTCCCCACCCGATGCCCGCATCAGCGCACGCACCGTATCGACGCTGTAGGACGGCCCTTCCCGGCGCATCTCGATATCCGAAACCTCAAAGGCAGGATTCGAGCAGGTCGCCAACACCGTCATCAGATACCGATCCTCGGCGGGAGAAATCCTGTGTCCAAGCTTATGCGGCGGCTCTCCGGCGGGAATGAACAGCACCCGTTCCAGTTCGTACTCGTCCCGCACCGCCTCCGCCAACATCAGATGGCCGATGTGAATGGGGTCGAAGGTGCCGCCGAGAATGCCGACGCGATATTTTGTCTTTGCCATAACCTGCCCCTTTCCCTCTCATTCCCCGAACAGAAAAATCGCCGCGCCCGTCGCCAGCGCCATCGTTGCCGCCATGATCAGCACCGCCCGCGCCGCGTCGATCATGTCAAAGCGGTTCTTCGGATCGCGCCACGCGCTCCGAAAGGACGAAATATACCCCGAAACACTCATGCTCGAATCTGTCCTTCCCCGAAAATCAGGTATTTCGTGCTAGTCAATTCGTTCAGCCCCATCGGGCCCCGGGCGTGGAGTTTCTGGGTGCTGATGCCGATCTCCGCGCCGAACCCGAACTCGAAGCCGTCGGTAAACCGCGTGGATGCGTTCACATAGACCGCCGCCGCGTCCACCTCACGCTGAAAGCGGTGCGCACGGCTCAAATCGCTCGTGACAATCGTCTCCGAATGACCGGTATTATAACAATTAATATGAGAAATCGCCTCTTCGAGATTTTTTACGACCTTTACCGAAAGGATCAGGTCGTCATACTCCGTCGCCCAATCTTCCTCCGACGCCTCCGCCATATCCGGCACAATTGTCCTCGCCGTCCTGTCGCCGCGCAGCTCAACATCCTTTTCCCGCATAGCCGCCGCCAACTTCGGCAGAAATTCCTTCGCGACACCTTCATGCAGCAAGAGCGTCTCCATCGCATTGCAAACGGCCGGTCGCGATGTCTTCGCGTTCACGGCGATGCTGAGCGCCATATCGAGGTCGGCGCCCGCATCCACGTACGTATGGCAAATGCCCGCGCCAGTCTCAATGACGGGCACCGCGCTCTCCTTCACGACGCGTCGAATCAGCCCCGCGCCGCCGCGCGGAATGATTACATCAAGCAGCCCGGTGCAGTTCATCATCACGCCCACCGCGTCACGGCTCGTGCTGTCGATGAATTGGAGCGCGCCCTTCGGGATGCCCGCGTTTTCGGCGGCCTCCGCCAAAATCTTGCTGATGACGCGATTCGAGCGCAGCGCCTCGGATCCGCCACGCAAAATCACGGCGTTCCCAGATTTCAGGCAAAGCGCGGCGGCATCCGCCGTCACGTTGGGCCTCGCCTCGTAAATGATCCCGATGACGCCGATGGGCACTTTGACACGGCGAATCTCCAGTCCGTTCGGGCGAATCGTTTCCATCTCGCCCTCGCCGATGGGATCGGGCAGCATCGCCGTCTGCCGCAGCCCGTCCGCCATACTGCGAATCCGTTTCTCGTCGAGCATCAAACGGTCAAGCATCGCGCGCGACGTTCCCTTTTCCTCCGCCGCCTTCATATCCTCGACGTTCACCGCGAGAACCGCCGCCGTGTTTTTCTCCAAAGCGTCCGCCATCGCGCGCAGAGCCGCGTCCTTCACAGCGGAAGACGCCACCGACAACCGACGGGAAGCCTCCTTCGCCGCCCGCGCCTGTTCGCGGACGATTTCTTCTATGCCGTTCATACGAAAAACCTCCAAAACAAAAGAAAAAGGAAAACAGCGTCAACTGTTTTCCTTATTATTACACACTGAAAGCACTTCGTCAATTTTTCATTCCCGTCAGTTCCTGATACATCCCCATCAGCTTCGCCACGCATTCCGCCTCGCTGATTTTCGTATCAAAGCCGTATGGCTTCTTTATTTTAAGGCGCGGTGTAAGCCGCGCCTATTCTATCGCCTTTTCACCCAATCCACATCATAGCCGAGCACGTTTGCCATGCGAACGAATTTCCATAGGGGCATATTCCCACCCTGTACCTGCTTCAATGTGGTTGCATAATACTCGGTTTTGTCTGGGTATGCCTCGTTCACTTTGTTCATGGCGGACTTGATATTTTCCCCCGCCGCCGCGAGCTTTGCTTTGAAGAATCTCTCAAGCTCGATCTGTTCTTCTGCCGGAATTGTCTTGATGTCCCGTTTGGCCGTTCTCCCTATTTTCATTCCGATACCTCCCTTTGTGTATGATTTTAGCATTTTTGTATATTTATTTCAACACGAAAGCCGCCCGCCGTCCCGAAGACGAAAGGCGGCGTTCGTGTCTATTCAGCCTTGGTGTTCATAGCCGCCCGCGAAACAATGTCCCAGATAATAATACTTGTCCCCCTCATGGATGAACGTCGTCCAGGTCGCCCGCCATTTCCCGTTTTCATCTTCTGCATGGGAATACGGTTCTCCGACTTGAAAATATCCATGTTTCAATGTCACAGGCGGAAGGAGGTCGAGGAAGTAGTTGTAGGTTTCCTCGTCCACTTCGTCGCCCGGTTTTGCGTAATCATAGTAGTTGTACTTCCCGGTCTGTTCCGAAAACTTATGCCAGCCTTTGAACGGTTTGTATTCCCGGATATGCGCGGTGTCGCTGTGCGGCGTCAGTTCGTATTCTTCGACTTCCTCCGGCGTTAATTCCCGGTTATAGTCCACATATCCATAGCACCGCCGCCCGTTCGTCAATTCTTCGCCCGGAGTGTCCGCGCTGGACACAAAGTCTTTCGGCTGTGTCCCGATGGATATGCCCCGTTGTGTCAGATAATACCGATGCACTTTCATTCCTCCTCCCGCACCGCCAGCGCGTCCAATTCCTTCTGCACCCTCCGCGCCGCATACATCCCGTTTGCCGACGCTTGGCGCACCCACGCGCCGCGAGAGGGCGACCATTTGAAGGAGTTGTTTTTCAGAATGCGCCGCACTTCTTCCTCCGGCTTCCCGTCGAAAACGAATTGGCAACGGTTATCCTCTACCTTGTATTCGTAAAGGTCTGTCGTGACGGCTTCGCATTTTGTTTCCATCTCCTGCCTCCGCTGGAGGTCTTTGATGCGATTCTCGATGCGGTGAATGTTTGCGTTGTTGTTCTGCAATTCGTAGGACGGGTAGCCGACGCGCCCGCAGAAATCCGGCTCGCGGAGTTTTGCGATCTGTTCATCCGTGAATCCCTGTTCCCGGAGTTTTGCGTTTCCTTTTTCGGTGTCTTTCAGGCGAATTGCCTTATTCGCGTTCCTCATTGTCTCTTGATGCTTTTTCAGTCTTTCCAACTTCGCCGTCAATTTTTGCACGGCTTCCGGGTCGTCCGAGCTGATGCCGCCCGTCCCGACGCGAGCCGCTTTCTGCTCATAGTATTCCGCTTTGCTTCCAAGTTCCATAGCCTTGTCGTAATGCCCGGTCATGCGGTTCCTGAAAGCCCGGTCCGCCTTTTCGCTGTGGTGCCCGACGAGAATCGGCTGCCCGAACGGTATCGCGCTTCCCATTTCCCGCGCCCGTTTCCATTGCGCGTCGGATTGCTCCCGCGCCGCCGCCGCCCGTTCGAGATACCTTTCCCGTTTGGCTTCCAGCTTTTCCTCGTAACTGTTCATCGAATCACTCCTTTTTGATTTTCGGCTTGCCATCATCGGCGGGCAGGTTGCCATCCTCGCCCGGACGCCCGCAGGCGTTTCGGCTTTCTGTATCATTTTGCCCGGTTGGCAAAATGGCGGTTGCCCCTCTCGCGGCCTTGACCGCCCCTTCTTCCGTTTTTTGCGGCTTCCCGGTGTCTTTATTATGTCCTGCTCTTAAAAATGCCCCTACGCCGCCCGAACGCCGCCTCCGGCTATATACCCGGATTTCGTATGCTCCCCCATGGTACAAGCCCGTATGCCTTCGGACGGGCGACCGCTTCCTTTTTTCCAAGTGTTACCCCGGCGATCCGGATGCTTCCTAAAAAGTGCTGAAAAACTACTCGACTTTCCCAGCTACGTTTTCCTTTCAAAATGTAGCCAAAATCACGCTATGACGTTGCGGCCGGGTTATATAGCCTGTCCATGCTATGCGAGAGTTGCGACCCGCCAAGGTTCTTGCCTTGCCCGCATTACCGCCCACCTTTCGGCGGGCGTCGCTCTGCGTCAAATGGTTTCGTTGAGTTTCGCCGCCTCCTTTTCGGCTTCTTCTGTGTCAAAAAGCTTCTGCTCCCATTCGCGGATAAGCTTCTGTTTGAGTTCTTCCATGTCAATCTTCCTCCTGTTCTTCATCATCTTCTTCGTCTTCTTCCTTAATGCAATCTGTTGAAATGCCTCCGTATGTGTAGCCTTTATCGAACGCGAGATAAATCTTTGTGCCTTCGTCAAAATCCTCAAGAAAGTTTATGAGTTCTCCCGCCGTCATTGTCTCGTTAATCTGATCCGTTCCGTAGCCCTCTCGCGTTGTGTAAATAACCAGCTGCGTCATTTTAATCTTCCCCCTTTTAGTAATTTGTCCATTTCCCGTTAATTCGTTCCGCTACCGGGTCCCATATCATCATGTCGTCGTCAGCCTTCATCCTGATCTGAACATCGCCTTTGAATCGCCCAATTTAGAAGTTCCTGAATATAATATTTCATTTCTTATGCCTCCAATTCATCATTCAAAAAGTATTCGAGCATTTTCCTTTCCCTAGCAAACTGTCTGATTTCATCCTCCAATAATTCCATTTCCTTCCCGATTTTGGTAATCCACATCCCGGAATCTTTCCCCTGCGCTCTTTTGATAAGCTCTTCCTGCTTTTCCGCGAGGTCAGTCTTGTTCTCATTGATCCGAGCCTCAATCATTTTCAGCCTGTCCCGAATTTTCTTTTCCATCTTCGTCATTTCGTACACCCTTTCTTTTTTTAGATTACCGCCCGCGCCGCCCGTCAGCTGGCTCCCGCTTGCGCTTTGCTAGCGCGGCTTGCGGCGTTCCCCGTGCCTTCGTGTATATTATAATACTCCTTTATTATACATTTGTCAATGTTCTATATATTTTTATAATCTCTTTTTGTGTTGCAAATAGAAAACCCCGGCAGGTCGGCGCGATCCCCCGTCCTGCCGGGGCAAGTGTTTTCTTGGCGCGTTGCGCCATCATCTGTTTCTTATATATGTAGGGATATAGACGGAAAGGCCGTAGGCGCGAATCAGCGCGAGGTAGCCGCCCACGCCGATTCGACCCGTGCCGCCCAATCTTCCAAGTATGGATTTTCCGGCTCCGCCGTTTTGCCTCCCTCGCTGTCACCGCCCGTGTCCGAGGTGGACACGTCGCCGCCCGCAGCAGGAAAGATGAAGGCATCTATAAATTCCTATTCGTCGATTTCGTCCATTCCCCCATAACGTAAAAAATCCCCCGGAAACATGGCTTTGCCTTGCTTCCGGGGGGATTCATGTTTATATCTCATGCTTTATCCTGTCTTTCACTTCTGCTTTTTTCGCATTACCGTTGACTGTAATCTGCGTTTCAAAGTCGGCAATCATCATCTCGCAATCGCCACCCCTCCAACAACCAAACACGCGAGCTGCCATAAGAGCCGCTGACGTTCAAGCTGTGCTTCCCGTTTACGGTGGATTGCTTCGTTCGCCTCGATCTCTTTTTTCGTATCTTGCAAATATTGATTCGCTTTCGTCAGCGCATCGGAGGCCGTCTTGGATTCCGCTTTCAGCGCGCTCAATTCCTGCCGTAGCGCTATCAATTCGGCTTTCTGTATCTCGTATTCCTGTAATAGCGTTGCCAATCTCTCCTGCGCTTCGGTCGAGGTCATTTGAGAGCTCTCCAATAATGCTTTCGCTTCGGTCAATGCTTCCCGCGAGGCGTTCAATTCTTTCCTCGCTTCGGTCAATGCCGTCTGCGATTCTTGCAAGGCTTTCTTCTGCGCGGCGTTGTTCGCTTTGAGTGCGTTCCAGTCCCGCATTGATGCGGTCAATGTTTCCTCCCGGCTGGTCGCTTGTGTCTCCGAGCAGATACCAGCAGGCGAAAAGCACAAAAGCAAAGCTGCACACATAAAAGAAAGCACACATAAGCTTTTCTTTGTCCACATTTCAGCACCTCCCTAATAGGCTATCACACTTCCATCTTCCTCGGCTGTGGAATAGGGCAATGGGCGAACAAATCGCCCTCTATGCGCTTGATTTCCTCCGCGTACAGGCCGTACTTTTCCGCCTGTACTTGAAACGCCACGAATGCCTCATAGAGCTTGCACCATTTGAGGCTGTTTGTCGCCCACCGCCCTCTATCGGTCGTACAATCCCGCCCGGTCATTGTAAACCGCCATGCGGAGCATATCTTTTGAGAAGTCGATGTCTGCGGGCTTTCCGTTTTCATCCGTTTTGCCGCTCCCCTTCAAGATACCGTTCGCAATCATTTTTTCGATGGTCGGCGTCGCCCATTCCGGGATTTCGTCCAACGTGTTGTACCGCTTCGCTCCGTCCATCTCTTTCTTGATTGCCTCCATATCCTTCTCCCATGTCGCTTCTTTTCCGTCCGTGTCCGATTCGGACGCATCTTGATTTGCATACCACGCGGCTTTGCTGACAATCAAATCCAGCTTGGCAAAGAGGTTGTCGCCGGGACACGTCGTATCATCGTTTACCTCGCGATGGCCAACGATATGCTCGCGGTCAATCGGAATATCGTATTTCTCGCAAAGATATGCGACGAGATGTGCGCATGATTCAATTTGCGCGTCTGTCGGCTGCGCGGAATTGAACGCCCCGCAGACGTGGATGCCGATGCTGTGGTCGTTTTCTCCGAATGCGTGTGAGCCTACCGCCCACTCCGGGCGGCCTTCCTCGATGGTTCCTTTTTTGCGGACGACGAAATGATACCCGATGCCCGCCCAACCTTGACCAAGATGCCAGCCGTGAATCTGCTTCGCGCTTGCGTCCATATCCGTATCCCCGGTGTGGTGTAGCACAATCATGTCCGTGCTGTCGCGTTCGTCCAGGTCATCCTCGTCCCAATCAATCCCCGTGTCAATGATTTTCGGTTCATCCTTCATTGTGTTCGCCCTCCTTCGTTTCCGTCGCTTTTTCCTTTTTCTTGGTCTCGTCGTTCGACACGACCTGCCCCAAGTAGCCGCCAAGCCCTGCGGATATGCCGATGGTGATTTCCGTCGCCGAGCCGAAAATGACGGCGAGAATCAGCGTAATCGACATTCCCAGCGCGATAATCAAGTCCGGCGTGATTTCCATTTTCTTCATGCCGTGTCGCTCATTCCTGTCGGCTCGTTCGGATAAACCTCCGCATCCGGACGCACCGGAATCGTCTTGAAGTTTTTATAGATGTCGTCCATCACGCCGTTCTTGCCGAGGGCGTGATAGGCCTCATACATATTGGCATAACTCGATGCCTCTCCGTATGTCACCATGCCGCGCCTGTAAAAGAAGTGGAATCCCTGCAAGAGCCTGTCCCGCAGGAGGGCTTGCGTTCCTTTGTTGTTCGCTTCCCGCATTTGCTCAACGCGTTTCCGCTCTTCCGCAAGCTCGGCCTGCATCTGTTTTTCCGCTTCCTCGGCATGTTCAAGCCTCCTTTGGATATGCCAAAGCATAAAGCTGAGGATTGAAACCGCCACCGCCTCGACGATGATTCTCACAAACTCCACGCTGTCCATTCCCTCATCCTCCCGATAGAAATATAC
>JAFVAI010000104.1 GCA_017480545.1 Schwartzia sp. (in: firmicutes) | reverse complement strand
TACTAATCGCAGTTAGGATTTTTTAAATCCTTACTGCGATTGCATGAGACGTCAGACGCGCTTTAGCGCGGCTGTAGCCTGCGAAGCAGGCGCATCTCAGGTCAAAATTTTATTTAAAATTTTGGTCTGAGATAAGTATTATGTGTTCGTATCCAGCTCCAGCGCGCGGCGCAAAAATCGCAGGAAGGCGGCGACGTCCCCGTTCAGAGGCTCGCTCTTTCGGGACAGGTAGCCGAAAGCGATGCGCCTTTCCATGCCTTCGATGGGGATCCGGCGGAAGTCGTATTGGCGATAGACGTCCTTCAGCCAATAGCTGCTGAGATTGCAAAGCTTGGTCTTGTTCAGCATGCGGATCATCATGTGGTCGCTGTTCGTTCGCACGACGTGGCGGATTTCGAGCCTTTTTTTGCGAAACGTCGGATCGCCCGCCAGAAGATCCTCGATGGTGAAAAAATCATCCTCCAATTGAATGAAGGAAAGAGCGGCGACTTCCTCCGCCGTCACCGACGCGCGTCCTTCCAGCGGGTGGTTTTTCCCGACGTAGAGCACGAGGTCGGTGTCCAGGAGCGGCGTGAAAGCAAGCTGGTGCCGGTCGAGCAGATAGTTGAGCGCCGAGCGTTTCGTGTCCGGCACGAACAGGAAACCGAGGTCGTACTCATGGGCCGAAAGCAGCGCAATCATCTTTTCGGTGCCGCATTCGGTAAACCGCAAATACAGTTCCGGCTTTTTTCCTTCGTCCGTGAACTCGTTGTAGAACGCGGTCAACATCACCGCCATATTGCTGCTGTTGTTCGTCGCCACGCGCAGCGTATGCTCCCGTTGCTCCCGGCTGATGGTGGCGAACATCTCGGCGTTCCGGAGGGTTCGCAGCGCGTAGCCGTAAGCCCGCTCCCCGGTCTCGGTCAGTTCCACGCCGTTCGAGCGGCGCTTGAAGAGTTTTGTCCCCAGCTCCTTTTCCAAATCGCGGATCACCATGCTGACATGGGGCTGGGTAGTGTACAGCTCTTCCGCGGCCGCGGTCAGGGAGCCGCAGCGCGCGCAGGTGAGGAAATACGAAAGTTGATGAAGCTCCATGGCCTCTCCTTATACGGCGACTTCGCCGGCCAAGACCCGCTTGTAGTCTTCGTAATTTTTGCGCAGGAGCTCCGGCGTGTTCAGCTCGTAAGGGCATTTCGCCGTGCACTTCCGGCAGTTCAGGCAGCCCTCGATCCTTTTCATTTCCGCCTGCATCTCCGGCGTCAGCCATGCTTTTGACGGGGCGCGGCGGAGCATCAGCGACATGCGCGCGCATTGGTTGATCATGATGCCCGCGGGACACGGCATGCAGTAGCCACAGCCGCGGCAGAATTCCCCGGTCAGTTCCTTGCGCTCCTTCGCGATAAACGCCTCGATTTCCGGCGTCATTTCCGGCGTGTCCTTCATATAGGAAAGCCACTCGGCCAGCTCGGTCTCCCGCTGCACACCCCAGATCGGCATCACGTTGTCGTACTGCGCCATGAACGCCATCGCCGCCCGGGAATTCGTGATGAGGCCGCCGGCCAGCCCTTTCATCGCGATGAAGCCCATGTTCGCGTCGGCGCAGGCTTTGACCAGGGCCTTTTCCTTGTCCGACGAAAGGTAGCTGAACGGAAACTGCATCGTCTCGTACAGCCCGGACGCCACGCAGTCGAAAGCCACTTGCAGCTTGTGGGCGGTGACGCCGATATGGAGGATTTTCCCCTGCTTTTTCGCCTCGGCCATGCACTCGTACATGCCGGAGCCGTCCCCCGGCGACCAGCATTGGTTCACGCAGTGGAACTGGTAAAGGTCGATATGGTCTGTGCGCAGGTTTTTCAAAGACGTTTCGAGATCTTTCCAAAAACCTTCGGGCGTAAGCGCGTGGGTTTTCGTGGCAATGAAAATTTTGCCGCGAATCCCGTCGCCGAACGCCGCGCCGAGCTTTTCCTCGCTGTCGCTGTACGCCCGTGCCGTGTCGAAATAGGTCATGCCGCCTTCATAAGCGGCGCGGAGCAGCTTCACGGCCTCCGCTTGTGTCACGCGCTGGACCGGCAGCGCGCCGAACCCGTTCTGCGGCGCGACGATGCCCGTCCGCCCCAAAGCCACGTTTTTCATATCCATTCCCCCTCTTTTGCAATATACGTTATTATACCACAAGGGCATATATTCGCACTAAGTTCGCGCTTCGCCTTCGGCTCACGCTCCCTAAGTGTTCATATTATACCACACAGTGGATATGTGTCGCTAAGCTTGCGCACCGCTTTCGGCTCGCGTTCGCCAAGCGAACACATGATGCCACATTTCATGTTGCCATATACAGCATACACCTGAGCGAGCAACCTCCTTGCGGCTCTAAGGGAATCACACTGCGCAAATTTTTGAGGTAAGAATTTCTTACCTCAAGAATTTTTTGCTTTGTCCGGCGATGAAAAAAATAAAAATTTTTTCATAGACCCCTTGATTTTTTATTCGATACATGATTAAATGTTCATGTGATAAACAATACAAAATTTCAGGAGGGGTTACTTATGAAAAAGAAGTACAAAATCGAAGTGGATTGCGCGGCTTGCGGGTTGAAGATGGAGGAGGCCGCTTCGAAGGTCGAGGGCGTGGACAAGGCCGCTGTCGGCTTCATGGCGCAGAAGATGACCGTCGAGTTCGCCGAGGGCGCGGATCCCGCCGTGGTCATGCCGAAGGTTCGCGAGGCCTGCAAGAAGGTCGAGCCGGACTGCGAAGTTTTCATCTAAGAGAGAGCGCTAAAACTCCCTCCGTCATGCCTGCGGCATGACACCTCCCTCCAAGAGGGAGGCAAGATAAGCCCCCCTCTTGGAGGGGGTGTCAGCGAAGCTGACGGGGGGAGTTGCCACGTGGTGGGGAGGCAAGGATTATGACGGAAAAACAGAAAATCATGGTGGTGCGGATCATCGCCGCGGCGATATTGCTCGTCGCGCCGGAATTCGCGCCGGTCGAGGGATGGATGCTCGGTGCGCTCTACGTCGTCCCCTATCTCGTGATTGGTTATGACATTCTTCGCAAGGCGGCGCTGGGCGTCAGCCACGGCGAGTTTTTCGACGAGAGCTTTTTGATGGCGATTGCGACGCTGGGCGCGATGGCGCTGGGCGAGTACCGCGAGGGCGCGGCGGTCATGCTGTTCTACCAGATCGGCGAGCTGTTCCAGAGCTACGCCGTGGGCAAGAGCCGCGGCAACATCTCGGCGCTGATGGACATCCGCCCCGACTACGCGAATATCGAGGGCGAGAACGGGCAGCTGGAGCGCGTCGATCCCGATGACGTGGAAATCGGCACGATTATCGTCGTCCAGCCGGGCGAGAAAATCCCCATCGACGGCAAGATCGTCGACGGCACGACGACGCTCGACACGAAAGCGCTGACCGGCGAGAGCCTGCCGCGGGAAGCGAAGGTCGGCGACGAGGCGCTTTCGGGCTGCATCAACCTTTCTGGCGTCATCCGCATCGAGACGACGAAGGAAGCCGACGAGTCCACGGCGGCGAAAATTTTGGAGCTGGTGGAAAATTCCAGCATGAAGAAATCCCGCTCGGAAAATTTCATCACGCGCTTTGCCCGCGTCTATACGCCCTTCGTCTGCGCCTTCGCTGTGGTGCTGGCGGTGGCGGTGCCGTTGGTGCGGATGGGCATGATGGGGCTTTCGCCGGACTGGGCGGTCTGGATTGAGCGCGCGTTCATCCTCTTGGTCATCAGTTGCCCCTGCGCTCTCGTGATTTCCGTGCCGCTGTCGTTCTTTGCGGGCATCGGCAGCGCGTCGGCCAGCGGCGTACTGGTGAAGGGCTCCAGTTATTTGGAGCTTCTGTCGAACGCCGAAACGGTGGTTTTCGATAAGACCGGGACGCTGACGAAGGGCGTGTTCGACGTTTCCGCCGTCCATCCCGACATCATCGACCAGACGGAGCTCCTGCACCTGACCGCCCATGTCGAGCGCTACTCGACGCACCCCATCGCGAATTCGCTCCGCGCCGCCTATCCGAACGAAGCGGATGACTGCACCGTGGAAAAGGTGGAGGAAATCGCCGGGCAGGGCATCCGCGCCCAGGTGAACGGAAAGACCGTCTGCGTCGGCAACGAAAAACTGATGGACGCCATCGGCGCGGCGTGGCATCCCTGCGACCACGTCGGCACCACCATCCACGTCGCCATCGACGGGCAGTACGTCGGCCATGTCGTCATCTCCGACGTGCCGAAGCCGACCTCCAAGGGCGCGATCAAGCTGCTGCACGAGGCGGGCGTCAAGAAGACGGTGATGCTGACCGGCGACGCGAAGCCGGTCGCCGACGCGGTGGCGGCGGAGCTGGGCCTCGACATGGTGTACAGTGAGCTCCTGCCCGCCGACAAGGTGGAAAAAGTAGAAGAGCTGCTCGCGCAAAAGAAAGACGGCGACGGTATGCTGGCCTTCGTCGGCGACGGCATCAACGACGCGCCGGTGCTGGCCCGCGCCGACATCGGCGTGGCGATGGGCGCCATGGGCTCCGACGCGGCCATCGAGGCGGCGGACGTGGTGCTGATGTACGACGACCCGCAACAGATTTCTCTGGCGATGCGCATCGCGCGGAAGACCATGAGCATCGTCAAGCAGAACATCGTCATGGCTCTCGGCGTCAAGGCGGCCTGCCTGATCCTCGGCGCGGTCGGTCTCGCGACGATGTGGATGGCGATTTTCGCCGACGTCGGCGTCATGGTTCTGGCGGTGCTGAACGCGCTCCGCGCCCTTTCGGTGGACAAGGGCGGCATCGTGCTGATGGACGCCCCGAAGCCCGCCGTCGCGTAATGGTTCTTGCCCTGAAACGAAAACTACAGTATAATAAATGACGGACACGTTTTATCCATCCTATACACGAGGGAGAGAAACTCCCCGAAACTCATGAGCAATGGAAGAAGGAAGCCGCGGAACGTCATGGCGGTTTCCGGGCTGAACAATCGGGCAACGGAACCACGGGAGGGAATTTCCATGAAACGATGGACGCGGCTTTTGGCGTTGGCATTGTGCGTCTTGGGCCTAATGACGTTGGCAGGCTGCGGGGGGCAGGAAAAGAGCGCTGCGAAACGCAAAGTTTCCATTCTCTTCGCGAACACGTCGGAAATCTGGTACAGGAACGGTTACGCGCTCCAAGAGGCATTGGAAAAAGACGGTTTTCTCGTGGATTTGTACTTCGAGACCAAGGAAGCGCAGCAAATTGAGGATTTTCGCGCGGCCATCGCCAAGCACCCCGTCGCCATCATTGTTGGCGCGGTGAACGGATCGGCGCTCCAGAACGTATTGGCGGACGCGCAGCAGCGGGATATTCCCGTCATCGCCTATGACCGCATGATTATGGGTTCCCCGCATATTTCTTATTTTGTCGGCTTCGACTCCGAGGCTATCGGCCGCGCCCAAGGGCGGGCGATTGAAAAGGCGTTGCGTTTGAAGGAAGGCAATGCTTCGCACAACATCGAGCTTTTCGCGGGCGATTCGAGGGATGTCAACGCGGGCCTCTTTTTCAAGGGCGCGATGGATATCCTGAAGCCATATATCGAAGCGCGTCGTTTGGAAATTCCCTCGAACGACCGGGTCTTTTCGCAGGTTGTGACGCAGAAATGGAATGCCGAACACGCGAAAGGCCGTATGGAGCGCATTTTGCAGACCGCTTACGTCAACGGGCGGAAGCTGGACGCGGTGCTCGCGCCGAACGACGAACTGGCGAAGGGAATCCGGGCCGCGCTCGATGGGATCTACAAGGGCGAGATGCCATTTGTCACGGGGCTGGATGCCGATCCCGAAGCTTTGCGCGCCATCGCCGCCGGGCGCCAAGGCATGACCATCGAGAAGCCGCCGGCGCTTCTGGTCAAGGAATGTTTGCGGCTCGTGCACGGCTTGGCCGAAGGGAAGGCTCCGGAGGCCAATGCCCAGTTGGACAACGGAGCGCGGCACGTTCCGTCGTTCCTGTGCGAGCCGGTCGTCATCGACAAGGACAATCTGGATCGCGCCGGTACGGCGCGGTAATGCAAAAAAGCGGCGCTTTGCCAAATGTCGTGCCAAGGGCAGGAGAAAAGAATTCCCCTGCCCTTTTCGTTACACAAAAAAGCGGCGTTCCAAGGCGGAGCGCCGCTTTTGCCATATTTCGGCGAATATGATACACTATTGGCGAAGGGGGCGGGGTTATGCTTTCCATTGCGTATATCAAGGAAAAAATTTCTCCGATTTGTGAAAAATATGGTGTGAAAAGGGCGTATCTTTTCGGCTCGTATGCCCGGGGAGATGCCGATGGCGAAAGCGACGTGGATCTTCATATTGAAAAGGGATCAATCAAAAATCTGTTCCAGATCTGCGGCTTCCGTGCCGATGTCATGGAAGCGCTGGGCAAAGAGGTGGACATTGTCAGCACGACGCCGTCTTCCGAAGCGTTCCGGGAAAATCTGTCGCGGGAGGAAATTTTGCTCTATGAGGCGTAATAAGGATGCTCACATCTTGGAACACATGATTGCCTATTGTGATGATATTATCCGTGCGGTAGAACGATTTGAAGGCGGAAAGGAACAATTTGCGTCTGACCGTGTTTTTCGTAACGCTTGCGCAATGTCTCTGATGCAAATTGGGGAGTTGGCGAAAAGCCTGACGGATGACATTATCTGTATGGATACGACTATTCCGTGGAAAGAGATCAAGGGAATGCGCGATTATTTCGCCCATGAGTATCATGAAATGGATGTGGATATTATTTGGAATACAATCGAAGATATACCGAATTTCAAAAATCAATGTGTACAGTTGCGGGAGCAAATACAAGGCAAACAACAATAACAAAAAGCGGCGTTCCAAGGCGGAGCGCCGCTTTTGCCGTCTGTTTTTATCCGAGCAGTTCCAGCATTTGCGCCGGGTTGTCCGCCGCTTTTACCTTGTCCATCGCTTTGACGATGACGCCTTTTTCGTCGATCAGGTAGGTGGTGCGGACGACGCCCATGGATACCTTGCCGTAGTTTTTCTTTTCCTTCCAGACGTCGTAGGCCTCCAGGACGGTCTTTTCCGTGTCCGAGAGCAGGACGAAGGGGAGGTTGTATTTTTCCTCGAATTTCTTGTGGGACGCGACGGTGTCTTTGCTGACGCCGATGACGACCGCGCCTTTTTCCTGGAACAGCGGGTATTTTTCCCCGAAGCCGCAGGCCTGTTTCGTGCAGCCGGAGGTCATGTCCTTCTGGTAAAAATACAGGATTACTTTTTGTCCGCGAAATTCTTTGAGGGTGCGATTGTTTCCGTTTTGGTCCGGCAGCGTGAAGTCCGGGGCTTTGGTTCCGATTTCCAGCATAATGTTTTCCTCCTTTGGTGATTGTGTGTTCAGCGGCTATTATACTTCGCCTTCGTCCATGATTCCGAGTTTCCGCTTCCAGTAGCGGGAGTAGATGGCGCCCAGCGGGTTGTGGGCCAGCAGGCGGTCCTTGACGACGAGCGTTGTCACCGGGCCGGGGCAGCTTCCGTTGAAGATCGCGTCGTGGCCGACGCAGAGGCCGCAGGCGATGAAAAGCTCCGCGCCGTTTTCGGCGAGGAAACGCGCCTGCATTTTCGGGTTGCACATGGCCTCGTGGTCGAGCTCCGGCTTCACCTGTTTCAGCCCCAGTTCCTTTTTCGCGACGCTGCAGGTTTTGCAGCAGACGCTGTAAAACTCGAAGCCCTTTTGCCGGAAGAATTTGGCGATGCAGCGGGCCTCGGCGTTCAGCCCGATGCAGAACGCCATGCCGAGTTTTTTGTAACCCATTTGCTTCGCGAATTCCGCCGTTTCCTCCAATCGCGTGATGTTGCTGTAAAACGTGCCTTCCACATAGGCGGCGGCCTCCATCAGCTTGCGCTCGTCCTCGGTGTAGGCGGCGATGGCTTCGGCGGCGTCGACGCCCGTGCAGTTGACGCCTTTCGTGTAGCAGGCGTGGCTCTTGCAGTCCGCGCAGTTTGCTTGCATAATCAAATCCCCTTCCGCGTTTTGCTTGTCCATGGCATTGTACCATTTCCAACGGGAAGAATACAGAAAAATTTGATTGCAGGGATTTTTCACGTCGATGGAGAATAATACAAAACGGAAGAAAGGAGGCGCGTCGGATGGAGGAAGCCGGGTCAATGATTTTGCAGGTGCTTTTGCTGGCGATTTTGTTTCTCGGGCTCATGGTGGAATTCAAGACGGGCGGCCTCGGCGTCGGGGCGATGCTCGGCCTCACGGCGGCGGGGGTGTTCTTTGGCAGCCGCTATATCGAGGGGCTTGTTTCGATGGTGCAAATCGGGATTTTCCTTGCGGGGGTGCTCTGCATTGTCATAGAAATGCTCGCGCCGACGGTGGGGCTTCTCGCGGGTCTCGGTGTCGCGGCCATGCTTTACAGTGTCGTGTTGGCGTTGGGCGGCACGATGAACGCGGTAGGCGCGTTGGTTGCGGCCATGGCGATCGCCGTTCTGGTTTTCGCTTTGATCGTGAAGCGGCTGCCGTCGTCGCGGCTTTGGCGGCGGCTGGTGCTGCACGACAGTACCACGACGGAGAACGGCTATGTCAGCGCCGAGACGCGGACGGACCTGGTGGGCCGCACAGGCTTCGCGGAAACGGAACTTCGCCCGGCGGGGCGCGCGCTGGTCGCGGGGCAGCCCGTGGATGTCGTCTCGGAGGGCGCGTTCCTCGGGAAAGGCACGCCGGTCGTGGTGGTTTCCGTCAACGGCAGCCGCGTCGTCGTGAGAAAACAAGAGTGATAGGCAAAGGAGGAGAATATGTTGGAACTTCTTTTAGGGTCGGGCTTTATGTTGGTGCTCATCATTATCGCGGTCATGGTGTTCTTGAATTTCGTGCCCATCGGGCTGTGGGTGTCCGCCATCGCCGCGAATGTCAACGTCGGAATTTTCGCGTTGGTCGGGATGCGGCTGCGGCGCGTCGTGCCGAGCAAGATTGTCCTGCCGCTCATCAAGGCCAACAAGGCCGGTCTTGACGTTTCGGCGAGCCAACTCGAGGCGCATTACCTCGCGGGCGGCAACGTGGACCGCGTGGTGGACGCGCTGATCGCCGCGCATCGCGCTTCGATCCCGTTGCCTTTCGAGAGGTCGGCGGCCATCGATCTCGCGGGCCGGGACGTATTGGAAGCGGTGCAGATGAGCGTCAATCCGAAGGTCATCGAGACGCCGGTGGTGTCGGCGGTGGCGAAGAACGGCATCGAGCTCCGCATCAAGGCGCGGGTCACAGTGCGCGCGAATATCGACCGGCTCGTGGGCGGCGCCGGGGAGCCGACGATTATCGCCCGTGTCGGCGAGGGCATCGTCACCACGGTGGGCTCGGCGGAAAAGCACACCGACGTGCTCGAAAGCCCGGACGAAATCTCGAAAACGGTGCTGGACAAGGGCCTCGACGCGGGGACGGCCTTCGAGATTCTTTCCATCGACATTGCCGACGTGGACGTCGGGCGCAACATCGGCGCGGAGCTGATGACCGACCAGGCGGAGGCGGACAAGCGCATCGCGCAGGCCAAGGCCGAGGAGCGCCGCGCGATGGCCGTCGCGAAGGAGCAGGAGATGAAGGCCTACACGCAGGAAATGGAAGCGAAGGTCGTCGAGGCGCAGGCCGAGGTGCCCCACGCGATGGCCGACGCGCTCCGCAGCGGCAACATGGGCGTGATGGACTATTTCAACCTGAAAAACGTGCAGGCCGACACGAACATGCGCGACGCGATCGGGCAGGCGGGCGCGGGCGTGAAGCCGACCGCTCCCGTGGTGAAATAAAATGAGCGGGCCGGGAAGATTTCCCCTGCCAATCGTCGCGGTTTTCGTCCTGCTGTTTCTTTCGCATATTTTTTCCGATCTGGAGCTGGATCCGGATTTGGTGGAGGATTTCCCGCTCTTCGCGGCGATTGCCGCTTTCGTGCTGTTCCGTGTGATTGCGTCGCGTACGGGAACGAAGCGGCGTGTTCCCGTTCCGATGCCGAAAACGGAGCGGCGGGCGGGGGAGGCGGAGCAGCCGAAAGGACTCGGCTTCGAGCTTCCGCCGCTCCGGGGCGCACCGAAGGAAGCACGGGCCGAGACGCGGCAGGCCGCGCCCGAGGCGGATGCCGAGCTTTTGCGGCAGCAGTCGTTGCAGCGCCGCTTGGCGGAAAAAAAGGCGCGGGAAGAAGAAATGGAGCAGGAGCGCCTGCGGCTCGAGCATCAAACGCGAGCGGCGCGAAAGGAAGCATCGGAACCGTTGCCCTTTTCGCCCGACGCGCTTCGGAGCGCGATCCTTTGGTCGGAAATCATCGCGCCGCCGAAAGCGCTCAGGAAACACTAGGGAAACGACAAATAAGTCAATTCGGGGCCACGCCGAGGGATTTTTTCGTCAGGCAAGGAAGATGCCGCGAAGGCGTAGCATCGCTACGTCGAACGGCATCTGACGCAGCATGGCGGAAAAAGACCCGGCGTGGGCCGAAGGGACTTGTTCGGCGTTTCCCTGGGGAAAACGCGGCATGAAAAATTTTGAGGTAAGAATTTCTTACTTCAAAAAATTGCAAGGGGGAAGACAGGATGCCAAAGACTGTTGGTTTTATCGGGCTTGGGGTGATGGGGGCGAGCATGGCTTCGCGCCTTTTGGGCGGCGGCTATGAGCTGATTGTGTACAACCGCACGAAGAGCAAGGCGGACTCCCTGCTCGCGCAGGGCGCGAAGTGGGCGGCAGCGCCTGCCGAAGTCGCCGCCTGCGCGGAGGTCGTGTTCACCATCGTCGGCTATCCGAAGGACGTGGAGGACGTCTATCTCGGGCCGCACGGAATCCTTGCGGCGAAAAAGGGCGGCTATGTGGTCGACATGACGACTTCCAGCCCGATTCTCGCGAAGCGCATTTACAAGGAAGCGAAGGCGAAGGGCATCGCCGCGCTGGACGCGCCGGTTTCCGGCGGCGACATCGGCGCGCGGAACGGGCAGCTCGTCATCATGGTCGGCGGTGACCGCGAGGCGTTTGACGCGCTGCAGGCGATGTTCGGCCTGATGGGGCGCACGATCCGTTATTTCGGCGGCGCGGGCGCGGGCCAGTATACGAAAATGGTCAATCAGATCGCCATCGCGTCGGGCATGGTTGGCGTCGCCGAGGCGATGGCGTTCGCAAAAAAGTCGGGGCTTGATGCCTCCGAGGTCATTGAAACGATTTCCGGAGGCGCGGCGGCGTCTTGGTCGCTGTCGAATCTTGCCCCGCGCATGGTCCGCGGCGACACCGCGCCGGGTTTTTATATCAAGCACATCATCAAGGACATGGGCATCGCTCTCGACTGTGCCGAGGAAATGCACCTCGACATGCCGGGCCTCTCGCTCGCGAAGCGCCTCTACGATGAGCTGGCGGCGCGGGGCATGGAGGACTGCGGCACCCAGACGCTGATCCAGTGGTATTTGAAGCAATAGGAAATAGAAAAAGCGCTCCGCGAAGGGGCGCTTTTTTATTTCCTCTCAAACGCGAAAAGCTTCACGCAGAGGAACGTGACGGGGACGCCGAGGGCGGCGGCAATCAGATAGCTGACCACCGGGGGGAATCCCAGCCAGTTGTAAAAAATGACGACGATGATATTTTGAATGATGTAGTTTGGGATGTAGGAGATGGCGAAACGGACAAAGCGAGAGAAGGACAGCGGCTCGGGAAAGACGAAGACGCTGTTCAGCCAGTAGGCGACGGCGTTGGCCGTGATGTAGCCGAGGTTGAACGCGAGGTTCGCGTCCGGCACGGCGAAGCCGTACAGCCACGAGAGGAACGTGCCGTTCAAGGTGTTGATGCCGCCAACGACGAGGAAAAGCAAAAATTCCTTCGTGAAAAAATGACGGCGGATGCGGTCAAATAAGGTCATGAAGCGCCTCCTTCGGGATGGTGAATCTATTATCCTCTGTTCGGGCATCGTTTGTCAACGAAAATCAAACGAAAGCACACCGCGGATGTCTGCCCGGATTCTGTCCCGCAAAGAGGCGGAGGACTTGCGGCCTGTTTTCAGAAAAATATAGACAAAAGCATATAACATTGCTATAATTACGTATGGATAAATAGAGAGCTTGTCAAAAGGCGAAACGCGCGGACGGAGCCGCGCCGCTTTCTGCGTCCTTGCAGAGACAGCCGGCCGTCGTACGGAACGATAGGCGGGCAAAATTTCCGCTTTTGCGGGGTAGGAGGAATGATGTATGAAGCTGAAACAAAAGGCGATGGTGGGGTTCAATCTTTTCCTTGTTATCGCCTGCGTACTGTTGGGGATTGTGTCCTACAGGAACGCCACGGAAGGCATTGACGTCGCGCTGGGGATGAAGGCCGACGGCGACCTTTCCCAGATGGAAGCCGTAATCGACAGGGCGCATCCTGGCCCTTGGGCTGTGAAAGGAGATGCGCTCTACAAGGGCGACGCGAAGATAGACGGCAACTTCGAGCTGGCGGATCATTTGAAGGGGCTGTCCGGCGACCATGTCACGCTGTTCAAGGGCGACACCCGCGTGGCGACGTCCTTCCAGGGCGAGGGCGGCAAGCGTCCGGTGGGCACGAAAGCGTCCGAGGCCGTCATCGCGCAGGTGTTGACGAAGGGCGGCACGTTCACGGGCGAGGCGGAAGTCCTCGGCAACAAATACCTCTGCGGCTATCATCCGCTGAAGGGCGCGGACGGCAAAGTGGTCGGTATGCTTTTCGCGGGCATTCCGACGGCCGCGGTCAATCAGATACAGAACGCGTTTATCCGGAACTTGATTATCGCTACTATTGTATTGCTCCTAATCGCGGGGGCACTCTCGTGGAAGCTCGTCGACCAGATCATCCGGCCGCTTGAAAAGGTGACCCGTGTGCTCGTACAGGCTGCGGACGGGAACTTCCAGTTCAAGGATCTTTCCGTGAATTCCGCCGACGAGATCGGGGAGCTCCGGGGCGTGACGAACCGCCTGAAGGCCGGCTTGAAACAGGTGGTGGGGCAGGTCGCAACCTCGGCGGAGCAGCTC
>JAFVAI010000103.1 GCA_017480545.1 Schwartzia sp. (in: firmicutes) | reverse complement strand
CGTCATGCTGCGTCAGATGCCGTTCGACGTAGCGATGCTACGCCTTCGCGGCATCTTCCTTGCCTGACGAAAAAATCCCTCGGCGTGGCCTCGAATTGACTTATTCGTCGTTTCCCTAAGCGATAAATCGCCAAGCGTCTCTGCGCGCCTGCCGTTTAGTGGCAAGCACCTTTTCAAATCGGATTACAGCGTGAATGTTCGGTGTATATCAGGGAAGATTTTGTATAAATTGACAAAACCATTGCTTCATCGTAAAATTTCAAGATGAGAACGCCCCTTGCGGGCCTTATAGGGGGGATTTTGTTTTATGGGCATGAACATGAGCGAGAAGATTTTGGCGCGGCACGCGGGGTTGGATGCTGTCGAGGCGGGGCAACTGATTACCTGCAAGCTCGATATGGTGTTGGCGAACGACATCACCGCGCCGCCCGCCATCAAGGAGTTTGAGAAGATTGGCGGCGACGTGTTCGACCCGGCGAAAATCGCGCTGGTGCCGGACCACTTCACGCCGAACAAGGACATGAAGACCGCTGAGCTGACGAAGATTGTGCGGGATTTTGCGCGGGCGCAGAAAATCGTCCATTATTTCGAGGTCGGCCATGACGCGGGCATCGAGCACGTGATCCTGCCGGAGCAGGGGCTTGTGGGGCCGGGGATGCTGACCATCGGCGCGGACTCCCACACCTGCACCTACGGCGCGGTGAACGGCTTTTCCACCGGCGTCGGCACGACCGACCTCGCGGTCGCGTTGGCGACGGGCGAGGCGTGGTTCAAGGTGCCGTCGGCGATAAAAGTGGTGCTGCACGGCGAAAAGCCGAAAGACATCTGCGGCAAGGACGTGATCCTGACGCTGATCGGCATGATCGGCGTGGACGGCGCGCTGTACCAGACGTTGGAGTTCGCCGGGGACGGCGTGGCGTCTTTAGGCATGGATGACCGCTTCACGATTGCGAATATGGCCATCGAGGCGGGCGGCAAGAACGGCATTTTCCCGTTCGACGACAAGACGCGCGTGTATTTGGAAGCGCGCATCAAGGACTATGAGCCGGTGTTCTCCGACGCGGACGCGAAATATGCGCGCACGGTAGAAATCGACCTTTCGGCGCTTCGCCCCGTGGTCGCGTTCCCCCATTTGCCGGGGAACACGAAACGGATCGAGGACATCCAAGAGCCGATCCCGATCCAGCAAGTGGTGCTCGGCTCCTGCACGAACGGGCGCATTGAGGATCTCGCGGCGGCGGCGGCGGTGTTCTCGATGCACAAGGTTCATCCCGATGTGCGCTGCATCGTAATTCCGGGCAGCCAGCGCGTCTATCTGGAGGCGATGGAGCGCGGCTACATCCGCACGTTTGTCAACGCGGGCTGCGCGGTCTCGACGCCGACCTGCGGGCCTTGCATGGGCGGGCACATGGGCATCCTCGCGAAGGGCGAGCGGTGCGTCTCGACGACGAACCGGAATTTCGTCGGGCGCATGGGCGACACGACGAGCGAGATTTATCTCGCGGGGCCGCAGGTGGCGGCGGCGAGCGCGATTCTCGGCCGCATCGCCGAGCCGAAGGAGGTGGAGTAAATGAAAGCGGAAGGAAAAGTTTGGCGCTACGGCGACAACGTCGACACCGACGTCATCATTCCCGCGCGCTACCTGAACTCCTTCGACCCGAAGGAACTGGCGTCCCACTGCATGGTGGACATCGACGAGACTTTCGCGAAGGAGGTCAAGGCGGGGGACATCATGGTCGGCGGCAAGAATTTCGGCTGCGGCTCGTCCCGCGAGCACGCGCCGATTGCCATCAAGGCGTCCGGCGTCCCCGTGGTGGTGGCGGCGAGCTTCGCGCGCATCTTCTATCGGAACGGCATCAATATTGGCCTGCCGCTCCTCGAGATCGGCGACGACGTGGAAAAAATCAAGGCGGACGATATTTTGCGCATCGACACGTCGGAGGGTACCATCGAGGACCTGACGACGGGCGACACCTTCAAGGCGCACCCGCTCCCCGGCTTCGTGCAGGACATCGCGAAGGCGGGCGGCCTGATCCCGTATATCAAAGCGAAAAGGAAATAACGGCGGCACACAAAAACGCCCGCAGGAGAAAACTCTTGCGGGCGTTTGCTTTGCAAACGTGAGTATGATATAATGAATAAAGAGGATGCTCGTTTGGCGGTCATTTCTGCCCCCGTCCAGGGAAGGAGGGGATGCGTATGGATCAGATTATTTTGATTCTTATCCTAATCTTTCTGATTCTTTCAGTCATAAAACAGAAATAAACCGCCGCAAGGGTCCAGACTTCGGCGGTTTATTTCTTTCCATAAGAAATACGTTCGGGGCTGACCGTTGGACAGCATCCTCTTTTTCTGCCTTTATTATAATGCTTCATCTACCTTATGTCAATTTTGGCTGTCAAGCGGAAATAAAGCCGCCCCGGCGCGTCGCACATCTCCCCGTTCAGTGGGGCTTGGGATTCCTGCCTCACCTGAAAGGGGAGGTACCCGCAGGGCGGAGGGGTGCAGACGAAAATTGAAAATTTTTGAGGTAAGAATTTCTTACTTCAAAAATTTTTATCTCCATCCCGTGAGCAGAAAAACCGCCGCCGGGATGGCGAAGCATGGGCCGTAGGCGAAAGTTTCCTTCCATTTTTTTCGTTTTGTGAGGAGCAAAAGGAGGGCGGCGAGGCCGCCGAGGAACAGGCCGACGCAGACGACCGGGAGCAGACGGCCCGGGCCGAGCCACAGGCCGAGGGCGGCGATGAGCTTCACGTCCCCGCCGCCGATGCCGCCCCGCGACAGCACGGCCAGAAGCAAAAAGGCCGCGCCGCCGACGAGGGCGGCGGCAAGATTTTCCAGAAGCGGCGCGTAGTTTGCCGCCGCAAGCGACAGGACGGCGGCCCGCGCCAATCCCAAAAGGGCGAGGGGGAGCGTCGTGTCGTCGAAAATCAGTCGCTGCTCCGCGTCCGTCACGGTGATGACGAAGAGCAGAAACGCGCCCGCCAGGGAAAGCAGGCAGGAAATTTTCTCGGGGGGGGCGGCCTCGGGCCAATCGGACATCATGGCGGGCAAAAAAAGGAAGCCGCAGGCAAAAAATCCGAGCGCGAGGAGCGGGCGGCGCAGCCGCGGAACCCCGGCCGGAAACACCGCAAGCAGCGCGGCGTTTTTGCGGTACAGGAAATCCACGCAGCGGGAGGTCGCTTCCGCAACTGGGACCGAGAGCGCAAAGAGAAAAACGGATAGGAGATAAATACTATTTTTTCCCATTTCATGCACCCGCCAATCGAAAAAAATATGGAAAAAACCTTGATATTTCAAAGCTTATCACATTCCGCGAGAAAAACAAAGGCGCCGGAATAAAAAATATAAACGTCCTACGTATGGAAATTCAAATAAATTATGCTATAATGATACACAAATGATACACAACAAAGGCAACCCTGTTTCTCTGTGCTAGAAGGGAACCTCTAAAAACTTGTTGTTGGACTCCCCCCGTCAGCTTCGCTGACACCCCCCTCAATGAGGGGGGCTTGTATTGACGCATGTTTCAGCCTCCCTCTTTGAGGGAGGTCAGACTGTCGACAAACCATCAAAATCACCCCTATCTATGGTATAATAACCATGGATAGGGGTGAACGCATTGTATCGGAAAAAAGATCGGAGCATACAGCAACAAATCCAGTTCATCACACTGGAAGACTTGGTGCCGCAAGACCATATCCTGCGGAAAATTGACCGTGCCATTGACTTCAACTTTATCTACGAGGAAGTCGAGGGGCTTTATTCTCCCTACGACATGGGACGGCCCGGCATCGATCCGGTATCCCTTTTCAAGATTGTCTTCATCCAGTATCTGTTCGGTATCCGCAGCATGCGGCAGACCATCAAGGAAATCAACGTAAACGTCGCCTACCGATGGTTCATCGGCTACGGCCTTTTAGAGCCGGTTCCGCACTTCTCCACATTCAGCAAGAACTACACCCGCCGGTTCCAAGGGACAGCCGTATTTGAGCACATCTTCCAGCGCATCTTAGAGGAAGCGGTCAACGCCGGCTTCGTCGATGCCAGCGCCATATTCATCGACGGTACGCACATCAAGGCGAGCGCCAACAAGAACAAAAGCGAGCAAGTCAAAGTGACGAAACCAGCCAAAGAGTACCAGAAGGAACTGGATGACGAGATTGGTCTGGACAGAGAAAAGCAGGGGAAAGGGAAACTGCCGCCGAAGGAAGAAAAGCAGGAAACGACCATCACGCAGAGCAAGACCGACCCGGAAAGCGGGCTCTTCGTCAAAGGAGAACATGAGAGGCAGTTCGCCTACGTCGCGAACACGGCTTGCGACAAGCACAACTTCATCCTGGACTTTGTCGTGGGGGCGGGAAACATCCACGACAGCCAGATGTTCCATACCCTGTACGAAAAGCTGAAACGGATCAGCCAGGCCACGGAAAGCATTGTCGTCGATGCGGGATACAAGACGCCGGGCATCGCAAGGGAAATCCTTCGGGACGGGAAAATCCCTGTAGTTCCTTACAAACGCCCCATGACGAAAGACGGCTTCTTCAAGAAACACGAGTACGTGTACGACGAATACTACGACTGCTATCTGTGCCCGGAAAACCAAGTCCTGAAATACGCGACCACGAATCGGGAAGGCTATCGGGAATACAAGAGCGATCTGAAAATCTGCCAAGCCTGTCCGAAGCGGGAGCAGTGCACGTTAAGCCGAAACCATACGAAAGTCGTGACCAGGCATGTCTGGGCAGACTACTCCGAACAGGCCGAGGAATACCGATACATTCCGAAGTACAAGGAGATATACAAGCAAAGGAAACAAACCATCGAACGTGTCTTTGCCGATGCGAAGGAAAAGCATGGCATGAGATATACAATGTTGCGTGGCCTATCGAAAGTGACAATGCAGGTGACGCTTACCTTTGCGTGCATGAACTTGAAAAAGCTGGCAACATGGAAATGGAGAACGGGGAAACTTCGTCCCGCTGTGGCTCATTTTTTATGGTGGTGTCGAAAATCTCTTCAAAAATTCCGTCTCTATTACATACAAACAGACAAATGCACCGTTTCTTGTGGATAAGAAACGGTGCATTTGTCTACGGTCTGAGCCTCCCTCTTTGAGGGAGGTGTCAGCCCGTAGGGCTGACGGAGGGAGTTTTTAGAGGTTCCCATAAGACTTGATGACTATGGACGCTTTCCGCATCCGTTTGGCGGCGGGAAAACGCGAAATAGGGCCGTGCGCAGTACGCGTTGGCCGGGGGGGAATCGACGTGAAATTTGACGAGAAGATTGCTTCTCTGATGGAGAAATTTACGCCCAAGCAGCTTTTGATGATGGCCGGAGCCGCCGGGCTTTTGACGTTCGTGGTGCTGTACTTCGGCTTGTCGGCGCTGATGTGGAGCGGCGACAAAACGCAGCCGGCGCAAGCGCCGCCGGTCAAGAAAGTCAAAGTCGTGCAGGCGAAGACCGATATCAAGGCGCGCGCGGAAGTCAAGGAGAGTATGCTGCAAGTGGTGGAAATTCCGGAGGAGCTGCTCCCCTCGGGCGCGATCACCGACACCAAGGGCATCGTGGGCCGTCCCACGCGTGTCGCCGTCATGGCGGGCGACGTCCTGACGGAAAGGAAGCTCTATCGGAGCATCAAGGAGTCGGGCTTTACGGGCATGATTCCCGCCGACCGCCGGGCGATGTCCATTGCCGTCACCGACGTGACGGGCGTTTCCGGCTTTATGAAGCCGGGCGATTACGTGGATGTCATGTTCGTCACGGAAAAGATGGACAATACCCGGATTTCTGGCGAAGTGATTTTGCAAAACGTATTGCTTCTGGGCATCAACAGCATGGCGGACAGCGCCGACAACCAAGGGCAGCAGGGCCAGCAGGGCAAAGAGGGCGACGGGAAAGACAAGGACCAGAAACAGGCCTCCGCCGGGAAACCGGCGACGGCGACTCTGGCTGTGCGCCCCGAGGAAGAGCTGCGGCTCGCCGTGGCGGCGAAGGCCGGGCAGCTGTATCTGGCCTTGCGTCCGGACAAGCCCCAGAATATGTACATGTTGGACACGGAATACTCCTTCAACAAAGGCCGCGCCGCGCAGGCTCCGGCCACGCCCGCGCCCGCGCCGACGTATGCGCCCCCGGCGGCGCAGCCCGCGCCGTCCGCAGGGTCTTCCGATTCCGGCGGCGGCATGGAAATTATCCGCGGCACAGAAGCAAGCAGGGGGCGTTGAGGCATGAACCGATGGAAATACGGCATCGCGGCGCTTGGGTTTGCCGGCACGGCATGGTTTTCCCCGGCGGCGCAGGCGGCGGCATATATTGATATTGATTTGAACGGCAGCTTCCTTTTTGAGGGGGAAATGCCGATTACGAATATCGCCATCGCGAACCCCAAGGTGGCGGACATCGTGCGGCCTTCGGGCTTCAACTCGCAGGTGCTGATCGTGGGCATCGCCCCCGGCTCCACCACCCTTTTCGTCTGGTACGAGGACGGTACGATGGAGGACTACGTCGTCAACGTGGGCATCGACGACACGGGGCAGGCGCGGGCCATCGAGCGGGCCATCGGCCTTCCGGGCGTCCGGGTGCAGGTAGTGAGCGGGGAAAAAGGAAAGCGCCGGGTGCTCCTGCGCGGCACAGTCAAGAACCAAGCCGAGCACGACATGGCGATAAAAATAGCGATGCTTTACGCCAACAGCAAGGAAACCGATAATCAGTCCGTTTCGACCAAGAGCAGCGCGGACGACATCACGAGCGACGCAGAATTTGAGTACGATTTCGATTACCAGAGCGCCAAGGTCTACGAAAATGTGGTTGACCTGCTGACCATCGAGTCGCCTTCGCAGATTCGTTTGGAGGCGCAGCTCATCGAGATTGGCGTGGACGACGCCAAGAATATCGGCCTTAAATACCATCGCACCACGGGGATGTCAATCGACGACGAAAAAACAGGATTCGTTTCCGTCGAGATGGGCGATGCCGGGGAATTCACTTTCGGCGAGAGCATCGTCGGCCACGCGGACAACCATAACTGGCTCTGGCGGCATTTTTCCGCCATCAACGCTTCGCTGAACCTCCTGATTACGGAAGGCAAGGCGAAGGTGCTGTCCCGCCCCAGCGTTTCCACCATGAGCGGCGCCAAGGCAAAAATCTTTATCGGCGGGCAGATTCCGTACCCCGTTCCCACGGGAACCGGCGACAATATTACCATCAAGTGGAAGGACTACGGCATCCGGCTCAATATCCGTCCCACGGTGGAAGATGACGGGACAATCACGGCGGAAGTCCACGCGGGCGTCAGCCGCCTGGACTACGCGCACATGATCACGACCAGCACCGCTTCCGTTCCGTCCATTACGACGCGGGAGGCTCATTCCATCGTTCATCTGCACGAGGGCTCCACGATGGTCATCGGCGGTCTTCTGAATTCCGAAGACACGAAGACGGTGACGAAGGTTCCGCTGCTTTCGAGCATCCCCATCATCGGCGAATTCTTCAAGCACACCTCGACTTCGACGGACAAGCGCGAGTTGATGATCTTGATCACGCCGGTGATCGTGGACGACAACACCCCGGCCCGTATGTCGGACAAGATGCAGGACTATTACAACAAGGGGCAGGAGCAGGAAAAAGCGCGGAAAGACGTGGACCTCAACGCGGACCACAAGGCCGAGCGGGAAGCGGCGGCATTGGAAGAGGCGGAGCGCGCCCGCGCGGCGCGGGAGGCCGAGCGGAATTCCGTCGAGGCCGAATGGCGCGCCCGTGACAACAACGTGCCCCGTGTGCGTCCCGGCGACGCTTGGAAACGGGTAGAGTACCCGCCGGACGAGGAAGCCGCCGAGGAGGCCGCCGCCGCGCCGACGGACGAGCCGGAGGCGCCGCCCGAGGAAACCGTCGCGGCGACGGAGGAAACCGCCGCGACGGAAGAGCCTGCCGCGCCGGAGAGCGCGGAGGCGGCAGCCGAGGAAACGCAGGCGCCTCCCGAACCGCCCAAAAGCATCGGCGAGCGCTTGAACGAGAACCGCAGGCCCGCGAAGAGCAAGGAGGACAGGGAGGAAAACACCCGTGTCCGGAAAGAGCGGGAAGCCGCCGTGAAAGAATGGCGCGCCGGCGAGAGTTCCTCCGCCGTGCGCCCCGGCAACGGCTGGGCCAGGGTCGGCTACCCTGTGGAGAAAGCCCCGGCGGAGACAGAACCGGCCGAGGAAGAGCAATAAACAGTTCCGAATCCCCTTTGAAAGGAGGCCGCGCGCATGGAGGAGCAAGGGCGTCGTGGCAATGTCATCACGGTCTTCAGCACGGCTTCGGCGGTGGGCAAGACGCTCGTCGCCGTCAATATGGCCGCCGAGCTGGCGCGCTTAGGGTATCGCGCCTGTCTGGTGGACGCCGATTTGCAGTTCGGCGACGTCTGCAATTATCTTCATCTCGTGCCGGAGCGCACCCTCGCGGACGCGCAGAAGGCGGCGGAGGCGGACGCGGACACCTTCGACGTAAGCCAGTTCTTGGACGTCTATACCTGCGACAATATCTCGTTTTCGGTGATGGCGGCGCCGCTTCGCCTCGATGAAGCCTACAATATGGCGGTGCTGTCCGTGCAGCATATCCTGCAGCAGCTCCAGTTCCATTTCGACTTTGTCGTGGTGGACACCACTTCGGCCTTCAGCGAGATGAACCTGATGATTATGGACATGAGCACCATCATCACGTTTTTGGGCATCGTGGACTTCATCCCCACCATCAAGAACATGAAAATCGGCTGCGACACCATCCATAGCCTCGGCTACGAGTCCAGCAAGATCCGGCTCGTCCTGAACCGCAGCAAATCCAAGACGAAGATCGATCTGGAGGACGTGGAGCGCATCCTCGGGGAGCCGTTTTACCATGTCCTGTCCAACGATTTCAAGGCGGCTTGGGACGCCACGGCGGCGGGGGTGCCGTTGGTGCGCTCCGCCGACACGGCGCTGGCGAAAGATCTGCGCTCCTTGGTGGCGCGCTTCACGAACAACGAGGTCGAGGACGACTCCGGCGCGGAGGGCGGCGTGTCCTCGTGGTTCAAACGCATCTTCAAATAAATAGGCAGGTGCTGGCAAGTGGATTATCAGGTGATTTTGATTGAGAACAACCGGCTGATGCTGGAGCGTCTGTCGAGCGTGATCCGCGCCACGGCGGGCTTCAACCTGATCGCGCGGTATCAGCAGGCCGGGGACGCTCTGGGCCAGTGGGCGATGTTCAAGCCGAACATCATCCTCTTGGATATTGATGTCACGGGCAATCTCGGGCTGATTCCGGAGTTCGCCTCCGCGTTTCCCGAGGCGGCGCTGCTCTGCGTCAGCAGCCATTGGGACGCCAAGGACGCCGCCCAGATCGTCAAGGCGGGCGCCAAGGGGTATCTCGTCAAGCCCTTCACCGGCGAGGAGTTTCTGGAGGCCGTGCAGACCTTCGGCAAAAGCGGCATGGCCCTCGGCTCGGAGGTACTGGCTTTTTTCAGCCCGAAGGGCAAAAGCGGCAAGACGACGCTCATCGCGAACCTCGCCATGAGCCTCGCCAACAAGAGCGGCGAGGCCGTGGGCATCATCGACGCGGACCTGCAGTTCGGGGACATGGCCGTCTTTTTCAATCTGGAGCCGAAGAGCACCATCATGGAGGCGACCCGCGACATCAAGTTCCTGTCGCCGATCACCCTGAATTCTTATTTCGTGGAAGTGCCGGAAGCGGAAAACATCCATGTGCTCTGCGGCACGAAAAAGCCGGAGTACGCGGAAATGGTGGATGTCGCTTCCTTCGAGGACATGGTTCGCATGGCGCAGAGCCTGTTCCGCTATGTGCTGATCGACCTGCCGCCGGGATTCAACCCGATCTCCTTGGCCGCGTCGGAGTTGTCCACCACGACCTATGTGATGGCCATGGTGGGCGGCGGCTATGAAGTCCTCCACATGAAGCGGGCCTTGGGGATTTTCGAGGCGTGGCCGGACTACCGCTCCCGCGTCAAAACGATTTTCACCCGCGTCTCGCCCTGCACCGACGAGGAGCGGAGGATCCTGGAGCAGGAGCTGGGCTATCCGGTGAGCGCCATTTTGCCCAATGAGTACCTCCTGGTCTCGGCGGCCGCCAACAACGGGCGCATGGCGGTGGACATCCAGCCCGACACGCCGCTCTCGCAAAATATCAATCGGCTGTCCGAGGACATCATGGGGCGCCGCCGGACGCGGTGGGGTGCGCAGCCATGATCATCATCGTTGCCGTCGCGTGCGGCATTCTGATTTTCCTGATGTTCGTGTTCTTCATCGAGTATTCGAGGCGGAACCGGGCCACCCTCAACCAGCGCATGAAGTATTACGCCGACGGCGTTTTCGACTCCGGCGCGGCGGCGCCGCCCCCCCGGCAGAAGCAGGCGGCCGAGCGGGCGATGGACTTCGTCAAGGAAACGGCGAAGCATCTGGACAAGGTGCGGCGGGCGGAATCTCTCGACCTCAAGATGCAGCAGGCGGGCCTCCCGATTCTCGGCTCCGAGTTCCTCGTCATCGCCGTGGTGGGCGCGATATTGACCGGCGTCGTGGTCATGATGCTGACGATGCAGGTTTCCGTGGCGGTTCTGGGCGCGGTGGCGGCTGCCTTGGCCGAGTGGTTTTACGTCCTCTACCGCATCGACAGCCGCCGCAAGGCTTTCGTCAATCAGCTCGGCGACTGCCTGACCACCGTGGCGAACGCCATGCGCGCCGGCTTCAGTTTCCTGCAGGCGATGGAGCTGATCTCGAAAGAGATGGAGCCGCCCATCAGCGAGGAGTTTGGCCGCGCCATGCGGGAAATCAATTTGGGCAACCGCATGGAGAAGGTTCTGGAGGAAATGGACGTTCGGGTGGGCAGCCCCGACTATTCCTTGGTGGTCACCGCCGTCTTGATTCAGCGGCAGGTGGGCGGCAATCTCGCCCAGATTCTCGACACCATCAGCAACACCATCAACGAGCGCATCCGCATGCGGCGCGAGCTCATGGCGCTGACGGCGCAGGGGCGCGCCTCCGGTTGGATACTGGCGGGCATTCCCGTCGGCTTGGCGGCGATCTTGAGCGTCCTCAATCCGGCCTATCTGCGGCCGCTCATCGAGGAGCCCATCGGGCATATCGCCATCGGCGTGGCCATCGTGTTGGAAATCATCGGCTTCATTGTCATCCAGCGGATCGTGGATATCGAGATATAGGTTTTGATATTTGAGTCTTCGGGCTTGAATATAGATAGTACGGTTTCCTCATTACTTTTCAAAGGAGGTGAAAAGAATGATCAGGGCAATGTTAAATGCTTGGGATTATGTCAATGTACGTTATCTCAACCAGAAAGGCCAGGGCATGGTGGAATACGCACTGATTCTCGCTTTCGTCGTAGTTATCGCCGCCTTCTTGACGGGCAACGACGGCATCGGCCAGGCGATCCAGAACGTCTTCCAGACTGTCACGAACCAACTCAATCAGGCCAACCAACAGGGCGGCGGCAACTGATTTCAGTTTTTATTTTCTCGGTTTGTGTGGGAGGCCTCCCGGCTTCGGGAGGCTGTCCTTCCACAGGGGGGATTCGTATGAGGAAACAAAAAGGACAGGCGGTCGTGGAGTTCGCCGTGGTATTCCCTTTTATGCTGCTTTTTCTGTGGGTGCTCCTCTATGGAGGACTGCTTTTCAAGGACTATCTGACCTTGTCCAATCTGGCAAGGGACAGCGCACGATCCGCTTCCATCCAAGGCTCGGCGCAGTATGACGCCATTCGGGCGCAGGGCGCACAGCAGACGATTTTAACGGATCTTTACACTTGGAACGGGGACGCTGCGAGTTTCCAGATTGCGAATGGAGAGCTTAATGACTCGGTGAAAGTTACTTTGACCGCAACTTTGAATACAAATTTTCCGGGGGTGGGACTCCTCACTTTTTTGGGATTGCCGGAAAGTTACAAGATAGTATATTCCATGCACAAAGAAACGACCTAAGGGAACCTCAAAAACTATCGAACCACTTGCCCGCCCCTTGAGGGGAGGGGGGACCGCGTTAGCGGTGGGTGAGGTTTCTCGACGTTGCGTTTATTGCAGATGTTACGTTTCAACACTCCCCCCGTCAGCTTCGCTGACACCCCCCTCCAAGAGGGGGGCGCATGAGTGCGTTTTTAGCCTCCCTCTCAGAGGTTGAAAGTACTCATCAATTCATCGCCATTTGGCGCATGAGTGCGTTTTTTGCCTCCCTCTCAGAGGGAGGTGTCACGCCAGCGGCGTGACGGAGGGAGCCTTCAACGATTGTCTTTTTCGTTTTTTCAGAGCACTGCCGCCGGGCGGCGGAAATGGAGTGGGGCATAGATGTCAGCATTGTTGGAACGTCTGGGACGGCCGGCGGGCGAAGCGATCCGCCAGCGGCCGATTTTCGCCGGGCGGCAGTCGGAGACGACGGAGGACGCGTATCAGGAGCTGAAGCTCGATATCCATCGGCGCATCGTGGACGAGATGAACGCCGAGGAACAGCAGGTGCTTTCCGGGCGCGACAATTCCCGCGAGCAGGTCGAGGCGCTGATTACGTCTTACTGCAACCGTGTGCTGGACGAAAATCCCTTCGCCGTGCCGCGCGGGGAGCGGGCGCGCATGGTGGCGGACATCTGCGACGAGATGCTGGGCCTCGGCCCGGTGGAGCCGCTCCTGAAGGACGAGACGGTCACGGAGGTCATGATCAACGGGCCGAAGCAGATTTTCGTGGAGCGCATGGGCAAGCTCGCCTTGACGAAGGTGCAGTTCCACGACGAGGCGCACTTGATGAACATCATCGAGCGCATCCTGAGCCCCCTGGGGCGCCGCGTGGACGAGGCTTCGCCGTTGGTGGACGCGCGTCTCGCCGACGGTTCCCGCGTCAATATTATCATCCAGCCCCTTTCGTTGGTGGGGCCTTGCGTGACAATCCGAAAATTCTCGAAGACGCCGCTCTCCGTGGAGAATCTGATCAGCTTCGGCTCCATGAGCGAGGACATGGCGGAGTTCCTCCGCGCCTGTGTCAAGGCGCGGCTCAATGTGCTCGTGTCCGGCGGCACCGGCTCCGGCAAGACGACGACGCTGAACGTGCTTTCGTCCTTCATCCCGGACGACGAGCGCATTGTCACCATCGAGGACGCGGCGGAGCTTCGGCTGCAGCAGCAGCACGTCGTGACGTTGGAAGCGCGCCCGGCGAATATCGAGGGCAAGGGCGAGATCACCATCCGCGACCTCGTGCGGAACGCGCTCCGTATGCGCCCGGACCGCATCATCGTCGGCGAGGTTCGTTCCGGCGAGGCGCTCGATATGTTGCAGGCCATGAACACGGGCCATGACGGCTCGCTGACCACGGCCCACGCCAACAGCCCGAGGGACGCGCTGTCCCGTTTGGAAACGATGGTGCTGATGGCGGGCATGGAGCTTCCCGTGCGGGCCATCCGCGAGCAGGTGTCCTCGGCCATCGACTTGATTCTCCAGCAGTCCCGCATCCAGGACGGCAGCCGCAAGGTGACGTACATCACCGAGGTACAGAAGATGGAGGGCGACACCATCGTCCTGCAGGATCTTTTCCGCTATGTGCAGACGAGCATCGACGAAAACGGGAAATCCGTCGGCACCTTCGTCTCCACGGGCCTGCAGCCGAGCTTCCTGGACAAGTTCCGCCTCCACGGCGTAGAGGTCCCGGAGAGCTTCTTCCAGGAAAAGCAAAACGTGGATTATATGTAAGGATTTGAAAAACTCCCTCCGTCACGCCTGCGGCGTGACACCTCCCTCTAAGAGGGAGGCAAAAAAAGCCCCCCTCTTAGAGGGGGGTGTCAGCGAAGCTGACGGGGGGAGTCGGTACTATTTCACAGCAAAAGGGAGCAGATAGCGTATGATGATATTGGCGATTTCCGCGACGGGCGCGATCATCGTTTTTATGCTGCTCTATTTCTTCGTGATGACGCGGTTGGTGCCGAAGACGCAGATGCACCAGCGTCTCCGGAAACTGCAATACGGTTCCCAGGCGCGGGCGGAGCAGGAGAGCGTCGCGAATCTCGCGGACGTTCCCTTTGTGGAACGTACCATTGTGCCGCTGTTCCAGTCGATTTCCAAAACGCTCTTGGTGTTCGCGCCGAAGGGCATTTACGAGCGGATCGAGCAGCGCATCATCTTGGCGGGAAAGCAGGGCGTTTGGAGCGTCAGCTCCTTTGCCTGCGGCTGGGTGCTGTCCGTGGGCGCGTGCCTGATGTTGGCGTTTCTTTTCGTGTCGAACCGTGATTTCCCGTTTATCCAGCGCGTCGCGCTGTTGGCGCTGGGCGGCGCCATGGGGGCGCTCTTGCCTTTCGCCATGCTGAACTCGATCATCCGCAAGCGGCAGAAGCTGATTTTGCGTCAGCTTCCGGAGTTTCTCGATCTTTTGTGCGTCAGTGTGCAAGCGGGGCTTTCCTTCGACAGCGGTGTGACGAAAATCATCAGCCGCATGAAGGGGCCGTTCATCGACGAGTGCGAGCGGATGCAGCGCGATATGCGCATGGGCATGATGCGCAAGCGTTCCTTGCAGCAGATGGCGCGCCGCTGCGACGTGCCGGAGGTCTACCTCTTCACGACGGCCATCATCCAGGCGGAGCGGCTCGGCACCAGTATGGCGAATACGTTGGTCATTCAGGCGGAAAATATGCGTGAGCGCCGCCGTCAGGCCGCGAAAGCGGAAGCGCTCCGAGCGCCGGTCAAGATCCTGTTCCCGTTGGTGCTTTTCATTTTCCCGGCGCTGTTCGTCATCGTGCTCCTGCCGTCGGTGCTGTCCTTGGCGAAATTTTTCACGAAGTGATGGGGCGCATCTATGGCGGGTCGGATAGCAAGTTGGCGGATGCGGGGCGCGTCGCGGGAAGTTCCTTCCCTGCGCGTGGAGGTCGCGGACAGCTTTTTGCGCCGCTTTCTCGGGCTCATGGGGCGCAGACGCATGGAACCGTTTTGCGCGTTGCTGCTTTCTCCGTGCTCCAGTGTCCATATGTGCTTTATGCGCTTCGCGATCGATGTGGTGTATTTGAAGCGGGAAAGGGACGGCGGGGACTGGCGCGTCGTGAAAGTGGCGCGGGGGCTTCGCCCATGGATCGGCATGAGCGTCTGCCTCGGGGCGGACGCCGTGCTGGAAATGAGAAGCGGCGAGGCCGAGCGGCTGGGCATACAGGCGGGAACGGTCTGGGAGGAAGCAAGGGATGCTTTGTAATATCGGGGGCAACAAGCGGAACGTAGGAGGTGCATTCTCATGATGGGAAGCAAAAAGTGGAAGACACGTTGGAAAGAGACGGGCGGCGTGTTCGTCCTCACCGCTCTGGCGGTGCCGTTTTTCTTGGGCTGTGTCGGGCTAGCGATCGACGTGGGCAATCTGTACATGCACAAGTCGCGCCTGCAAAACGCCGCTGACGCTGCCGCGCTGAAAGGCGGTTGGGTTTACGCGGAGAACAATGAATCTGTTTCCTCGCATCCGGAGGCCAACAAAGCGGCAAAAGAATATGTCGTTCTTGATATGGCACCCAACGGGAACGCTGTCGCTCTTGCGGAGGAAAAATATCAGGCGCAGAGCGCGGAAGGCGTTACATACTATCGTGTAGCTCTTACAGAGGACGTTCCGCTTTTTTTCCTCAAAGTTCTGTTGAATCAGGAAACGCAGGCTGTCAGCGCGGATTCTGTCGTGGCGATTGCTTCGGGCGGAGCTCAACTGGATGAAATGTTTAACTTCGCGATGTGCGCGGCGCATAAAAGCGACAAGAATTATGACATGACGGCTTGGAACAGTTCCGATGATTGCAGTATCTGGTTCCATACCGATGATGTCCATATTAAAGGCGATATCATGACAAATGGAAAAATCATGTTTGACAACAGCCGCCGGACGACGCTGGACGGAATTTTGAATGCCTTTACTGATGTGAAGAGCAGCGGCAAGCAGATAACACAGGAGTATTGGCAGACTATCGACGGGAAGAATGTCTACGTTACAAAAAATATTGACCCTAGTGTTTGGGGGAAATATAATTGGCAAGATGGGAAACAGGAAGCCTTTACTTTCGTTGACGCTGACGGAAACTCCTTTATCAATGAAAGCATGAGTACGCCAACGCTGGCCTCCAACGGCTGGCAATGGTTGGCGACTGCGACCGAGGCTGACAGTTCCAATGTTGCTTTCCGCGATGAGATTGACATCTCCATTCCAAAAAATGAGCATATTCGCGAATTTATCGAGAACGTGAAGAATCTTTCCTATGCTGACCGCGAAACCAAGCACGTCTATTATGATGATTCAAACAGCGGCTACAATTTCAGCTCTTCTAATGATACCTCTCACTTCCCGGCGCTTTGTCCGCATGGAGGAACTATTGTACCGGACGACGCGACGAGTATACCTGTTTGGGATCGTTGGTACAATACGGTTATCGTTGGCGGCGATATTCAGGTGAGTTTTGAAAAATCTCCTGCTCCCGGCGATGACGATTCCGCAATGATTGTGTCAATGAACGGGAATATCCATATTCCAAACAGTGTAAATTTTAATGGGATCCTGTACGCGCCAAACGGGACCGTTACCATTGACGGCAATTCCAAAGTGAGCGGCAGTATTGTGGCTCAGAAAATATTGATTACGACCGGGGGACAACAAGTAGATGCGAAGAGCGGCATCTCCAGTCGTTCGTCCACGTCATATTCGACTAGCCCATCGGTGAAACTGGCGGCGGCGAAGAATTTGTCTTGGGACTGATGAACAAACTTAAAAGAATGGCAAAAAAATTGCGGCCTGACAAAAACAGTCAGCCGCAATTTTTTGTGCGCACAAAAGAGAAAATGCATGGATTTTTCAAGAATTGACAAATGTGGCTTGTCGTTTTAATATAATTATGTGGCTTTGTTTGCCATGCGATGGAAGATTTCTGCGCAAGACGGGCGGGAAAGGATTTTTGGATGTTTGGGATTGATATCGGCGTTGACCTTGGGACGGCCAATGTTCTGGTGTATGTGAAGAAAAAAGGGATCGTGCTTCGCGAGCCGTCGGTGGTGGCGTTGGACCGCGACACGGGACAGATCCTCGCGGTGGGCGAGGAAGCGAAGCTGATGATCGGGCGCACACCGGGCAATATTTCGGCGATCCGCCCGCTCCGCGACGGGGTGATTGCCGACTACAGCGTCACGGAGAGTATGCTCCGTTATTTCATTGAAAAGGTAATCGGGCACAGCTTCGTGTTCCGTCCTCGGGTGATGATTTGTGTGCCGTCGGGCGTCACGATGGTGGAAAAGCGCGCGGTGCAGGAGGCGGCGGAGCAGGCGGGCGCGCGGCGCACGTATCTGATCGAGGAGCCGATGGCGGCGGCTATCGGCGCGGGGCTTCCGGTGGACGAGGCGACCGGATCGATGATTGTCGATATCGGCGGCGGCACGACGGACGTGGCGGTCATCAGCCTCGGCGGCATCGTGCTTTCGGCCAGCCTGCGCGTGGCGGGGGACAAGTTCGACGAGGCGATTATCGCGTACATCCGCAAAAATTTCAGCATCCTGATCGGCGAGCGCACGGCGGAGGATGTGAAGATCGCGATTGGCGCGGCTTATCCCACGGCACGGGACGCGCAGATGGATGTCAAGGGGCGCGACCTCTATACGGGATTGCCGAAGGGCGTCGCGGTGACGACGGCGCAAATCGCCGAGGCGTTGGAAGAGCCGGTGTCGGCAATCGTGGACTGCGTGAGAAAGGTTTTGGAGGAGACGCCGCCGGAGCTGGCGTCGGATATCATGGACCGGGGGATTATCCTGACGGGCGGCGGCTCGATGCTGTTCGGGTTGGCGGAGCGGATCCGCCACCAGACGGGGATTCCCGCGATGCTGGCGGACGACCCGCTGTCCTGTGTGGCTGTCGGCACGGGCAGGGCGTTGGAGTTCGTCGACCGGGTCAAGGATGGGCAGAGCTTGGACAGTGTGCTGTCGGGCAACTGATATTTTTCTACGGGGTGAGAGCTTATGTGGCGTGGACTTTATACCGGCGCGGCGGGCATGATTACGCAGGAAAAGCGCACGGCGGTCATCGCGAACAATTTGGCGAATGTGAATACGACGGGATTCAAGCGCGACCGCGCGCTGAACGAGGAATTCCGGCCGATGCTGATTCGGCGCATCAAGGACGACGTGCCTATCAAGGTGACGGATTTCAAGGGCTTTTCCCTTGACCGCCGCCCGCCTGTGGTGGGGACGCTTGGGCTTGGGGCGTATACGTCGGAGATTGCCACCGACCATGTGCAGGGCACGATGATGACGACGGGCAATTCCTTTGATCTGGCCATCAGCGGGAACGGGTATTTTGTCATTGATACGCCGCAGGGGCTTCGCTATACGCGCAACGGGAATTTTTACCGCGCGGCGAACGGCGAGCTGGTGAACTCGGACGGGCGGGCGGTGCTTTCCCGGCAGGGCCGCCCGATCACGATTCCGGCGGACGCGCCGGAGATCATTGTGACGCCGGAGGGCGGCATTTACGCGGGGGGCGCGTTGGTGGACACGCTGGGCTTTGTGGAGTTCGGCGAGGCGGAGGACAGGCGCGCGGTGCTGAAGCAGGGCGACAGCCTTTTCTATCCGCAGGAGGGCGCGGAGCCGCGCCCGGCGACGGGCACCATCGAGCAGGGCGTCCTGGAGCGGTCGAACGCGAATGTCATCAATGAGATGGTGGATTTGATCGACAATTACCGCATTTACGAGGCGAATTCCAAGGCGGTCACGACGCAGGACACGATGCTCGACCATTCGGTGAACGAGGTCGGCAGGTTGTAATATATAAGGAATTTAGCCCTAATTTTTTTCAAAGGGTTAAGTTTTCCGGACAATTTTCCGATATAAGGACAGAGAAAGGTTTGTCTATTTTTGCAGAGATGGGAGCGGATTTTTTATGATGCGATCGCTTTGGTCCGCGGCGTCGGGCATGAAGACGCAGCAGGCGAATATGGACGTGGTGGCGCACAATTTGGCGAATGTCAATACGTACGGCGGGAAAAAGGTTCGCGCGGAGTTCCACGATCTTTTGTACCAAACACTGCGTCCGGCGGGCGCGGAGAGCGGCGCGGATTCCACGTACCCGACGGGCCTCCAGATCGGCCTCGGCGACCGTCTCGCGGCGACCCAGCGCATTTTCACGCAGGGCAATCTGCAGTCCACGGAACATCCGTTGGATGTGGCGATCGAGGGCGACGGCTTCTTTCGTATCGAGTTGCCGGACGGCACGATTGCCTATACGCGGGACGGTTCCTTCAAACGCGACTCGAACAACCGCCTCGTGACGACGGACGGCTACCCGTTGGCCGACAATATCGCTTTTGACGACGGTGTTCCGAACGACGCGATTACGATTTCTTCCGACGGGCGCGTGTCGCAGATTATCGACAATGTGCAGCAGCAGGTGGGGGTCATCCAGATTGCGCGCTTTGTCAATCCCGCCGGGTTGATTTCCCGCGGGCATAATCTTTTGTATGAATCGGACGCGTCGGGGCAGGCGTTGGAAGGAAATCCCGGCGAGGAAGGGCGCGGCACATTGGTGCAGTCGGTACTGGAGATGTCAAATGTGCAGGTCGTCGAGGAAATGGTCAATATGATTGTGGCGCAGCGCGCTTACGAGTCGGACGCGAAAGCCATCACGACCTCGGATTCGATGCTGGAAATCGCCAACGGCCTGAAACGGTAAAATGATATGAAACGCCTGTGTTGTTGCTGGTTGGCGTTTTGCTTCTGGATGACGGCAGCAACTGTGGGACTGGCCTATGGGACGACGCGGGAGGAGATTTACCCGCAGGAGATTTCCCGCGAGGAGCTTCGGCAACGGGCGACCGATTTTATCGACGAGATGATGCGCGCTTCGGGCGATACGCGCCGCTATACGGTGGAGCTTGTGCATATCCCGCGCAATGTGCGCGCGCCGGAGGGCGTTCTCGCCTTTCTGCCGTCGATGCCTTACGGGCTTCGGTTTTGGGGCAATACGGCAGTTTATTTGGATGTTTCCGTCGAGGGCGTACCGTTCCGGCAGGTCAAGTGCCAGTTCAAGCTCCATGTGTTCGACCAAGTCGCGGTGGCGGCGCGTCCGTTGGTGCCGGGACAGCCGCTGACGGATTCGGATTTCCGCTTCGAGGAGCAGGAGCTCGGCTCGCGCGGGAAAAATTTTGTGACGGACGGCGCCGAGCTCGTCGGCAAGACGCTTTCGCGTCCCCTCGCGATCGGGACGCCGATTTTGCGGACGATGCTGAAAACGCCCGATCTTTTGAAAGCGGGGGCGCCGGTCACGTTGGTTTCGCGCCTGAACGGCGTCGAGGTCAAGATGGACGGGGTCGCTTTGGAAGCGGGCGGCGCGGGAAAGATTATCCGTGTGCGGAACACGGCTTCGAGAAAGGTGCTTCGCGGGCGGATTGTGGACGAGTATACGGTGGAGATTGTACACAAATGACGAAAGGACGAGCGAGAGCATGAAGAAGCACGGGCGGCTTTTGATGGCCGCGGGGCTTTCCGCTTTGCTGTTGGCGACGGCGGTTCCCGCGTCGGCGCAGTCTCTTTGGGCGGACAGCAAAGGGCATACCGAGAGCACCTATTTTGCCGACCGCAAGGCGCGGGATGTGGGCGATATTTTGACGATTGTCATCAGCGAGACGGCGACGACCTCAGCGACGAAGTCCGGCGCGAATTCCAAGTCCGGCAATGTGAACATGAACGCGGGCGTCGGTGTTTTTGACTTCCTGAACAGTATTTTCCCGGCGTCCATCAGCGGCTCGGACGACTGGAAGGCGGACGGCTCGGCGTCCAGCACGAACCGCGCGTCGGGGCGCGTGACGGTGACGGTCGTCGATGTGGAGCCGAACGGCAATATGGTCATCGAGGGCACCCAGTCCATCTGGCAGAACAAGAACGAGCACAAAATCACGCTTCGCGGCGTGGTGCGCCGGGATGATGTATCCTACAACAATACGGTGCCGTCCTCCCAGGTGGCGGACGCGACTATCCGCTTCGACGGCAAGGGGCCTCTGAACTCGAAGCAGCGGCAGGGCATTTTGACGCAGATTTTCAATATCCTGTTCTGATTGGGAGGATATGTCATGAAAAAATGGGTTGCGCTTTTCACGGCGCTCCTTTGTTTGTCCGTTTCGGGCCTCGCGTTCGCGGAGTCCACGGTCACGCGGATCAAGGACATCGCGAAGGTGCAGGGCGTACGGGCAAACCAGCTCGTCGGCTATGGGCTCGTCATGGGCCTCAATGGCACCGGCGACTCGAACAAGACGTTGGAAGTCTTGCAGTCGGTGGCGAATATGCTCCGGCGCTTTGGTGTGACGATCGACCAAGCTTCCCTGAAGACGAAGAACGTGGCGGCGGTGGTCGTGACGGCGACGCTTCCGCCGTTTGTCCGCGAGGGCGACACCATCGACGTGACGGTTTCGTCGATGGGCGACGCGAAGAGCATCCAGGGCGGCACATTGATACAGACGCCGCTCCAAGCGGGCAACGGCGAGGTCTACGCGGTGGCGCAGGGCGCGGTTTCGACGGGCGGCTTTACGGCGGGCAACGGCGGCGGCAATACGCGGCAGAAAAATTTCCCGACGGTGGGCCTGACGCCGAACGGCGCGATCGTCGAGCGCACGGTGGAGGAGGATCTCGGCAAGGACGGCACGATTTCGCTGTCCTTGGCGCAGCCGGATTTCACAACGGCGGCGCGGGTCGCGCAGGCGATCAACGCGCGCTACGCGGGCGTCGCTTCGGCGGCGAATCCGGGACGGGTGGACGTTCACATCCCGCCGCATTTCCGCAATAATCTTGTCAGCTTTGTGGCGGGTCTGGAAGAACTTCCCATCATGCCGGACAATATCGCGAAGGTCGTGGTGAACGAGCGCACCGGAACGATTGTCATGGGCGGCGATGTATCGGTGGACAGCATCGCCATCGCGCAGGGCGGCATTTCCATCAGCATCGAGACGGAAGAGGACGTGAATCAGCCGACGCCGTTCAGCGTGGGCAGCACGGTGGTGACGAAGAACCAGAGCGTCGACGTGGCCGAAGAGCGCGCGAATACCATCGTGCTCGACGCGACGGCGAACGTCAGCGATATTGTGGGCGCGTTGAACTCCGTGGGAGCGACGCCGCGCGACATCATTTCGATTTTGCAGGCGATCAAGGCGGCGGGCGCGCTTCATGCGGAACTGGAAATCATTTGACGGGGTGATGGCATGATCAACGGAGCTATGGGTGTGGACACGCTGCAAGGTGCGTCGGGTTGGGGGACGCGGAATACGACGCGCGAGTCTTCCCGGATACAGGCGGACGCGGCGCGGTTTGAGGAGTCGCTGAAAAAGGCGACGGAGTCCATCGAGCGGGCCAAGCTTTCCGTGGACACGTCCGGCATTTCCGCCGAGGCGGAGTCGAAGAAGCTTCGCGAGGCGTGCCAAGGCTTTGAGGCGATGTTTCTCGATATCATGTTCAAGGAAATGAGGAACACCGTGCCGGAAAATACGCTGTTCGGCGAAAGCCAGGGCGAAAAAATCTGGCATTCGATGCTCGATACCGAGCTGATGCAGAACGTGGCAAAATCCGGCGGCCTCGGCATCGCGGACATGATGTACGACAACTTGGTCGATCAGGTGACGCAGCAGACGATGGCCGCAAAAGGGAAAATCGGCACGGCAAGATAAGGGTACAAAAAAGTGGCTGCCGCACGAACATGAAAACGTGCGGCAGTCACTTTTTTGTTCCTTAATACGCATCTCAGACCAAAATTTTAAATAAAATTTTGACCTGAGATGCGCCTGCTTCGCAGGCTACAGCCGCGCCAAAGCGCGTCTGACGTCTCATGCAATCGCAGTAAGGATTTAAAAATCCTAACTGCGATTAGTATTATAACGCGGCAGCCT
>JAFVAI010000102.1 GCA_017480545.1 Schwartzia sp. (in: firmicutes) | reverse complement strand
GTAAGGGAAAGCGTGGTATCCTGCCCCGGGCACTGGCGTGCACACATAGTGACGAAATCGTCCACAATCCGCTTGCCGAGAGTAACCGTCGGCGTGGAGGTGTTGCGGCTGAGCAGGGTCACCCAGTCGGTATAATACCAGCCGATGCCCGGTTCCGACTCCTCGGATGCCAGGAGATAATCGGCATACTTGGAAGCCATCTGGGCGGTTTCCACCGTCGCCATCAGGCAGGCATCGAAGCCGATGATCTCGAAGGGCGGCGTGTCGGGATTCGCGCCGTAGACGCTGTCAAAGGCGCCGCGCACGTCGTCGAGGCTGATCATGTTACGGGTGCGCTCGTCGAGGCAGAGGCCGCCAACGCTGCCGCCGCCGTGGTCCCAAAAGACGAAGACGCGATGGTCGGCGCTGAAATTTTCCTTGCCGAAGCGCAGGAAGTCCGAAAGCCCCGCGCCCGTTCCCATGTCCGCGTCCGCCGTCTCGCCGAGGCTTTGGAGGCCGTCCGAGTCGTAGACGAAGCGTCCCGTGCCGTTCGCCGGTACGCCGCCCGTCTGCCATTGGTTCGCGCCGCCGGTCTGGATCACGACCTTGACGTTGGGCGGCAGCTTTACCTTTTGCAGCTCCGCCAAGTCCTCGGAGGCCGCGCCAAGTTCCGATTCGAGGTCGGTGCCGCAGAGATACCAATAAATCACCCACGTATCGGAGGCGTTGCCGCTGTCGGAAAAATCCGCCCCCGGTTTCGCGTGGGACGCGGCGCTCATGTCCGAGGCGCAGCCCGCCAGAAGGAAGAACGCGGAGACCGCGAGGGCGGCGAGCCTTTTGCGCAGTTTTCGTTTCATGGCAAACATCCTTTCATGGCGAAGATGGGTCAGGGAGGGCTTGCCCGTCCGCCGGCCGGTTCGCCAGGTATTCGATGAAGGCGCTTTTGCAGCTGCTTTGGTAGGAGCGCCCAATGGGGACGCTGTCGCCGCTTTGGAGCAGGAATTCGTTTTGCTCCATGGACCGGATGGCTCCGAGGCGCACCGCGTAGCTTTTGTGCGTACGGACAAAAATGTCCGGCGGCAACAGTTCCATGAGTTTCTCCAGGGACAGGCGGACCGGCACGTCCTCCTTTGCGCGGATGAAGCACGTTTTGTCGATGACCTCGATGAAGCGGACGGAAGGGACGGGAATCAAAACCGGGTGGTAGTCGCTCGTCACTTCGATCATCGGCGCTTCCGGTTTTTGCGTGTGCTTCCGGAACCGCTCGAAGACCTGCGCGATGCTGTCGCTCCCGGCGGGCTTGAGCAGGTAATGGAGCGCGCGCACGTCAAATCCCGAGACCGCGAATTCGGAGCTCATGCTGACGAAGACGAATTCCACCTCGTCGTCCGCCGCCCGCGCCTTGCGCGCGAGGTCGATGCCGAGGCCGTTTCCGATGTAGTTGTCGAAAAAGACCAGATCGTATTTTTTCGCCTCGAAGTCCCGCAAAAAATCCGGGCCGGAAGAGAAGGCATCAATCTCGACGAGCATATTGCGGCTGGCCGTGTAGGCGTCGATCACGCCGCGAAGCTGTTCCATGTCCCTTTCGTCGTCTTCCACGATTGCGATCCGCATGGCGTTCACCGTCCTTTATTTTCCCTCGGTTCGTCCGTTTCCTCGATGCGAGCCCGCACTGTGGCGGCAAACTCGTCGTAAAGCGCCGAGAGCTTCCCTTGGAGGTTCCGGATTTCCGCGAGGATTTTTTCTTTTTCCGCCGCGTCCGTGTCGCCCGAGAGGAAGCGCTTTCCCAAGTTCTCGGCTGTCTTTGCCGCTTCCGAGAGGCGCTGGCCGCCGATGGACAGGGCGGTGGATTTCAGCGCGTGGGTGCAGGTCACATAGTCGCTCCAGTGTTCTTCCAGGAAGGCGGCTTCGATTTGCGCTTTTTTCCGGGGATGCAGTTTGCAGAACAGGCCCGCCATTTCCCGGTAGAATTCCTCGGAATTCCCGCAGTATCGAAGCCCCAAGGCTTTGTCGAGGACAGGCGGCTCTTCCGCCGGTTCCTGTTCCGGCGCCTGCGGCGCCGTTGCCCGCTCGGCGGGCGGCGCGTCCGCCTCTTTCGCGGGGCGCACCTTGTCCGTCGGCAGGAAGCGCATCAGCGTCCATTCTAGCGTCGCGCCGTCCAACGGCTTCGCCAGATAGTCGTCGAAGCCTTCCGCGAGGAACTGTTCCCGCATCCCCGCGACGGCGTCCGCCGTGAGGATCAGGAAGGGGGTGCCTTCCGCGTTCGGCAGCTTCTTCGCGGCGTGGAGCGTCTCGACGCCGTCCATGCCGGGCATCCGGTGGTCGAGCAGCACCGCGTCGTAGCGTTCTTGTTCGAGCCGCTCCAGGACGCTTCGGCCGTCGGTCACGGCTTCGATTTGGACGCCCGTTTTTTTCAGCAGCCCCTCGACGACCAAAAGGTTCATCTCGTTGTCGTCCGCCACGAGGATTCTCGCGTCCGGCGCGTAGAAAGAGGCGCGGTAGGCCGGTTCGTCCCCCGGCTCCGACAGGCGCGCCGCGAAATCGCCGATGGGCTCGTCGCTGTCGATTTTCTGTGGCAGCGTGGCCGTGAAGACGGAGCCGACGCCGTAGGTGCTCTCGAAAACGACGTCGCCGCCCATCAGGGTCGCGAGCCGCTTGGTGATCGCGAGGCCCAGCCCCGTGCCTTCGACGCTCCGGTTCCGGACGCTGTCCAGCCGCTCGAATTGCTTGAACAGTTTTTCCTTGTCCTCCTCGCGGATGCCGATGCCCGTATCCCGCACGACAAAGTTCAGGGCAACGATGCCCTTCTCCGCGTCCCGCTCGCCCGAGACGCGGAGATTTACGCTGCCTTTTTCCGTGTACTTGGCGGCGTTGGTCAAAAGATTCACGACGATCTGCTGCACCCGCGTCATGTCGCCGAACAGCGCATCGGGAAGCGTCCCGTCCACTTCCAGCCCGAAGGCGAGCCCTTTGGACTCGGCTCTCGGCTTTGCCATGTTGACGGCGTTCCCCAGAAGCTCCGAGAGGCGGTAGTCGACTTCCACGATCTCGATTTTGCCGGATTCGATCTTGGAAAAGTCCAGCACGTCGTTGATGAGGGCCAGGAGCGTCCGGCCCGCGGAGCGGATGTTTTTCGCGTAGCGGGCGACGGCGGGGTCTTTTCCTTCGCGCAGGATCATTTCGTTCATGCCGAGCACCGCGTTGATGGGTGTGCGGATCTCGTGGCTCATGTTGGCGAGGAATTCGCTCTTCGCCCGGTTCGCGAGGTTCGCGGCGGCTTTCTCGCGGCGGAGGGCTTCGCTTTCCGCCGCTTTTTCCCGCGCCCGGAACAAGTAGACGCCCACGATGAGGAAAATCAGCAGCAGCGAACCGATGGAGCGGCGCAGCCGCTCCTGCACCAAGGCGATGTCGCCCGCCACCGCCGACGCGGGGATGTAGCCCGCCACGGCGCAATTCGTTTCCGGCAAATCCGAGCCGAACAGGAAATACTCCGTCCCGCCGACCTTTACATGGGCGGCCGCCGCGCGCCGCGTCCCCAGCCGCTCGCGGATGTCCGCGAAAGCCGCCCGGACTGCGGGCGCCTCGAAAAACGCCTTGTCGTCCGCGCCGTAATTTTTGTACGGCACAATGAGCAGCCCCGTCGTGCTTCGCAGCAAAAGGCGTATCGACGGATGATAGTTCGTCAGGCTGAAGCGGTCCGTCAGGACCTCGTTCCGGTAAAGCCGGTACAGCACGGCGCGGATGTTGGGGCCGCGCCGGATGGGCACGGCAAACAGCAAGCCCTTTCCCGGGCAATAGTCCATCAAGTTTTGGCCGCGAAAGGCTTGGGGCAAGGACAGGAAATCCCAGCGGGAGAGGAAACCGCCGGACAGGGCTTTTCCTTCCACCGAGAGGATGCCGACGGAAACGTCGTTTCCGCCGCCTTCCAGCTCCGCCAGAATCCTCGCCGTTTCTTCCTCGCCGGGTGCGGAGGAAAGGAGTCCGGCCGCCAGAGAAAGCGATTGGAATTCCTGCCCGAACCGTTCCTCCGCCATGACGGAGAGGTCAGCCGCCTGCCGCGCCACCGTCCGCTCCAAGGTGCGGGTCAGGAGCACGTTGGTTCTGTGGCCCGCCCAAAGGGTGACGAAGACGAGGGCGACCGCGACGGCTAGCATTTTTCGCAGGGAGTCCAGGGAACGCCCCGCTTTTCGCGTCATTTCATTCAAGGACGGTCACCCCCCGCACCAGCCAATCCACGGAAGAGAGGAGCGTGTCGTCGCTGATGGTCTCCCCCGGCTCGCAGCGGAGAACGCCCCGGTTGTCATAAATCGGGCCGATGAAAATCAGTTGCCCGTTGGCCAGGTCCCGCCGCAGGTAATAGAGCTGCCCCCGGATGTCGGCGGAAATCGACGGCGCCACCTCGTCCAGGAGCACGGCGCCGCGGTCGATGCCGACCCAGCGCTTTTTCACCGCGTTCAGCTCGCCTTTCAGGTGACGGCGCAGGATGTCGTCATAATAAATGTCCCATCGGCAACGGATGGCGGCAAGGCCATGGGTGAGGCCCTCGGGAATCGGCGCGTTGTACGCGATGAAGTCGGTGCCGAGCCGATCCGCCGTCTCGGCCACGGCCGCATCGTCCTGATGGCAGGCCAAAATATCCGCGCCCGCTTCCCGGACCAGCCGCTCCGTCAGCGCCCGTTCCTTTTCCGGCGCTTCCCATGCCCCGCTCCACGCGACCACGACTTTTGCGCCGGGATTCGTCTTTTGCGCCCCGAGGGCAAAGGCGTTGATGCCGCGGCAGATTTCCGCGTTCGGCATGGCGGCGACGTAGCCGATGACGCCCGTTTTCGTCCGGAGCCCGGCCAAGGCCCCGGCGAGGTAACGCCCTTGGTACATGCGCGGGAAATAGGAGGTCATGTTCGTCGCGTAGGCCGACGCGGAGGTTGCCGCGAAGGACACTTCAGGGTAATTGCCCGCGATGTCCTTGATCTCGTCCGGATATTCATAGCTCGCCAGGACAATCAGGCGGCAGCCGCTCCCCGCCAAATCCCACACCGCTTTCTGGCATTCACCGCTGTAGGGGCGCACATGGTCGCGCACAAAAAGCTCCGCCCCGTGGGCGTCGCAGGCGGCGCGGATGCCCTCGTAGTGGGAGGCGTTCCACCCGGGATCCCGGATGTCGCCGAGAATGATGAAGCCGACTTTCGGCGGCGGCTCCTCCGGCGCAGCGGTGAAGCGGAACAACGCCGCCAGCAGCAGTCCCGCGGCCAAAATCGCGAGCGCAAGGCGGAGCGGCTTTCCTTCGCCGAAAAACGTGGGCAGATGCATATCGCTGTGCTCCTTTCCGGTTGGTTTGGGAGGGGCGGCATGGCATGGGCAAGGGGCGGCAGCTTTCCGCTGTCCTTTCCTTTTTCCTTGCGGCATAGTATAATTTATTGTAGCATTTTGCAAAAAGCAACACAAGAAACGAGGGATAAGGCATGCCCCTTGCGATCGGGATGGCGGTCGGCCTCACGCTGATCCAAGCCATCGGCGCGTACCTGCGCTATCTTCCCTTTGAGGCGGGGCTCGCGCCGGAAGCGCGCGCCCGCCTGCGAAAATACATCCTGCTCTGGATGCCCGTCTCCTGCGTCCTGTACCAAGCGTATTTTCTCCATGCGGGCGTCGGCGTCGAGACTTTCAAGCGTATCCAGTATGTCGGCTGGATCCCGTTTTTCGGTTTCTCGCTGCTCGTCATCCGGAACGAGGGGATGCGCCACACGTTCGTGCTGGGGATGCAGACCCTTTGGTTCGCGCTGCTGCATACGGCGAGCGGCACACTGATCCTGACCCTGCTTCCGCCGCATTACGGCGCCGGCTCCGACCGCCTGCCTGTCCAAACGGCGCTGTACATTGTGTTTTTCCTGCTCTTGCTGCCGATGGAGCGGCGGATTTTTCGGAATCTCCTGCCGCCGACGCTGTTCGCCGGGAATTCCCTGGCCGGCTGGTGTTTCGCGATCCTGCCGTTGGGCCTTTGCGCCTCTCCCTTGATCACGCTGATTGAGCGGCCTTTGATGTACACCTGGACGGACAGGATTTCCCGTTTCTTTTTGCTGTTCTGGGGCTTTTCGCTTTACCAATACGCGCTGTATGCGGGCAAGCGCGCGGCGGATATCCGGGAGGAGCGGCACACGAACGAGCTTTTGACGCAGCAGCTCCACGCGCTGGAATCCCAAGCCCTGCTTTTGGAAGCCCGGGCCGACGACGTACGGCGCGTCCGCCACGACCTCCGGCATTACAACCGCCTTTTGGCGTCGCTTTTGGATTCCGGCGATGTCGCGGCAGCGCGCAAATTGATCGAGGAGCAGGACAAGGATCTTTTGGCGAGGCCAATCTCCGCGTATTGCAAAAGCCCCGTCGTGAACGCCGCGCTGACGGTCTATGTGCAGATGGCGGCCAAAGAGGGAATCCGGGTGTCCTGCGGCGCGAATCTCGATGCCTCGGGCGGCTCGCGCCGCAGCGACGGCGATCTCGCCATCCTGCTCTCCAACGTCATCGAGAACGCGATCATCGCGAGCCGCAGGCAGCCGGAGGGGCGGCGGGAAATCGCCGTCTCCCTGGCCTGCGACGGGACGCAGTACGCGCTGGCCGTGAAAAACCGCTTCGACGCGCCTGTCCGCGTCGGCGACGACGGCCTGCCGGCCGCGTCGGAGCACGGCCACGGCACCGGCATGGCCTCGCTGCGGAATTTCAGCAAAAAGTACGGCGCGGAAGTGATTTTCACGCAGGCGGACGGTTGGGTGAAGCTCCTGATGTACTGGAGCGGAGCGGGCGCACGGGCATCGGATGGCCCGGATTGACTTTGGCAGGGGAAGGGCGCTTTTCCGTCATCTTACATCTTACACCTTACACCTTACACCTGTTTTTTCAGTTGTCAACAAAACCGGCGTGAACGACAAATTTTCGGCGTGAACGGCAAAGCGAACGCCGCTCACGTTGTTTTTCCGCCGTCGCGCGGTTGTATTTCCGGAAATTGATGGTATAATATGAGCACTTAGGGAACGCGAGCCGAAGGCGAAGCGCGAACTTAGTGCGAATATATGCCCTTGTGGTATAATAAGCGCAAATCGGAGGAGAACCGCTCTTCCGGTTGCGGGAGGCGGGTACACGTTTTCCGTCCGGGATCTTCCATTGTATGTTAGGAGGCGTTTTCGTTATGCAGAAACTCAAGGCCATCCGAGTGGTTTTTCTGGCCGCTCTCTTCGTCGCGGCGCTGTCCGCCGCCGCTTTCGCGGGCGCGCAGGATTTCGTCCTGGTGAACAACACCGGCTACCCGATCCACAGGGTCAACGTCAGCCCCGCCAGCACCGACAACTGGGAAGAGGATATTTTGGGTTCCGACATCCTGCCGAACGGCAAAGCGGTTCATGTGAATTTCGGCGCGGGCAACACGCAGTACTGGGATATCAACGCGATTTTCGGGGACGGCAGCAGCATCGCCTGGTTCAACATCGATCTGCTTTCCACGCATCAGGTTACGCTGAACAACGACGGCACCGCGACGCTGGAATGAACCGGCACACTCCTTTCCTTTTTGGCTCCGCCGATTTGTACCGTCGGCGGATTTTTTGTTTTTGCGGAGAAAGTCCGCCGAAATGACGCGGTTTCGTCGGGATGAAAAATTTTGAGGTAAGAATTTCTTACTTCAAAATTTTTCGGTGGGGTTCGCCTGTTATATTTTCTTTCGCTTTTTCAAAAAAAAAGAAGGAAATGTCTGAAAAAGAACGAATATTATAGATATATGAGAAGCGTTCCCCGGCGAGATGGGCGGCGCTTCCGAGAGTAGGAGGGATCGGAATGCAGGAATATCAAAGCGCGGACCTGAGGAATATCGCCGTTATCGGCCATGGGCGGACGGGAAAGACGAGCCTTTTGGATGCCGCGCTTTTCAACGCGGGCGGCGCGCGCCCCTTCGGCAAGGTGGACGACGGGACTTCGGCGCTCGACTACGAGCCGGAGGAAAGCAAGCGCAAGCTATCCATTTCCAGCGCATTGGCCGCTGTCGAGTGGCGCGGCTGCAAGATGAACTTCATCGACACGCCGGGCTATCCCGATTTCGTCGGCGAGATGATTGCGGCTTTGGGCGCGTCGGACGCGGCCTTGATTGTTGTCTCCGCCCCGAGCGGCATGGAGACCGGCACGGAAAAAGCGTGGCTGGCCGTCGAGGATATGGGACTGCCCCGCGCGGTTTTCGTCAACAAGATGGACCGCGAGCACGCGGACTTTGAGCGCGCGGTGGATGAGCTTCGTGCGCGTTTCGGGTCGGGCATCGTCCCGGTGCAGCTCCCGATCGGCAAGGAAGACACCTTCCAGGGCGTCGCCGACCTTTTGACGCTGCACATGAAGATCATCACCCACGAGGAGGAGGAGCTTGTGGCCGACATCCCCGAGTTCATGCAGGAGGCCGTCGAGGAAGCGCGGCAGCAGCTCATCGAGGCGCTGTCGGATTTCGACGACAAGCTGATGGAAAAATTCCTGGAGGGCGAGGACATCCCGGAGGATGAGATTCGCGAGGCGTTGGCGGCGGGCGTGAAGGCCGCGAAGGTCTTCCCCGTGTTCTGCGGCTCGGCGACCCAGAATATCGGCGTCAAGAAATTGCTGAAAGGTCTCGGCGCGCTGATGCCGTCGCCGGAGGACCGGACGTTCATCGCCACCGATGCGAAAACGGAAGACCCGGTGGAGCGCGGCACGGACGGCCCGTTCGCGGCGCAGGTGTTCAAGACCATCGTGGACCCGTTTGTCGGGCGGCTGACGTTCCTGCGGGTCGTTTCCGGCGAGATGAAGGGCGACGGCACTTATTACAATGTCAACCGCGAGGCGGAGGAGCGCATGTCCGGCCTGTTCACCATGCAGGGCAAGCAGCAGATCCCGTTGGCGAAGGCCCACGCCGGAGACATCGTGGTGGTGGCGAAGCTGGCCGTCACGAAGACCGGCGACACGTTGGCGGATAAGTCCGCGCCGATCTTGTTCGAGGCGCCCGCGTATCCCGGCTCGATGATGGTGTTCTCCGCTTACCCCGTGAAGAAGGGCGAGGAGGACAAGGTCTTCTCCGCCATCGGCAAGGAAAGCGACCAGGACCCGACAATCCAGATTGTCAAGAACAAGGAAACGAAGGAAACACTGGTGCGCGGCATCGGCGAGGTGCAGCTTGAGATTTTGAAAGAGCGCATCCAGAGGAAATACGGCGCCGAGGTCGATTTCCGCGAGCCGAAGGTGGCGCTCCGCGAGACCATCCGGAAGAGCGTCAAGGTCGAGGGCAAGCACAAAAAACAGAGCGGCGGCCACGGCCAGTACGGCCATGTCTGGCTGGAGATCAGCCCGCAGCCTGCGGGCGAGGGCAACGCGTTCACCGAGACGATTTTCGGCGGCAGTGTGCCGCGCCAGTATATCCCGGCGGTCGAGAAAGGCACCGAGGAGACGTTGGCGGCCGGTATTCTCGCGGGCTTCCCGGTGGTCGACGTGAAGGTCAATCTGTACGACGGTTCCTATCATACGGTGGATTCGTCGGAAGCGGCGTTCAAGACGGCGACGGCCATCGCGCTGAAGAAGGGCGTCATGGACGCGAGCCCCGCGCTCCTGGAGCCGATTTTCGATATGACGATTACCGCGCCGGAATATTTCATGGGCGATGTCATGGGGCAGCTCAATACGAAGCGCGCGAAAATCCTCGGCATGGAGTCGAAGGGCCGCGACATGAGCGAAATCAAGGCGCAGATCCCGGCGCTGGAGCTTTACAAGTACGCGACGGAGCTCCGCTCCCAGACGAAGGGCCGCGGCGACTTCTCGGTGGAGTTCTCCCATTACGAGGAGATGCCGCAGAAGATCGCGGAGGAAATCATCGCGAAATATCAGGCGGACAAGGAAAAGAAATAGAAACAAAAACGACGCCCCTGCCCTGCAATGGGGCGGGGGCGTTCTTTACGGGAGGAACGATAGATGGAGGAAAACAGGGAGTTCATGGATCTCTGCCGCAAATACGCGGCGGCCCGCAGCGAGGGAAATTTGCGCGGCAAGGAACTGAGCGATTTGTACGAGGCATGCATGGAAAAGGGCAAGTCCCTCGACATGACGCGGTACGCGATTGAGGAAGCCATCGAGAGCTGCCTGGAGGAGCGGCTGATATAAAAACGCCGCCCCGAAGAGCGGCTTTGGAGGTTTTTGTCTTGCCCGCATGGAAGCAGACATCCATCGCATGAAAAAAAGCGCGGCTTTCTCGTGAAAGCGGCGCTTTTATAGTTTGGCCCAAGTGTATTCCGGCAGGCGCGCCCTGATTTCGTTCGTTTCTTCCAACAGGCCGTCGCGCATCAGGCGGGTGAGGACGATGTGCTCGGGGACGATCTGGCTTTCCGCGAAACGGCGGATGATTTCGGGGGAGAGGTCGCCGTTCTGGACGAAGCGCGCGTAGCCTTTCGGGGGAATCAGGATGTCGTCGGTGAATTTGTCGATATAGGTTTCGCCCGTTTCCGTCAGGAAGAAGTCGACGAAGTTCGCGTTGCCGTTTACGATGCGGCTGATCTCGCGGAACAGCGCGAGCCAGAAAATGTCCTGCCGCTCCCTGCGGGCGGTCAGGCACAGCATGCCGCGCCCGTCCGGCATCCGGCGGACAAATCCGCGCGCCGGGACGCCCTCGACGTGCGGGACGAGGCGGAAAGCGATGCCGCAGGCGGCGAAGGCCTTTTCCAGATGAAAGGGGATTTCCTCTTCCGTGTAAAGCATCAGATGCTTGATGGCGGGCAGGCTGTCCCCGAGCTTTTGGATGTCCATGGCGGGCGCGGTCAGCGCGCTTTCCGTCAGCCGCTGGCACATCTGCTGCCATGCGAGCAACGCATAGGGGTCGATCTCGCCGCTGCCCCGATGGCGGGCGCGGTAAACGGCGGTGTAGGTGATCTCCGGGATTTTGCGGAGGTCGCTGACGCCCAAGAATTTCCGGAGGGCGAGAATGGCGTCGATGTCGTCGGCCGTCTCGGGGAGCAGCTTGTGTTTTTTCAGATGGGGAATGACGGCGGCGAGGCGGAGCGGAATTTCCAGCTCTTCCGGGTGGATGCTCTCACGCTCGCGCTGCTCGAAGCAGGCTTCGTCGTATCGCGCCTGCATGTCGAGCCACTTCCCCGCGGGTACGCCGAGGGCGCTTTCCAACCGTTTCGCGAAGGGGAAGGAGATGTCTTTCGCGCCGTCCAAGACGGAATCGACGTATTTTTCGGAAACGCCCGCGCGAAGGGCGAGTTCCTTTCGCGGCATGCCCACGCGCTCGAGCATGACGGCGAGAGCCGCGCCGGGATGCCCGGCTTCGGCTGTTTTGGATTCGGCGCTCATGGTTGGCTCTCCTTTCGCGAATGGATATGTGTCTATTTTATAGGAAATGTTTTGTTTGTCAAGGTGCGGCCTTGCACCTTGACGCGAAAAATAGTATTATAAAATGAAATCATTTGCAATGGCAACGGACGAGGTTCGTTGCCGTGGGAGGAAGGCGCAGGGTGAAGGACTTGGTCGGGCGCGTTGGCCGCTTTGTGATCCAATGGCTGCAATATGTCGGGGAGGTCGTGATGTTGCTGGCGGAGACGATCCGCCAGCTCAGGCGGCCGCCCCGTATGCGTCATGTTTTTGGGCAAATGGCGCATCTCGGCGCGGATTCCCTGCCGATCGTGGGGCTGACGCTGCTCTTCACGGGCATGGTCATGACACTCCAGATCGCCCATGAGTTTATTCGGTTTGGCGCCCAGTCCACCATCGGCGCCGTCATCGCCATCGCCATCGGCAGGGAGCTGGGCCCCGTGCTGGTCGGCGTGGTGGCGGCGGGCCGCGTGGGCTCCGCCATTACGGCGGAAATCAGCACGATGAAGGTCACGGAGCAGATCGACGCGCTCCGGGTCATGGCGACGAGCCCCATCGGCTACCTGATCGTGCCGCGGATGCTCGCCTGCATGGCGATGGTGCCGGTGCTGACGGTGTTCGGCGATGTCATCGGCATCCTGGGCGGCTGGCTGATTGCCACGGGCTGGTCGGGGGTGTCTTCCTATTTGTATTGGAATTCCATCACGACTTTCACGGTGGTGCACGATATCACCGGCGGCCTTGTCAAGGCGGCGGTGTTCGGCATGTTCATCGCGGTGCTCGGTTGCTATTGCGGCCTGAAGGCTCCCGCCGGGGCGGAAGGCGTCGGCGTCGCGACCACGCGGTCGGTGGTCAGCGCCATCATCGTAATTTTTATCATGAATTGTTTCCTGTCTTTGATTCTTTACAAATAGGAACGGTGCAGAAAATTTCCCTTGAGCCGTTCCAAAGAGGCGTTCTATGATTGAACTGAAACATGTGGACAAATCCTTCGGGACAAAAGAAGTGCTGCGGGATGTCGGCTTCCGGGTGGAGGACGGCGAGACGCTGGCCTTGATCGGCGGCTCCGGCTCCGGCAAGAGCACACTGCTCCGCCTGATGATTGGCCTTGACCGCCCGACGGCGGGCGAGATCTGGATCGACGGCACGGAAATCTCGAAGCTGGACGAGGATGAGTTGGACAAGGTCCGGCTCTCGATGGGCATGGTGTTCCAGTATTCGGCGCTGTTCGACTCGATGACCGTCGGGGACAACGTGGCCTTCGGGCTGCGGGAGCACACCGATTTTTCGGAAGACAAAATCCGGGACATCGTTCGCGAGAAGCTTTCGCTGGTGGGGCTGCCGGACTCGGAGGATATGATGCCCGGCGAGCTTTCGGGCGGCATGAAGAAGCGCGTGAGCCTCGCAAGGGCGCTTGCCTTTGGCCCGTCCATCATTTTTTACGACGAGCCGGACTCGGGGCTGGATCCTGTCATGACGCGAAAAATCGACGACCTGATCGTCGCGACCCAAAAAAAACTCGGCGTCACCTCGATTGTCGTGACGCACGATATGGAAAGCGCCTGTCTCGTGGCGAACCGAATCGCGATGCTGTATCAGGGCGAAATTATCGCGATGGAAAAAACGGAAGATTTTCGTCGGCTGAAGGACCCGCGGGTGCGGGAATTCCTCGGCGCCTTTGCGATGGAATAGGAGGAAGGGTATGTCAAACGAAGTCAAGGTCGGAGCGTTTACCCTTTGCGGGTTGGCGCTCCTGGCGGCAATCTTGGTCGGGCTGTCCGGCGTCACGCTGTTCGGGCCGAGCCAGTACACGCTTTATGTTACGTTTCCCGAGGTCGTCGGGCTGAACCCGGCGGCGGAGGTGCGTTTCGCGGGTGTGCCCGCGGGCAAGGTGACGGACATTTCCGCCGAGGCAATGCACGTTCTTGTCACCATGCGTGTCAACGAGGATATCCGTATTCCCCACGCGTCGAAAATCACGGTCAGCTCCAGCGGCTTTCTCGGCGAGAAATACATCAATATCCTGCCGGCGAGGGACACCGGCATCTATCTGGACCCCGAGGACCGCGTGGGCGGCACACCGGAAGAGAGCATGGATACATTGATGGCGAAGATGTCGGTGCTGGTGGATCGGGCCCATGAAATGCTGAACGGAATCAACTCCGTCATCAACAACCCCGACATGAACGCTTCCCTTGTGGCCACAGCGGTCAACCTGAAGGACATTACGGGCAACGTCCGCGACATGACCGGAACATTCGCGCGCATGGCCGCGCACAACGAGGGCGAAATCAACCGCATGGTGCAGCATTTGTCCATGCTGTCGGTGAGCCTCGCGGGCACGGCGCAGGAGGTCGAGGGAATCGTCAAGGATTTCGCTGGCGATGGCGAGGCCGCGGCGAATCTCCGCATGACGGTGGCGAACATCGCGACGGCCAGCGCGCGCATCGACAATATGGCCAAGAGCCTTGAAGGCATCGTGACCGACCCGCAGACCGCGGAGGATCTGAAGGCCGTCCTGCACAACACCCGGAAGGTCACGGAAAAAGCGGACAAAATGATGAGCGGTCTCGGCGGCGGCGCGATCAAGCCCGGCGTGGAGCTCATGTACAGCGGACAGGAAAGCAACTGGCGCGCGAATTTCGATGTGACGGCGAACCTGTCGGAAAAGAGTATGTTCAAGATCGGCGTCAACGAGATCGGCGAGGGCAACCGCTTCAATCTCCAGGCGGGGCAAAAAATGGGCGCCCTGACCGCGAGAGCGGGCATCATCGACAGCCAAGTGGGCATCGGCCTCGACGCCGACGCGGGCGACCGCTGGCGCTTCTCCCTCGATGCCTACGACCTGAACAATGTCCGCCTCCGCCCCAGGGCCAGCGTTCGCGTAGCCAAAAGCACCTACCTTTTCGGACAGGTGGACGACGTGAACGACGGCGACCGCAGAGCAACGTACGTCGGCGTCCGTCAGGAGTTCTGATAGATAAGTATTGACCTTTGGGGATTTATCCACACTTTTATCTACAAAACATCTTTCTATGTGGATAACGGCCTGATGCCCCTGTGTTTTCCGCAGCGGTTATCCACATATTTTCTCGCTTTATCCACAGAACGGCCCACATTTCCCCTTGCAATTTTCAATGGAATCTTCTATCATAACATTGGTTCCAAGATTTCTGAAAAGGAAGGGATTTTATGAAGCATCGGTTTGGGCGGTTTTTCAGCCTTGCGCTGGCGGCTGTGTTCACGCTGGCGTTTTCGGCGAGCGCGTGGGCGGCGGACGTGGTCATCCTGCACACGAATGACATCCATTGCGGCGTCGAAAAACACGCAGGCATCGCGCGACTTTCCCAGTACAAGAAGGACCTCAAGAAGCAGGGCTTCGCGGTTCTCTTGGTGGACGCGGGGGACGCGGTGCAAGGCGAGCCGATCGGCAAGCTCTCAAACGGCGAGTCCATCGTGACGATCATGAACGCCATCGGCTACGATTTCCTGATTCCGGGCAACCATGAGTTTGACTACGGCATGCCGCAGTTTTTTCGGCTGAATGAGTTGCAGAAGACGAAATATGCCTCCTGCAATTTCACTGACCTCCGCACGGGCAAGCTGCCGCTGGCGCCGTACAAAATCATTGAGGCGGGCGGCCACAAGCTGGGCTTCGTCGGTGTGACGACGCCGGAGACGCTGACGAGCTCCACGCCGAAATATTTCCAGGACAACAAAGGAAAATTCATTTATGGCTTCTCCGAGGACGACACGGGCGCGAGGCTTTACGCGGCCATCCAAAAGGCCGTGGACGCGGCGAAGAAGGACGGCGCGGAGTTTGTGTTCGTCGTCGGGCATCTCGGCATGGACGGCGCGGTGCCGCGTTGGTCGAGCACGACAATCGCGGAAAACACGAAAGGCGTCACGGCCATCATCGACGGCCATTCCCATGAGCAGTACGCCGTCCGCACCGCGAAGAACATGGACGGCAAGGATGTCCTGATTACGCAGACCGGCACGAAGTTGCAGACGGTCGGCAAGCTCGTCCTGCACGACGACGGCACGATGGCCTCGACGTTGGAAACGAAAGAGACTTTGCCCGCGCCGGATCCGAAAATTTTGAAGGTCATCGCGAAGGAAAACAAGAAATTCGAGCCGATCCTGCGGCAGCCGGTGGGCGAAGCGCTTGTCGAGCTTCGGGACGGCGACCCGGCGACGGGCGACCGCCGCATCCGGAACGGCGAGACGAATATGGGCGACTTTGTGGCGGACGCGTACCGCGCCGTGCTGAATACGGACGTCGCCATCGTGAACGGCGGCTCGCTCCGCAACACTATCCAGAAAGGCATCTTCACCTATCAAGACCTTTTGACGGCATTTCCCTTCGGCAACATGAGCTCGGCGGTGGAGGTCACGGGCCAGAAACTCTTGGACGCCCTCGAAGTCGGCGCGATGAGTTACCCCCAAGAAAACGGCGGCTTCCTGCAAGTCTCGGGTATGACCTACACCATTGACGCCACGGTTCCCTCCACGGTGGAAATGGACGCGCAGGGGCGTTTCGTCGGCGTCAAGGGCGAGTACCGCGTGAAGAACGTCATGATCGGCGGAAAGCCCATCGACCTGAACAAAATTTATACCGTCGGCGGCACGACCTACATCCTGAAGGACGGCGGCAACGGCATGGTGATGTTCAAAGGCGCGAAGCTCATCGACGACGGCTCGATGACAGACGTGGACATGATCATGGAATACGTGCAGAACCACAAGAACGCGAAAATCGGCGACGAGTACGCGGACTGGAAAGGCCAGGGCCGCATCACGATCATCGAATGACAACAACAGAAAAAACGAAAACCGCTCGCGTGTCGGGCGGTTTTCGTTTTTCTGCGGATGGAATTGTGCTATAATAAAATGAAAATAAGATTGCGACTTTGGCGCAAAGGGGACTGCGAAATGAAAAAGGCATTGATTACGGGCATTACCGGGCAGGACGGCTCGTATTTGGCGGAATTGCTCTTGTCCAAGGGGTACGAAGTGCACGGCGTCGTCCGGCGGCACAGCACCATCTGCACGGAGAGGATTGACCATTTGTATGACGACGCGTCGCTGAAGGAGCGGTTTTTTCTCCATTACGGCGACTTGACGGATTCCTGCAATCTGACGGGGCTGATCCAAAAGGTGAAACCGGACGAGGTCTACAATCTCGGCGCACAGTCCCATGTGGCGGTATCCTTCGAGGTACCGGAATATACGGCGGAAACAACGGGCGTCGGAACAATCCGTCTGCTTGACGCAATCTATCAGAGCGGCGTGAAAACGAAGTTTTATCAGGCTTCAACCTCGGAGCTTTTCGGCGGACTGCCGGAGACGGCGCCGCAAAACGAAAAGACGCCGTTTTATCCGAAAAGCCCTTATGGCGCGGCAAAATTGTACGGCTACTGGATTGCGGTCAACTATCGTGAATCCTACGGTATGTTTGCGGCGAACGGTATATTGTTCAATCATGAGTCGCCGCGCCGGGGCGAGACGTTCGTGACGCGGAAAATCACCATCGCGTTGGCGAAAATCCTCGCCGGAAAACAGGAAAAACTGTTTTTGGGCAATCTCGACGCGAAGCGCGACTGGGGCTTCGCGGGCGATTATGTCGAAGGCATGTGGCGCATTCTCCAACAGGACAAGCCGGATGATTTCGTGCTGGCGACGAACGAGACGCACTCGGTGCGGGAATTTGTCGAGACAGCCTTTGCCGAGGGTGGCGTCGAGCTTGCGTGGCGTGGCAAGGGTGTCGATGAGCAGGGCTTCGACGTGAAGACGGGCAAGGTGCTGGTCGAGATCAATCCGCGGTATTTCCGTCCGGCGGAGGTCGATTTGCTTTTGGGCGATTCGTCAAAGGCGGAGCAGGTGCTCGGTTGGAAACGCAAAGTGGATTTCAAGGGACTCGTGCGCATGATGGTGCGCGCGGATATGGAGAAATACGGGAATTGAGGCGCGCAATGGAAAAGACGGCGAAAATTTATGTGGCCGGCCATCGGGGCATGGTGGGCTCCGCCATCGTGCGGGAGCTTCGGGGGCAAGGCTATGAAAATCTTGTGCTGCGGACGCACGGGGAACTTGATTTGACGCGGCAAGCGGAAGTCGAGGCATTTTTTGCGGCGGAGAAACCGGAATATGTGTTTCTGGCGGCGGCGAAGGTCGGCGGCATCATGGCGAACGCGGGCGCGTTGGCCGATTTCATGTACGCGAACATGATGCTGGAAATGAACGTAATCCACGCGGCGTGGGAAAACGGCTGCAAGCGGCTAGAATTTTTGGGTTCGTCCTGCATTTACCCTCGGCTCGCGCCCCAGCCGATGCCGGAAAGATGCCTGCTCACAGGCGAATTGGAAAAGACGAATGAAGCTTACGCATTGGCGAAAATTTCGGGCCTCAAATATTGCGAGTACCTGAACCGGCAGTACGGGGCGGATTATCTCTCGGTCATGCCGACCAATCTTTATGGGCCGAACGACAATTATCATCCGGAGCACAGTCATGTGCTGCCCGCGCTGATTCGCCGGTTCCACGAGGCAAAGGAAGCGGGCGCGGCGGAGGTCGTCTGTTGGGGCGACGGCAGCCCGCTCCGGGAGTTCTTGTATGTAGACGATTTGGCGGAACTTTGCGTTTTCCTGATGAATACATACCACGGAAACGAGACGGTGAACGCCGGAACGGGAAAAGAGATCAGCATCAAGGCGTTGGCGGATCTTGTCGCACGGATTGTCGGCTACAAGGGGAGAATCGCATGGGACACGTCGAAGCCGAACGGGACGCCGCGAAAACTGCTTGATGTTTCCAAAGCGGCGTCATTGGGCTGGCGGTACAAGACGGAGCTCGCCGACGGCATCCGAAAGGCATACGAGGATTTTCTGCGGGACGGCAGGAGAACGGGAAACGGCAGGGAGGTGTAGCCGATGCGGATTGTTTATATGAACGGCGGACTGGGAAACCAGATTTTTCAATATATTTTTTTCCGGTGGCTGGAAATAGAAACAGGCGAAAGCTGCGTGATCGACGACGCCCCGTTTTTCGGCGAAGGTGTGCCGCACAACGGCTATGAATTGGAGCGGATTTTCGGCGTACGAAAGAAACGCTTGAGCCAAATCATTCCTCGGAATGTCTGGCGTGGGATGATTCATCGGAAGAAAGAAGGAACGGGAATCGCGCAACAACTCCTCGATGCGGGAAATCCGCTCAAGGCCGTTTGCCAGGTCAAAGTATCGAACTTTTCCTTCAACGGGAAGACAACGTATGTGGAAAATTCGCCCGCTGCGGTGCGCGAAATACTGATGGACGATTGCTATTATCATGGTTATTGGCTCGGTGACGTATTTTGGATGGAGTTTCCGAAGGTAATTTTGACGGAACTGGTTTTTCCCGACCTAAAAGACGAAAAGAATTGCAGGCTTGCCTCGGCTATGCGTGAAGAACGTCATTCAACGGCGGTTCACGTCCGGCGCGGCGATATGGTGAAGCTAGGTTGGGCGACATCTCCCCAATGGTATCGAGCGGCAATGACCAAAGCCGAAGCGAGTTGGCAACCAGAGCATTATTACTTGTTTTCGGATGATATTGCATGGTGCATGGAAAATATGGAAGAACTGGGGCTTGCCGGTGTCCGAAATCGTCTCGTCGTGGTGGAAGGCAACCAAGGAGAGCAGTCGTATGTTGATATGCAACTCATGTCGCTTTGTATGCATCGCTTGATTCCTCGCAGTTCGTTCAGCGTGGCGGCAAATATGTTTTGTCGGCGGCCTGAAAAGCTGAACATGATTGCTTGGTGAAAGGAAAATCGCGTATGAAAGTTTTGGTTACCGGCGGAGCCGGGTATATTGGCAGCCATGCGAATCGTTTGTTGGCGCGGAAGGGTGTGGAGACCGTTGTGTTGGACGATCTTTCCAACGGGCATCGCGAAGCGGTGACGGACGGGCGGCTGGTCGTCGGGGATATGGGCGACCGTGGGCTGTTGGACGAGCTGATGGCGGCGGAGCGGTTCGACGCGGTGATGGATTTCGCCGCGTTCATCGAGGTCGGGGAGTCGGTGGAAAATCCGGCGAAGTATTACGAAAACAACGTGGTGAAGCTGAAAACGCTTTTGGATGCCGTGGTGGCCCATGGCATCCGCTGTTTCGTGTTCTCGTCCACGGCTGCGGTTTTTGGCGAGCCGCGCTATGTGCCGATAGATGAAAAGCACCCGAGGGAGCCGATCAATCCCTATGGCATGACAAAGCGCGTCGGCGAGGCGATGCTTGCCGATTACGGGCGCGCCTATGGGCTGGCTTCCTGCGCGTTCCGTTATTTCAACGCGGCGGGGGACGCGCCGGACGGGGCCATCGGCGAAGCGCACGAGCCGGAGAGCCATTTGATTCCGCGTGTGCTGCGGGCGGCGAAGAACGGACGCGCAATGAAAGTTTTCGGTGCGGATTACGAGACACGGGACGGAAGCTGCGTCCGCGATTACGTCCATGTGGAGGACTTGGCGGAGGCGCATTATTTGGGGCTTCTTCATATCATGAAAACCGGGGAAAGCGAGCAGTTCAACCTCGGCAGCAGCGAGGGCTTCACCGTGCTGGAGCTGATTCGCGAGGCGGAGCGCGTGACCGGGGGAAAAATCCCCTTTGAGATTGCGGAACGCCGCCCCGGCGACCCGGCGACGCTGATTGCGGCGAACGGAAAGGCGCGGGAGGTTTTGGGCTGGGCGCCGAAGCGAAGCGATCTCGCGACGATTTTGCGGGACGCTTGGAATTGGGAACAGCACCGAAGGTTTTAGCAGAGGGAGGTTTTTGTCATGGGAGTTGCCGGAGCTGTCGTCGTGCCCCATCCGCCGCTGATTATGCCGGAGGTCGGGCGCGGCGAGGAAAAGAAGATACAAGCGACCATCGACGCGTACCGCGAGGCGATGCGCAGGATGGCGGGATTGAAGCCCGATACGGTGGTGATTTCCAGCCCCCACGCGACGATGTACGCCGATTATTTCCATATCTCGCCGCGCGAACGCGCGGAGGGGGATTTCGGCGATTTCCGTGTGCCGGGGCTGAAGCTTTCGGCGGATTATGACACGGAGCTTGTGAAAACGCTGTCGCGCTGTCTCGCGGAGGCGGGCGTGGACGGCGGCACGGGCGCGGAGCGGATGCCGAAGCTCGACCACGGCACGATGGTGCCGCTGCGCTTTGTGCAGGAGGTCATGCCCAACGCAAAAATCGTGCGCGCCGGACTGTCGGGGCAATCGCCGCGCGCCCATTACCGTTTCGGCGAATGCGTGGCGCGGGCGGCGGAGCTTCTGGGGCGGCGCGTGGTCTATGTGGCTTCCGGCGACCTCTCGCACAAGCTGAAAGCGGACGGCCCTTACGGTTTCGCCGCCGAAGGCCCGGTCTTCGACAAGGAGTGCATGGCGGCGTTGGCGGCGGGGGATTTTTTGCGGCTTCTTTCCATCGACCCGGAGCTGTCCGAGGGCGCGGCGGAGTGCGGACTGCGTTCCTTCTGGATGATGGCGGGCGCGTTGGACCGCCGCCGCGTCGAGAGTGCGCAGCTTTCCTATGAGGGGCCGTTCGGCGTCGGCTACGGCGTGGCCTCCTTTGTGGCCGGCGAGCGCGACGGGAGCCGCGCCTTTGGGGATCTGTTTGAAAAAGCGCAAAAGGAATGGCTCGCGGCGCGCAAGGCGGCGGAGGATGAGTATGTGCGGCTCGCGCGGATGAGCCTCGAAACCTTCGTGAAGACGGGAAAGCGCGCCGACGTGCCGAAGAATCTGCCGCCGGAGCTTTCGGCGGCGCGGGCGGGCGCGTTCGTCTCGCTGAAAAAGGACGGGATGCTGCGCGGCTGCATCGGAACGATTCTCCCCGTCACGGAAAGCCTCGGCGCGGAAATCGTGCGGAACGCGGTCTCCGCTTGCTCGGAGGATCCGCGCTTTTCCCCCGTGACGGAGGAGGAGTTGGATTCTCTCGTTTACAGCGTCGATGTGCTGACCGAGCCGGAGCCAATCGCGTCGGACGAAATGCTCGACCCGAAAAAGTATGGCGTCATTGTCGAGAGCGGCGGGCGGCGCGGCCTTTTGCTCCCGGACCTCGCGGGGGTCGACACAGTGGCCGAGCAGCTTTTGATTGCCTGCCGCAAGGGCGGCATCGACCCCGAGGGGCCGGTACGGCTTTGGCGGTTTGAAGTGACGCGGCATCGGTGAAAAGCGATTTTTTCGACGGAGGGGACAATGTGGAAAGCGAAAAATTCGACGAGGAACAATTTCTGTTGTCTGAAAGCAGCCTTACAGCACTTTTAGCGAAATACGCGCAGCGATTAAAAAAACATCACTATATTGTACTTTTCGGCACAGGCCGTGATGCAAAGGACTGTACAAGATACATAACAAATGTCCTCCGGGGGGGGACTATGCTCTGTTGTTTCTGGACAATGATGTATGCAAACAAGGAACCCTAATTTTTGGAACATATCCATGCGGCGGGATGGAAAAACTGCTCGAACTTCCGGCTGAAAGCACGTTGCTTATTATGGCGAGCACACGATATATCACGGAAATGTATGCGGGATTGCTTAATTTTTTTGATTCATATCCGAAGAGTCTGCCGCATGAAATTTGGAAATATTTTGCACCTACAATACGAAAAATAGAAGACGAAAAAAAAGATTCACGTCCAATTTGGAAAACTGGACTATGGACAAGTATTCCAATCAATAATCAAACTTTAGTTGAAACCGCTCTGCGATATTTTGACCAAGGATACGGATCGGTATTTCTGCATGACGAAAACATGGAATACTGCGGACTTCTTTCGTCTTTTGCCCTCAACTGCCTGCGATGCAGTATTCATACTTGGATACGAATGAACAGTTCCAAGCAATGCGCTCTTTTGTATTCGGAAGATGAATCATTCCTAAAACAGCAAGCAGCGATTCGGTTTTCCAATTCTTTCTTGGAAGAGCTTCCCGTCCTGCGCGACGGAAAAATTTGCTTTGTTTTGACACGTCGTAACGCTGGCATCAGCGATCATGACAAACAGAAATTCGTATGGAGGCTCATTGATGGAAACAATGTAGATGCTTTTTTTGCGGACAAAAGAAGGGTGCTACTTTCTTCCAATTGTCCTAATATGGAAGAATTCGCAATTTTTTTTGCCAGCCGCTTGGACATAAAGTATCTCAATCTTCAAGAATACGAAAACCAAATAGAATGGGCAGATTGCGTACTTTATGACGACGGACCAAATTTTTTTTGGAAACCGTCTTGGAATCTTGGCCAACTATATTTGGAATTCTTGCTTAAAGTAATTTTGCAAAAATTGGATGAAAACGATATTTCTTTTTATTGGATTAGCAACAGTAGAGGATTCATTCCAATGCCAATCCCTAAAGAACGTTTTTTGCCCGATGACCAATTTCAGTCTTATGGCTTTGGTGCCGTTTGGCGGCAGATTACATGCGGAGTCGACGTTTGCTGTAGCGCAGACGGTGAAACACAGGAAGCTAATGTTAAGAACGGCATTCGCTTTACATATGGAAATCCCGATTCATATGAAAGATCAATTTTCTTTTTTGGCCCTTGTACTGCTTTCGGCCTTTTTTCAAAGGATGAAGAAACAATAGAAAGTTTTTTGCAATCCGCATTACAAAAACAAGGATTTTTCTCAATACGCATAGTAAATTGCGGTTGGGGAATAAGTGCGCTTGCAAATCCTGCCTTGAATTCGGTATATCGGATGTTGGACACTCCTTTCCGCCATGGGGACATCGTAATATTTATCGAAAATGAAGCGTACTTTTCTGAGCATTCCATCATAAATGAACGAAATATGTATTCCATAGAGGAAATTTTAACTCTTCCACACAATCAGGGATTGATATGTTTTAAAGAGGATGACTGGCTTCATTTCAATGCAGCGGGAAATAGAGCAGTCGCAGAGGCGATTTGCGAGAAAGTAAAAGCACGTCTAGCAATCCATTTATTGAAAAAGGGCGAAAAAATATCCCCGTTTTATACGAATACTCTGCCTGAAGCAGTAACCATGGATGAGCTGAACACCTATCTGCATGAATTGGAAAAATATGGAAGTTCGGACGGAATCGTTGGCGCGATTGTTATGAATTGCAACCCATTCACGCTTGGACATGCATATCTTGTTAATAAAGCGCGTTGCCAAGTTGATTTTCTCTATGTTTTTGTGGTTGAAGAGAACAAGTCCTTATTCCCATTCTGCGAGCGGTTTGCAATGGCAAAGGCCTATTGCAAAACATTTGACGATACAACGGTAGTCCCTTCTGGAAGATTTATTCTGTCCGATTTGACATTTGCGGCATATTTCCGAAAAGAGGAGTTACAAAATGTGACTATTATCCCCACAGATGACGTCCAGATTTTCGGAGAACATATTGCACCGTGCCTTCATATCACAAAGCGTTTTGTCGGCGAAGAGCCATTTGACCGCGTTACAAGACAGTACAATGAAACGATGAAAGAACTTTTGCCGGAATATGGCATTGAGGTCGTAGAGATTCCACGTTATACGATAGGAGACGAGGCAGTCAGCGCGACAAAAATACGCCGCTTGATTGCTGAGGGACGACGGGAAGAATGCAAAACATATGTGCCAGAAACAACATGGAAACTCTTGGCTGCAACGCAATAACGCAGAAAGGAAAAGAATATGACACGCAAAGCGATTTGCCCGGTCTGTTTCCATCATTGCGCCCTTGCCAAGGGGCAGACTGGGCTTTGCCGCGCGCGGGCGAACCGGGACGGCGCGGTCGTGAGCCTTTCCTATGGGCGCGTGACTTCCATCGCCCTCGACCCCGTGGAGAAAAAGCCCTTTGCCCGTTGGCAGTCCGGCAAATTCATTTTGTCCGTCGGCACCTTCGGGTGCAACCTGTCCTGCGCGTTCTGCCAAAATGCGGCGATCTCGCAGGTGGGCGCGGAGACGGAAACGGAAGCGCTGTCCCCGGCGCGCCTCGCGGAACTCGCGGCAGAGCTCGCGCCGCGGGGCAACGTCGGCGCGGCGTTTACCTACAACGAGCCGCTGGTGGGCTGGGAATACGTCTACGACACAGCGAAGCTGCTGCGCGAAAAGGGCCTGCTCGTCGCGCTGGTGACGAACGGCACGGCGGCGCCGGAAATTCTGGAAACGCTTCTGCCTTATGTGGACGCCATGAACATCGACCTCAAGACATGGTCGGCGGACGCTTACAAAAAACTCGGCGGCGACCTTGCAACGGTAAAAGGAACGATTTTGCGGGCGGCGAAGTCCTGCCATGTGGAGGTCACGACGTTGGCGGCGCCGGGCTTCGGCGACGACACGGACGCGATGGACGAGGAAGCGGCATGGCTCGCGTCGATTTCCGAGGGCTTGCCGCTCCACATCAGCCGCTATTTCCCCCGTTGGAAAATGGCGGAGCCGCCGACGCCGCTCGCGACGATGGAAAAGCTTTGCGCGAGGGCGCGGCGGCATTTGCGATATGTTTACGCTGGAAATTGTTAAGGAAGGAAACAATTATGCGGCGCGACTACAGTTTTGATTTCGACGACGAGGAAAAACGGATTTCCTCGACGCACAGGCTGAATATGCACCCCGTCATCGAGCCGGAACCGGAAGGCCCGATGTTTTCCCGCGGGCAAAAAATGAGCATGGTGATTTCTCTGGCGCTGCTCGTTTACGCGGTTTTGACACAGGATGTGCCGTTGGCGTTTCTGGTGCTCTCGTTCCTCGGCTTTTTGCTGCGCCCGTTGGCGGAAAAATCCGTCGGCCCGTGGCTGGCCAGGGCGATCAAGGGCTTTTCCATCGCGCTCGGCATCGGCGCGTTGGTGTTGGCTTTTTTGTAAGGCAAACAATTTCCGAAAAAATGTTTCACGTGAAACAAACGAACATAACCTGAAAATGAAATGATAAAATTCCAAGGCCCTTGCGAAAAAAACGATGGATTTTTTGCGAGGGCTCTCTTTTTTGCCAAAATTCCTTTCCGGCTCTTGCAGGAAAATCTAAATTTACGGAGAATTATTACAATAAATATACATGCGTGAATCATTTTGCAACAGGAGGGGAAGGAACGTGAAAACGAGGTGCTTGGCCATGATCTTGGCCGGAGGCCAAGGGAGCCGTCTTGGGGTTTTGACGGCGAAGGTGGCGAAACCGGCGGTGCCCTTTGGGGGAAAATACCGCATCATTGATTTCCCGCTGTCGAACTGCGCGCACTCGGGCATCGAGCGTGTGGGTGTGCTGACCCAGTATCGGCCCTTTGAGCTGAACAATTATCTGGGCAACGGCAACGCGTGGGATCTCGACGGCCGGGAGGGCGGCGTGTTCATCCTGCCGCCCTACGCGCGGGCGAAGGGCGCGGACTGGTACAGCGGCACGGCGGACGCGATTTACCAAAACCTGAACTTCGTCGAGATGTCCGACCCGGACTATGTGCTGATCCTGTCCGGCGACCACATTTATTCGATGGATTACTCGAAGATGCTGGACGCGCATATCGGGAAGGGGGCGGAGGCGACCATCGGCGTCATTCGTGTGCCGATGGAGGAAGCGTCCCGCTTCGGCATTCTCGACGCGGAGCCGGACGGGCGCATCACGCGGTTCACCGAGAAGCCCGCGCAGCCCACCAGCGATCTGGCGTCGATGGGCATTTATATCTTCACGAAAGATTTCCTGCGCGACTATCTGGTGGAGGACGCGAAGCGCGAGGAATCGAGCCACGACTTCGGCAAGGACATCATCCCGAAGATGCTGGCCGACGGCGCGAAGCTCTATTCCTATTCCTTCGACGGCTACTGGAAGGACGTGGGAACCATCGAGAGCCTTTGGCAGGCGAACATGGACTTCCTCGCGGACGAGCCGCCCATTGATTTTGGCGGGCATTGGCGCATCCACTCGGCGAATCCGTCGCTGCCGCCCCACTATATCGGCCCGGAGGCGGAGGTTTCCCACGCGCTTTTGAACGAGGGCGCGGTAGTGCTCGGCACGGTGGCCCATTCGGTCATCTCGTCGGGGGTGCGCATCGGAAAAGGCGCGAAAGTCACCGACTCGGTGGTCATGCCGTTCGCGGTCATCGAGGACGGCGCGGTGGTCGACCACGCGATTCTCGGCCCGCATACCAAAGTCGAGCCGGGCGCGCGGGTCAAGGGCACACCGGACTCCATCGCGGTGACGGGCGAGAACGAAGTCGTAAAAGCGGCGGGCTGAGGAGGCGGAGCGTATGAAAAGAGTTATGAGCCTCGTGGATTTGCAGCGCGAGGAAACGTATATCAAGGAACTGACGGAAGACAGGCCGATCGCGTCCCTGCCCTTCGCGGGGCGCTACCGCCTCGTGGATTTCGCGCTTTCCAGCATGGTGACGTCGGGCGTTCGGAACGTGGGCGTGCTGCTGCCGGAGAACAAGTCGCGTTCGATTCTCGACCATCTCCGTTCGGGCAAGGATTGGGATCTGGCGCGCCATCACAAGGGGCTTTTTTATCTGCCGCCGGTGCGCCCGGAGAACGGCGAGAAGGCCAGCGACCTTCGGAACATTTACTACAACCTCAATTTCGTCGAGAACAGCAACGAGGAATTCGTTCTGCTGGCCCGGGCCACGTCGGTCTACAACATCGACTTCAACAAAGTGTTGAAATTCCACCTCGACCGCGGCGCGGACGTGACGGTGGTCACCAGCAAGGCATGGCACAGCGATCCCTGCTCCGGCCTGATCGTGCAGCCGGAAAAAAATGGACGTATCCGCGACGCCGCCATCAAGCCGGAACTGAAAGAAGGGGAATACCGCTCCCTCGGCATTTTCCTGATGAGCAAGGAACTGTTCTGCAACGTGGTCCGGTACGCTTTCGAGCACGGCGGCACGGATTTCCGCCGCGACGCGATTTTGAAGCAGGCAACGGGACTGAAGTTCTATACCTATATCCATGAAGGTTTTTCGGCGCGGGTCTGCTCGACACCGGCGTTTTACCTGTCCAATCTCAAAATGCTGGAGCAGGAGGTTTGGCAGGAACTGTTCATGCAGGAGAACGCGCCCATCATCACGAAGGTCAAGGACATGGCGCCCACCGAGTACAAGGAAGGGGCGCAGGTCAAAAATTCGCTGATCGCGAACGGATGCGAGATCCACGGCATCGTGGAAAACAGCGTGATTTTCCGCAACGTGCGGGTCATGCCGGGCGCGGCGATCCGCAATTCCGTCGTGATGGAGGACTGTGTCGTCGAAGCGGACGCGGAGATCGAGCAGGTCATCACCGACAAGGAAGTGACCATCACGCGGGGCAAGCGGCTTCGCGGCGCGATGAATTTCCCTGTGATGATCGGCAAGCATATCACAATATAATACACGAAAGAAAGCAAGGCGAAAAACTACAATCAAGGGGGCAAATGGAAATGCCAATGACTAAAGCCAAAGAGCGCGCGGATTTTGTCAATTCGCTGAAAGAACGGTTTGTCTTGACGGCCCACGTGATGTTCGGGCGCGATATTGACGATCTGACGCCGCATGAGATTTATCGAACCATCGCGGCGACAACCCGTGAACTGCTGTCCGAGAACTGGATCAAGACGAACAAGACCTATCAGAAAAAGCAGGCGAAGCAGGTCTACTATTTCTCCATCGAGTTCCTGTTGGGGCGTCTTTTGAACACGAACCTGATCAACTTGGGCGTCAAGGACGCGATGGAGGAAGCGCTAGGCGCGCTGAACCTGAGCCTTGCGCGGTATCTTTCCGAGGAGCCGGACGCCGGTCTCGGCAACGGCGGCCTCGGGCGCCTCGCGGCCTGCTTCATCGACTCGATGGCTGCGCTGGGGCTTCCCGGCCACGGGTGCAGCATCCGCTACCAGTACGGCCTCTTTGAGCAGAAAATCATCGACGGCAACCAGGTAGAGCTGCCGGACAAATGGCTGCGGGACGGCTTCATGTGGGAGTACCGGAAGCCGGACAAGGCGGTCAACGTCCGCTTCGGCGGCCACGCCTATATGAAGGAGCAGCCGGACGGCAGCCTGCGCCTCGTGCATGAGGACTACATGACAGTCATGGCGGTGCCCTACGATGTGCCGGTGGTCGGCGCGAAGAACAATACGGTCAACACGCTTCGCCTCTGGAACGCGGAAGTGGACAAAGACTTTGTCACCTTCGGCGGCACATTGACCCATGAGCAGATCCAGGACCGTATGCGCTATCGCAATTATGTGGAAAACATCACCCATTTCCTTTATCCCGACGACAGCACCGAAGAGGGGCGCAACCTTCGCCTCGTGCAGGAATACTTCTTTGTGTCGGCGGGCGTCCAGAGCATCGTTCGCCATCAGATCAAAGAGGGCGTCATGCTCCACGAGTTGCCGGACAAGATCGCGATCCACATCAACGACACCCATCCGGCGTTGGCCGTGGCGGAAATGATGCGCATTCTTGTCGACGAGGAAAAGATGCCTTGGGAGGAAGCTTGGGAAGTCACGACGAATGTCATGGCCTATACGAACCACACGATCATGCCGGAAGCGCTGGAGCGTTGGCCGGTCGGGATGTTCCGCGGGCTCCTGCCGCGCATTTACATGATTATCGAGGAAATCAACGCGCGCTTCCTGAAGCATGTGCGCCGCCGCTATCCGGGCGACGAGGAGCGCGTCCGTGCGCTTTCGATCATCCAGGACGATCAGGTCCACATGGCGCGGCTCGCCGTGGTCGGCAGTTACAGCGTCAACGGCGTCGCGGCCATCCATTCCGAGATTTTGAAGCATACGACGCTCCGGCCGTTCTTTGAGTTCTTCCCGTCGAAGTTCAACAACAAGACGAACGGCATCACCCATCGCCGCTGGTTGGTCGCGGCGAATCCGGAACTGGCGGATTTCCTCGACGAGAAGCTGACCTCCGCGTGGCAGAAGAAGCCGTCGCTGCTGGAGCATCTCGCGGAGCTGAAAGACGATCCCGAAGTGCTGGAACGTCTGGCGGAAATCAAGCTGACGCGCAAGAAAATCCTTGCCCGCCGCATCCGCGAACGCACCGGGCTTCGCATCGACCCGGAGACGCTGTTCGACATCCAGGTCAAGCGGATCCATTCCTACAAGCGGCAGCTGATGAACATTCTGCACATCATGTACCAGTACGACCGTCTGCGTCGGGGCAAGGACGCGGACATGGTGCCGACGACCTACTTCTTCGGCGGCAAGGCCGCGCCGGGCTACTATATCGCCAAAGAGACGATCCGGCTGATTTGCGCCGTGGCCGATGTGGTGAACCACGACCCGAACACCAACAATATGCTGAAGGTCGTGTTCATCGAGAATTTCGGCGTGTCCATCGGCGAAGTGGTCTACCCGGCTGCGGACGTGTCCGAGCAGATTTCCACTGCCAGCAAGGAAGCTTCCGGCACCGGCAACATGAAGTTCATGATGAACGGCGCCATCACCCTTGGCACCATGGACGGCGCGAACGTCGAAATCCATGAGGCTGTGGGCGGCGACGAGCATTGCGTGATTTTCGGCCTGACGGCGGAAAAGGTCATGGACTACTACGCCAACGGCAAATATTCGGCGTGGGAGGAGTACAACAACAACGAATCGGTGCGGCGTGTGCTCGACCGCTTGGTGGACGGCACCTATGGCGACTTCCGTTCGCTGTTCGATTATCTGCTCCAAAACAACGACGAGTTCTTTATCCTGAAAGACTTCGACGCGTACCGCGCGGGCCACGAGGAAATCATGCGCCGTTACCGCGACAAGGAGAACTGGAACCGCTCGATGCTGATGAACATTGCGGCGTCGGGGCGTTTCTCATCTGACCGCACCATCGAGGAGTATGCGAACGATATCTGGCATTTGAAGCCGGTGGATGTGAAATAACGCACTGCGTTCATTGATATAGGCAGTTTTGCTTGCGGCAAAACTTGTTTCAAGGCGTTACGGCAAGAAAGGGAAAGATAATGAAAACTGCGGCTTTGGCGGATTATGACCTTTATCTTTTTCATCAGGGAACCAATTACCACGCCTACGAAATGCTCGGCGCGCATTACACGGAGCAGGGCGGCGAGCGCGGCGTACGCTTCGCGGTATGGGCGCCCCACGCGCGGGAAGTGAGCGTCGTCGGCGATTTCAACAACTGGGACACTCGCGAGCACCCGATGGAACGGCTCAGTGACGGAGAAACATGGGCGGCGTTTATTCCGGGGCTCCCTTCCGGCACGGTATACAAATACGCGATTGAGCCCCAATGGGGTGGCCCGCACATCATGAAGGCCGACCCTTATGGTTTTTACGCCGAGAAAAAACCGCTGACGGCTTCGCGCACCTACGATTTTCCGGAATACGAATGGCATGACGCGGAGTTTCTGGCGGCGAAGAAAAAAGGCTCGTCCTACGAAAAGCCGATGCTGACGTATGAGGTGCATCTCGGTTCTTGGAGGCGGCACCTCGACGGCGGCTACCTGACCTACCGGGAGCTGGCCGACCAGCTCATTGCCTACGCGGTGGAAATGAACTACACCCATATCGAGCTGATGCCCCTTTGCGAGCATCCCTTCGACGGCTCCTGGGGTTACCAGGCGACGGGCTACTTTGCGGTGACGAGCCGTTACGGGCCGCCTGCGGATTTCATGTATTTTGTGGACAAAGCCCATCAGGCGGGCATCTCGATTATCATGGACTGGGTGCCCGGCCATTTCTGCAAGGACGACCAAGGGCTTCGGATGTTCGACGGCGTGAACCTCTACGAGTCGGACAACGAGCAGCGCGCGGAGAACAAGGGTTGGGGCACCACGAATTTCGATTACGGGCGCACCGAAGTCAAAAGCTTTTTGATCTCCAACGCGATTTTCTGGATGGAAGAATACCATATCGACGGTCTCCGGATCGACGCCGTCGCGAATATGCTCTACCTGAACTACGGGCGCGAGGAAGGCGAATGGCTGCCGAACAAGTACGGCGGCAACGGCAACCTCGAAGCGATGGACTTCCTGAAGCAGCTGAACATGGCCGTGTTCGAGTACCTGCCCGACGCATTGATGATTGCCGAGGAATCGACCTCCTGGCCGATGATCTCGAAGCCAATCTGGATGGGCGGCATGGGCTTCAATTACAAATGGAACATGGGCTGGATGAACGATGTCCTGAAGTACATGAGCCTCGACCCGATTTATCGGAAATGGAACCAGGACAAGCTGACGTTCTCGCTGATGTACGCGTTTTCCGAGAACTTTGTGCTGCCGCTGTCCCACGACGAGGTAGTTCACGGCAAATGCTCGCTGATCGAGAAAATGCCCGGCGACTACTGGCAAAAGTTCGCGGGACTGCGGGCGTTCTTCGGCTACTGGATGGCGCATCCCGGCAAGAAGCTTTTGTTCATGGGCGGCGAGTTCGGGCATATCATCGAGTGGAACTTCGACGACAGCCTCGACTGGCACCTCGTCGAGGGCTACCCGAAGCATCAGGAAATGTCGCGGTACTCAAAGGCGCTGAACAAGTTTTACAACGACCAGCCCGCTTTCTGGCAGGTGGATTTCGACTGGCGGGGCTTCGAGTGGATCGATTGCAGCGATATGGACCACAGCATCCTCGTTTTCGTGCGCCGCGCGAAAAACGGACGGGATCATGTGGTGGTCGTGTCGAGCTTCACGCCGGAGGTTCATTACGGCTATCGCATCGGTGTGCCGGAAGTGGGAACGTATCTTGCGGTGTTCAACAGCGACGATACGCAGTACGGCGGATCCGGCGTCTCGACGGGCGGACCGCACCAGACGGAAACCATCCCGTGGCACAACCGCCCGCAGTCCATCGCCCTGACGATTCCGCCGTTGGCGACGGTATATTTGAAAATGCAGACATAAGGGATTGCTTGATTTGCCTTCCCCTTTGAGGGGAAGGTGTCAGACCGCAGGTCTGACGGATGAGGTGGAAAGCCGTAACGATAAACGCAGCCGCAACGTTGAGAACACCTCATCCGTCGCGCTTCGCGCGCCACCTTCCCCTCAAGGGGAAGGCAGTATAACGACAATCAAGAAAGATATAGGCAAAGCAAATAAGCAGGAGCGCGGAAGCCGTTCTGGCTCCGCAGTTTCCGTAAGGAGGTTTTATATATGTTGAAGGTTCTCTATGTCGCGTCCGAGGCCGTTCCGTTCATCAAGACGGGCGGATTGGCGGACGTGGCCGGTTCCCTGCCGAAAGCGTTGAAACAGCAAGGCGTGGACGTGCGCGTCGTCATGCCGAAGTACGGCAAAATTTCCCATGAATATCTCGACAAGATGGAGCACGTCTATGACGGCGAGTTTACGATGGCTTGGCGGACGAAATTCCTCGGCATCGACAAGCTGGAGCTGGACGGCGTCACGTTCTATTTCATCGACAACCAGGAATATTTCTATCGGGACGGCTTCTATGGTTACGGCGACGACGCGGAGCGCTTCGCGTTCTTCAGCCGCGCGGTGCTGGAAATCCTGCCGCAGGACGACTTCTGGCCCGATGTCATCCACACCAACGACTGGCACACGGCGCTCGTCAATGTTTATCTGCGCCTCGACCACATCGGCGACGCGCGCTATGAGAAAATCAAGACCGTCTTCACGATCCACAACCTGAAATATCAGGGCGTGTTCCCGAAGGATGTCATGCAGGACATCCTTGGCCTCGACTGGCAGTATTTCACCAACGGCGACTTGGAATATTACGATGCCGTGAACTTCATGAAAGGCGCGATTGTCTATGCGGACAATATCACGACGGTCAGCAAGACCTACGCGCAGGAAATCCAGTACGAGTATTTCGGCGAGGGCCTCGACGGCCTGCTCCGCAAACGTTCGGACGATCTTTACGGCATCGTCAACGGGCTCGACACGGATCTTTACAACCCCGCCACCGACCCGTACTTGACCGAGCCGTTCACGAAATACACAGCGGCGGACGCGATGGAAAAGAAAATCGACAACAAGGTCGCGCTCCAGCGCATGCTTGATTTGCCGGTGGCGCGGCAGACGCCGCTTGTCGCGATGGTTTCGCGCCTCGTGGAGCCGAAAGGCTTTGACCTCGTCGTGCGGATTCTCGACGAGCTTTTGGAGCACGAGGATATGCAGTTCGTGCTGCTCGGCGTCGGCGACCGCGTCTATGAGGATTGGTTCCGCGAACTGGCATGGCGCCACCCGACGAAGGTGTCGGCGAATATCTACTTCTCCGACGAGATGGCGCAGCGCATTTACGCATCGGCTTCGATTTTCCTGATGCCTTCGGCTTACGAGCCTTGCGGCATCGGCCAGCTCATCGCCATGCGCTATGGCACGGTCCCTGTGGTGCGCGCCACCGGCGGCCTTGTGGATACGGTCATCCCTTATGACAAACTGACGCAGCAGGGCAATGGCTTCCTGTTCCCGAACTACAACGCCCACGACATGATGTTCACGCTCAAGAAGGCGTTGACGCTGTTCCGCGATTTCAACAGCTGGAAGGCTCTGATGACGAACGCGATGCACTCCGATTACAGTTGGGCGCGTTCGGCGAAGGAATATAAGTCGCTCTACGAGCGGCTGATCGGGTAAGGCAGGAAAACGATTCCCGCAAAGGAGTGACAAGAGTTGGCTGTACAGCTCACGGTTAAGCATGATTCGCGGGACGCGGCTTTTCGCTTCCCGTTGGGGGCGGCCGAGGCCGGCGGCCGTGTGCGCCTCGCGATCTCTGTCGCAGGCGCGGCGTCTTTGGAGGGGCAAGTGCGCGTCTGGCGCGACGGCGTCGGTGAAACGCTGGTTCCGTTGGCGGAGTATGCCCGCGGGGAAAACGATACGGAAGAACAAGAGGCAACGGGACAGCCGTTGCCTCTTTCTGATGCGGCGCGCTGGTTCGGCGCGGTCATCGACTTGCCCGAAGCGGGCGGGTTGCTTTGGTACTATTTCATTTTGATCGTCGACCATCGCGTCTATTATTACGGCAATACCGGCGGTCTCGGCGGCGAAGGCGGCCTTTGCGATGTGCCGCCCGGGTCTTTCCAGATCACGGTCTACGACGTGGGCGCGGCAACGCCCGCATGGATGCGCCGGGCGGTCATGTACCAGATTTTTCCCGACCGCTTCTATCGCGAGCACATTCGCGAGGCGGAAAAGCACGGCGCGGTGCTCCACGCCTCATGGAAGGACGCGCCCTGCTATTACAAGGATCCCGACACGAAGGAAATCATCGCCTATGACTTTTACGGCGGAAATATCGCCGGCGTTCGCGCCAAGCTGCCGTATCTGAAAGAACTGGGCATTTCCGTCATTTACTTCAATCCCGTCTTTGAGGCGGAGAGCAATCACCGTTACGACACCGGCGATTACAAAAACATCGACCCGCTCCTCGGCACCAACGAGGAGTTCGCGGACTTCTGCCGCGAGGCAAAGGCGCAGGGCATCCGCGTCATTCTGGACGGCGTTTTCAGCCATACAGGCTCGAACAGCCGCTATTTCAACAAAAAAGGCGCTTATGATTCGGTGGGCGCGTGGCAGTCGCCGGATTCGCCCTACGCGAAGTGGTACGACTTCATCGAATACCCGCACAAATATCACAGTTGGTGGGGCTTCGACACGTTGCCGAACGTGAAAGAGACCGAGCCTTCCTATATGGATTTCATCATCACGGCGGAGGACAGTGTGCTGCATCATTGGGCGAAGCTCGGCGTTTCCGGCTGGCGGCTGGATGTCATCGACGAGCTGCCGCCGAAATTTTCCCAAGCGTTTTACCGCGAACTGAAAAAGACGGACAAAGACTTGGCGATGATCGGCGAAGTCTGGGAGGATGCCTCGAACAAGTCTAGCTACGGCGAGCAGCGCATGTACCTCGCGGGGCATGAGATCGACAGCGCGATGAATTATCCGTTCCGCACGATTCTCTTGGACTTCCTGCTAGGGCGCGCGGACGGACGGGAAGCCTGCCGCCGTGTCGAGAGCCTGCGGGAAAATTATCCAGCGCACAATTTTTACGCGATGATGAATCTCGTCGGCAGCCACGACGTGGAGCGCGTCACCACCCTCCTCGGCGAAGCGCCGGAGCCGGGCGCCAGCGAAAAGGAGCGGGCGGGGTTCCGGCTCGATGCGGAGCATCTGGCGTTGGCACGGGCACGGCTGGAAATCGCCTTCGTCTGGCAAATGACCTTCCCCGGCATGCCGTCGATTTATTACGGCGACGAGATTGCCATGCAAGGCTATCGCGACCCGTACAACCGCGCCCCGTACGACTGGAGCGGCGGCGATGCCGCGCTCCGCGTCAAAGTGCGGGAGGCCGTGCGCCTTCGCAATGAGAACGCCGCCCTTTCCACGGGCGATTTTATCCCGCTCGTTGCCGAGGGCGACCTCTACGCTTACGCCCGCGTCGTGCGCGGCGGCGCGGACCGTTTTGGCGAGGCGGCGGCGGACGGCGCCTTCGTTATCGCGCTGAACCGGGGACGGGAAACGGTCAAAGTCGAGCTGCCCGTCGGCGACTTCGCCACGGGAAAATTCCTGTCCGTGTACCGGACGGACGCTTGGCAGGACGCGGCGGACAAGACCTCGAACACGCGGGAGGGCGAGGGGAAACAGCCGCTCGCCATCACGGGCGGCAAGCTCTGCGTAACCCTCGCGCCGCTCTCTGCCGAAGTCTGGCAGGAAAAGAAACCGCCGCGCCGTTTCCCGCGCATGGCGGGCGTGTTGCTGCACCCGACCTCTTTCCCCTCGGAATGGGGCATCGGCGACCTCGGCGACCGGGCGGAGAAATTCCTCGGCTTCCTGCAAAAAGCGAGCCAGAGCGTCTGGCAGATTTTGCCCCTCGGCCCCGTCGGCCCGGGCAATTCGCCATACCAGCCGCCCTCGGCCTTCGCCGGGAACCCGTTGCTCCTGTCGCCGGAAAAAATCGCGGAGGACGGCTGGCTCACCGATGTCGATCTCGAATGGGGCAAAACCGCCCTCGGCGTCGCCCGCTCTTACGCGGGCGGTTCTATGCAGGCTCGCCCCTGCACCGCGAGCGCCGTGAACTACGTTCGCGTCGGCGCGGTCAAGAACGGCCTCTTGCGCCGCGCGTGGCAGCGCTTCCGCCAGAACCCGCCGAAAGACTTCGCGGACTTCTGCGAGAAAGAAGCCTCGTGGATCGACGATTACGCCCTCTTCACGGCGGCTTCGGAGGAAAACGGCGGCAAAGCTTGGACGGAATGGGAGCCCGCCCTTCGCGACCGCGATTCCTCGGCTCTCGCCGATCTCCGGAAGCGGGCGGCGGACAACATCGCCTTTGTGAAATTCCAGCAATATTTGTTTGAACGCCAATGGCAGGCGCTCCATCATATCGCCGCCGCCAAGGGGGTGCGCGTTTTTGGCGATATGCCGCTCTATCTGGCGCAAAACAGCGCCGATGTCTGGGCGCATCGGTCCCTGTTCGCCCTCGACGAAAAGGGCAGGCCGGAAAAAGTCGCCGGCGTCCCGCCGGACTATTTCAGCGAAGACGGCCAGCTTTGGGGCAACCCGCTCTACAACTGGGATGAGATGAAAAGAGACAACTTCTCTTGGTGGGTGGAGCGCGTGGCGCGCCTCCTTCGGCTGGTGGACATCGTGCGCATCGACCATTTCCGGGGCCTTGCTTCCTATTGGGAAGTCGACGCGAAGGAGACCACCGCGAAAAACGGGAAATGGCAAAAGGGGCCCGGCATCGCGCTCTTGCACGCGCTTCGTCAGCGGCTCGGCGACCATCTGCCCATCGTTGCCGAAGACCTCGGTGTGCAGTCCGACGACGTGGCACAGTTGTTGGAAACCAGCGGCCTGCCGGGCATGAAAGTCATCGAGTTTGAATGCCTCGGCAACGGCACGCCCCGGGCGGGTGTCGCCGCGCCCGAAAACTGCGCGCTCTACACCGGCACCCATGACAACAACACGGCGGCGGGGTGGTACGCGGAAGACCTTGGCTATGAGGATCGAGCGAAAGTCGCCGCATGGCTCGGTGTCATGCCCGAGACGGAGCAGAACGGCGCGGAAACGGCAAAGCAGGCAGCGGAAAAACTCGTCGAACTTGCCTACGCCTCCGAAGCAAGGTTGGTCATCGTACCCGCGCAGGATATCTTGGCCCTCGGCGGCCGCCACCGAATGAACCTCCCCGGCACCCCGGAGGGAAACTGGGGTTGGCGCATCAAAGAAGGAAAACTGAACGACCAAGTCGCGGAAAAACTGTCGGCGTTGGTGAAAACTTACGGTCGGTAAACAAAGCAAAAAGCTGCCGCGGAAAGAAAGCTCTCTTCCCGCGACAGCTTTTTTGCAAGAAACCTCACGCCTCATCGTCTCGGTTTGCAATTCACGAATTTTTTTGTTATAATCGCGATTCAGAAAGTACTATGAAAGTACGGTTTCTTTAATTTTTGGTGGAGGTTCTGAAAATGCCAATCAACAGAAGCGAACTCACAAAAGAAATGCTTGAAAAAGCGATGCAGTGCAGCACTGCGGAAGAATTAATGGCGCTGGCCAAATCCGGAGGCGTTGCTATCACCGAAGAAGAAGCAAAAACGTACTTGGAAGAACTTGCCGATTTTGAACTTGACAGCGACACGTTGCAAAACGTGGCCGGCGGCAAGTGGGGAAGAAGCTACGGCTCAGCCAGATATAAACATCTGAAATAGCATGGGCAAAGGTTAGTTTTTTATACTTCAAGTATTGGGGGGGAGCTCTAAAATGCCAGTCAACAAGCCAGTCAACAAAAATGAACTTACGAAAGAACAGATGATTAAGGCGATGAAGTGCAAAAATGCTGACGAACTTATTGAGTTGGCGGACACCGAAGGCATTGCGCTGACAAAGGATGAAGCCGAAGCGTATGTGGCGGAGCTGGCAGACTTCGAAATAAACGAAGAAAATTTGAAAAAAATTGCCGGAGGCGCCTGCTACATGGCTAACGATCCTAACTATTGCAATACTTGGTGTGAGTGGGATCATTAAGCGAAAATAAAATTTCAAAAGGACAGAAGGAAACCATACAACGAAAAGCCGGCAGCCTGTCGGCTTTTTTGATTATTAAGAGTCCAGACCGCATATTTTTTGCCACGTGGTTTCCTGCTTCTGCTGCAACTGATACTTATCTCAGACCAAAATTTTAAATAAAATTTTGATCTGAGATGCGCCTGCTTCGCAGGCTACAGCCGCGCCAAAGCGCGTCTGACGTCTCATGCAATCGCAGTAAGGATTTAAAAATCCTAACTGCGATTCGTATGATGTGGCGGTGTTTCCTAAAAAAGCAAATGCGGTTGCCCTGTCTCTTCGGGCTTTTCTTGTTTACGAATCGCGGTTTCCCGTGTATAATAATAAAAGTTTGTGATTGGAAGGGGGCGGCGCATTGTTTGCGAAATCTCATGGCGCGACCACGTTGGGCGTGGACGGCGTAATGATTGATGTGGAGGTGGACTGCGCCAACGGCCTGCCGTGCTTCGACATTGTCGGGCTTCCCGATGCCTCGGTGAAGGAAGCGAAGGAACGGGTGAGGACTGCCATCAAGAACTCCGGCCTGAAGCTCAAGGCGGAGAAGGTAACCGTGAACTTGGCGCCTGCAAACCTTCGCAAGGACAATCCGGGGCTTGACCTTCCTATTGCCATGGGGCTTCTCACGGCTTATGCCGTCCTGCCACAGGAAGCGTTGGAGGGGCGGCTTTTTTCAGCGGAACTCTCGTTGGAGGGGGAGCTTCGGGGCGTGAACGGTATCCTGCCGATGGCGGTGAAAGCGCGGGAGATGGGATTCAAGGAAATCTTCACTTCCCGCCACAATGCCAACGAAGCCTTGCTGGTGGACGGGCTGACCGTTTATGCCGTCGACAATCTCCGCGAGTTGGTGGATTATCTCTCGGGGAGGACAGAGCTGTCCCCGGCAAGGCCGACCAATGAGGAAAAAGCAGAAGACATTTTCGCCGATGACTTTGCCGACGTGCAGGGGCAGTTCCAAGCAAAACGCGCGCTGGAAATAGCTGCGGCCGGAGGGCACAATGTGTTGATGAGCGGCGCGCCCGGCTCCGGGAAGACCATGCTGGCGCGGCGGATGAATTCCATCCTCCCGGGCCTGACCACGCAGGAGGCCTTGGAGGTCACGAAAATATACAGCATTGCGGGGCTTCTTCCTCCGGGCGGCGGCTTGGTTCGGAAGCGTCCGTTCAGAAGCCCGCATCATACCGCGTCGACCACGGCGCTCATCGGCGGCGGCACATACCCGCGTCCCGGCGAGGTCACGTTGGCACAGCATGGTGTATTGTTCTTGGATGAAGTGCCGGAGTTCAACAAGGCGACGCTGGAGGTTTTGCGCCAGCCGTTGGAGGACAGGAAGGTGACCATTTCGCGGGTGAACGCCACCTTGACATTTCCCGCGAACTTCATACTCCTTGCAGCTGCAAATAATTGCCCATGTGGGATGGCTGGAATTTCGGATGGGGTTCATAAATGCACATGTACGCCGCAGGAAATAAAAAAATATCAAAGCAAAATCTCTGGCCCGCTTCTGGATCGAATCGACATTCACATCCGCGTTCCCCAAGTGGAGTACAAGGACTTGGCCTCCCAGAGCAAGGCGGAAAGCTCCGAATCCATCCGCAAGCGGGTGGTCGCCGCAAGGAATATCCAGCTGGAACGCTTCAAGGGAACCGGCATCTTCACCAACGCACAGATGAACCATGCCATGCTGAAGGAGCAATGCCCGCTGGGAAATGAGGCGCAGAGCCTTTTGGAAATGGCGTTCAAGAAAATGGGCTTGTCGGCGCGGTCCTATGACCGCATCATCAAGGTGGCGCGGACGATTGCGGATATGGACGGCGCAAAAGATATCGGGGCGAAGCACGTCGGCGAGGCGGTGCAGCTGCGGAATGATATAGGACTGGAGCAAGGATAGGGGGAGTTGTTTATGAACGGCGTTTCCGGCGCGACAAAAAATCTTGGCGTCATCGGCTGGCCCATCGCGCATTCGCTGTCCCCCGCGATGCAGGCGGCGGCCATCCAAAGGGCGGGTCTCGACTACGCGTATATCGCCATGCCCGTGCGCCCGGAGACGCTCAAGCAGGCGGTGGAAGGGCTCCGAAGCCTCGGGTTTCGCGGATTCAACGTCACGATTCCGCACAAGACGGCGATTATGGATTGTTTGGACGAGATCGACGAGGACGCGCGACGGATCGGCGCGGTGAATACCGTCCTCCATGAAGGCGGGCGGCTTTTGGGCCGCAATACAGACGTGACGGGATTTTTGCGCGGCTTTTTGCGGCAGGGCGTGACGGTTCGGGCAAAACGGGCGGTCGTGCTCGGCGCGGGCGGCGCGGCGCGGGCTGTGGTCTGGGGACTCCTTCGGGAAGGCGTGGGGCGGCTGGTTGTCGGCGCGCGAAATCCGGGCAAGGCACGGGCGGCGCTTTCCGATTTTGCGGGCGCGGAAGTTTTTTCATGGAGCGACGGCGCGTTTTTGGACGCGCTGGGGGCGGCGGAAATTCTCGTCAACACGACGCCCCTCGGCATGGCGCCGAAGGTCGAGGCGACGCCCCCGGTGGACTGGGGACTCGTGCAGCCTTCGGCTTTTGTTTGCGATATCATTTATACGCCGGCCCGCACGAGGTTCCTTCGCGCGGCGGAGGCGCGCGGCTGCCGGACACTGAACGGCACGGCGATGCTGGTCGGGCAGGGGGCGGAGGCCTTCGAGCTGTGGACGGGCGTACGGCCGGACGAGGACGCGATGGAGCGCGCACTTTTGGAGGCATTGCAGACCGGAAAGGAGACTGACGCATGAAACCGAATGACGCCGAAGCTTTGCAGAAAGAGCTTTCCATATTGCGGCAAAAATACGACAGCCTGGAAACGGACAGGAAGCATTTGAAACAGCGGTACGATGTGCTGAAGGAGGAATACGACAAGCTCCAGCAATATGTGGCGGAGATTGTCCGGCCGCCGCGGGTGGAGTATGACGGCGGGCAGTTCCTCGAACCGGGCGGCGAAAACGATTTCTATACGGGGGAGCGGAAGGATATCCTGTTGTCCGTTCTGGAGGACGCGCTGTCCTCGATGAAAAAAGGGAGCCGACGGTACGACGTGACGGCGTCCGTCTTGGCGGCGAATGGCGGCGGGGAGCGCCAGAAGCAGCGGGAAAAGGAATTGAAATCCATCTTGCGCGGTTACGTTTCCATGGACGCCGCCGTCCGGAACCGCCTGCAAAAGTTTGGCTTCATCATCAGCGGCACGGGCAAGCATTACAATTTGGTTTATTTCGGCGACAACCGCTATGCGTATACGATTTCCAAGACGGCCAGCGACGGGCGCGCGGGACTGAACGCCGCGTCGGTGATCGCGACGCTGGTGCTGTGAGCGGAGCCTCGGCCATGAAGCCGGCAACCCATGAGAGCGTCGCCGCGTTGGCGGAACGGGCGGCGCAGGGCATTTCCGCGGGGGACGGTCGCGCCGTCCTGTCGCCGTCCGTGGGCGCGGCGCCGGTGGTGGCCTTCGTGGACGCGATGATTCGCGAGGCGATTTCGATGGACGCCAGCGATATCCACATCGAGCCGATGAAGGACCGCCTGCGTGTGCGCTATCGAATCGACGGCGCGCTTCGGGAGGCGTACGGCAAGCTTTCGCTGAAGCTGAAGGACGTTCTGGTTTCGCGGCTGAAAATTATGGCGAAGCTGGACACGACGGAGCGGCGTGTGCCGCAGGACGGACGCATTGCCTTCGCGACGGAGAACGGGACGGTGGATATCCGCGTTTCGACCATGCCGGTGCTTTTGGGCGAGACGGCGGTGCTTCGCCTCCTTTCCGGTGCGCGGCGGCTTTTGCGTTTGGACGAGCTCGGCTTTGCGCCGGAAAACCGCCGCTTGTTCGCGGACTGGTGCAGCCGCCCGTCGGGCCTGATCCTGAATTGCGGTCCTGTCAATTCGGGGAAGACGACGACGCTCTATGCCGCGCTGAATGAACTGAACACAGCGGACAAAAATATCGTGACCATCGAAGACCCGGTTGAGTATTTTCTGCCGGGCGTCAATCAGATTCAAATCGGGACCGACGCGAAGCTGACCTTTGCGCGGGGTGTCCGATCTTTGATGCGGCAGGATTTTGATGTCGGCATGGTCGGCGAGATCCGCGACGAGGAAACGGCGGAGATTGCCGTGCGCGCGGCGATGACGGGGCGGCTGCTCTTCTCGACGTTGCACACGGGGACTGCGGCGGGCGCGGTTTTCCGTATGCTCGATATGGGCGTGAAGCCATATCTTTTGGCGGCTGCGTTGCTCGGGATTATGGCGCAGCGTTTGGTGCGGCGGCTTTGCCCCGACTGCCGCGAAACTTACGAGGCCGGAGAAGAGGAGAAGCGTTTTTTGGCGGCGCATGGTTGCGACGCGCATCGGCTGTTCCGTCCGAGAGGCTGTGAAAAATGCGGCGGAACGGGCTATCGAGGACGCATGGCCATTCATGAGTTGCTCCCCGCAAACGACGAGTTGCGGCGCGCCGTCTCGGAGGAGCGGGAGGATCTGGAAGCCGCGGCCAAAGCGGCGGGCATCGTCTCGTTGGCGGAGGACGGCGTGAAAAAAGCGGCGGCGGGCGATACGACTTTGGCTGAAGTGAGGCGAGTGGTGTATGGCGGCCTTTGACGAACCGGCTTGGGAAAAATTGATTGCGCGGGCAGCAGCAAGCGGAGCCTCCGACATTCATCTCGCGCCGGGGGCGCCGGCCTTTTTCCGCGTATGCGGCAATATGACGGAGGCGGGCGCGGGGCCGACGGCGGGGGAAATTTCGTCGCTCGTCGAGGGTTGGACGACGGCCGCGCAACGGGAGCGGCTCAGGACGCAGGGCGAGCTGGATTTCGCGCGGGAGGAACCGGACACCCGCCTTCGCGTTCATGCCTTCGCGGCCCGGGGCGGCCTCGCGCTTTCCATTCGCCTCGTGCCGAGGGAAATTCCGCCGTTGGAGTCGTTGGGCGTAGCGCCCGTGTTTCAAAAGCTGCTTTCCCTGCGGAGCGGGCTCGTCCTCGTATCGGGAAAAACGGGCGCGGGCAAGACGACGACGCTGGCGGCTTTCCTTGCCGCCATCTCCCGCGAGCGGGCGGCGCATATCGTCACCTTGGAAGACCCGATTGAGTATGTGTACGCTTCGGGGAAGAGCTTGATCAGCCAACGGGAGCTGGGCGTACATTTTGCCTCCTTTGGGCGCGCGATCCGAAGCGCGCTTCGTGAAGATCCCGATATTCTTCTCGTGGGCGAGTTGCGGGACGCTGACGCGGCACGGGCGGCCATCGGCGCGGCGGAGACGGGGCAGCTCGTTTTGGCGAGTTTGCACACACGTTCCGCCGTTGAGGCAACGCGTCGGTTGGAAAGTTTCTTCCCGGCGGCACAGCAGCAGGAGATTCGCGCGGAGCTCGCCGCCGTGCTGGAAGCCATGGTTTCGCAGGAACTTTTGCCGGGGCTGCGCGGAGGGCGGGCGCTTGCTTCCGAAGTTCTGGTGGCCACGGACGCTGTGCGCCACCTGATTCGCGTCGGCAAGCCGGAGCAGCTCGCTTCCTGCATCGTCTCCGGCGCTTCCGTCGGGATGCAGGCCATGCGGCAGGATATTGAGCGGCTGGCGGCGCAGAAAAAGATTGATTCTGCGCTGGCGCGCCGTCGTCTGGAAGAAGCCCGATGAGCGCGAGTGCCATGACGGAATACGACTACAAGGCGCGGGACGCGGAGGGCAGGGCTGTCCGGGGACGGCTCCGCGCAGCGTCGCGCCGGGAAGCCGCGAAGCGGATCACGGAGGGCGGCCTTTTCGTGCTGCGGCTCCGTCCGGCCCGCAGACGGTGGACGATGGGGACGGGAACGGATCGGCGTTTTCCCGTGTTTCTCTGCCGTCGCCTCGCGGTGATGCTTTCGGCGGGCGTCACAGTCGGCGAGGCGCTCCGTGTGCTTTCGGAGCAGGACGCGGCGGGAAAAAACGGCGGTATTGTTTCGGAGCTTTTCCGCGCGGTGACGGACGGGGAACGGCTGTCTGAGGCGATGGCGCGCCTGCCGCAGGTATTCGAGCCGCGCATGGCGGCGCTCGTGGACGCGGGGGAGCAAAGCGGCAGTCTCGATGTCTTGCTGTCGCGTCTCGCGGATTCGCTGGAGGCGGATTACGCGGCGCGGGAAAAGCTTTTGACGTTGATGCTGTATCCGTGTGTTCTGGCTTTTGCCGTTGCGGCGGCGTCCGTTTTTTTGTTGGCTTTCGTATTCCCCGTGTTCGTCTCGATGTTCCAATCGTTGGCCATCGAGCTGCCGTTGCCCACGCGTCTTTTGTTGGGCGTTTATGGTTTTCTGGGGGACTATGGCCTTTGGTTGCTGGCGGCGATGATTTTAGCGGCGGTTGCCGCCGGGCGGCTGTATCGTCGGGAACCGTTCCGCGTCCGTGCCGATCGCGCTCTCCTGCGGCTGCCCGTGTTCGGGACGTTGGCGGCCTCCGCCGAGCGGATGCGCCTCGCCGGGACGTTGTCCGTGCTTTTGTCCAGTGGTGTCGTCATTGACCGGGCTTTGGAGATTTTGGAGGGCGTCACGGGCAACGCGTTTTTTCGGCGGGAGCTGCGGCGCGCGCATGCCGAAGTGCAAAAGGGCTATCGGCTTTCGGATACGCTGCGCGGGGGAGCGCTGCTGCCACCGATGCTCTGGGAGCTTTTGGCGACAGGGGAAGCCACGGGCGAGATGGAAATGATGCTGGAAAAAATCGCGTCCTTCTGCCGCCTCGAACTGGACACCGGCGCCGAGCGCGTCCGCGCGCTTTTGCCGCCGTTGGCGTTGCTTCTGCTCGGCGGCGCGGCGGGATTCATCATCTTTTCGGCGGTGCTGCCGCTTCTCGACAGCATGACCGCCTTTATGTAGTACACTGGATTGGACGGGAGGAAACGACATTGCGCAAAGGAGTTCTTTCGGACCAACAGGGATTCACGCTTCTGGAAATGCTGCTCGTCGTCAGCATCGTCAGCGTATTGGCGGCGGTGGCGGTGCCACGGTTCAACAACGCGATCATGCTGGCGAATACGGCGCGGGTGCAATCCGATCTGCAAGTGCTGAACTCCGCCATTGTGTTGTATCAGGCGGAAAAGGGCAGCTATCCGACGGAAATCGCCAATCTCGGAGATTATGTGCAGGACATCGGCAATGTGAAACCGCCGAAAGGAACGTGCCGGTTGAAGGACGGCAGTACCATCGACATCACGGAAACCGATTACAAAATCGCGGAAGGCGGGCAGGAAGCGACCTGCCAAGGGAAGAAACTCAGCGAATTTGGGCGGAAGGACTGAACGGTGGACGGGCGATTGTTGGAAGGGATTGTGCTGTCAGGGTTTCTTTGCGCGGCCGCGGTCGTCGATTTTCGCAGCGGTTTCATTTATGATCGGCTGACGGCTCCGATGGCAGCCCTTGCCTGCGGTTTCCGCCTGTATGACGGCGCGGGCTTTGTGCCGCTGCTGCTCGGGCTGTTGGCGGGCGGCGGGCCGCTGCTTGCGATCCGCATGCTTTCCCGCGGCGGCCTCGGCGGCGGCGATGTGAAGCTGGCGGCGGCGGGCGGCCTTTGGCTCGGCTGGCAGGGCGCGCTGCTCGCTCTTGCCCTCGCCGCTTGGAGCGGCGGACTCGCGGCGATATTCCTGTTGGCCTCCGAAAAAAAGCGGAGGCGCGACTCTATTGCTTTCGGTCCGTTTCTGGCCTTTGGGATAGGCGCCGCCTTTTTCTTCGGGGAGAGGCTGTTGGCGATGTACGGGGAATACTGTCGTGGATAGGCGCGGCTCCGGCATGGCCGGACTTCTGGCCGCGCTTTTTTTGATTTCCGTGATGGCGGCGGTCGCCGTGCCGCGGCTTTCCGGCATGGCCAACGCCATGCGCATGGACGGCGAGGCCGCGCGGCTCGCCTCGGAACTCGTGCGGTTCAGGGAAATGATCATGACGCGCCAGCCGCCGCATCAGGATTTTGCGGGCGCCACTTCGGAGGTCGAGCCGGAATTTGATTTGTCCAAGGACGGCTACCGGATCATGAAGTCGAAGATGGAAGCGTTGGGTCCCCGGCATTTGTTCCCGGAGGGCATGACAATCAGTTGGAGCGGCGGGGCAAGCGGAAAGGTGAAGTTCACCCTCGCGGGCAACGCGCAGCCGGTCACGATATTTCTTCGTTCGGGTGGGGAGGTGCGGTATGTCATTATTGACAGGGTGGGCCGGGTGCGCGTGTCGCTCACGCCGCCGTAGGATTGACGAACGCGGCTTTTTCCTTGTCGAGGTGCTGGCGTTGTCCTTTCTCGTACTCGGCTGCGCGGCCTCGGCGCTCGTCTACCGGACGCTAGCCCGGAGCCGCGTCGAGGCGGCGGCGGAAATTACGGCGGCCTATCTCGCGCAGGAGCAGATTGCGCGCATCGAAGCGCAGCCGGCGTCGTATCTCCGCACCCATGGGGAGATTCCGTGGCTGGGCGGCGGCGCTTCTTCCGTGGAGAAAAACGGGATCAGCTTCACGCTGTCCTCATCCGTCTCGCCCCGAGCGGACACGGAGAGCTTGGCAGAGACTGAGGTCCGCGTCCGATGGGAAACGGGCGGCCGGAGCCGTGAGGCCGTCTATCGAAAGTTTGTGGCCTATCATGATTGAAACCGGCGGGAACGAAAGCGAGCGGGGCGCGGGGCTTTTGGAACTTGTCGCGGCGATGCCTCTCTTGGTCATCTTGTGCGCGGCTCTCGCCACAGCCTTCGTTTTCGGTCTCCGCGCCTATTTGTTCCTGTTGGGGGACTGGGCGCTCCAAGAGCAGGTGGGCTACGCGATGGAGCGAATGACTGCCGATCTTCGGTACGCGGAGGACGTGAAAATCGAGAGCGGCGATCTCAAGGTGCTTTGCCGGGCGGGGAGTGGCTCGGCGGTTTGGGTCGCCTACCGGAAAACCCAAGAATCGTGGCCCCGCATGATGTTGGACGGCCAACCGCTGACGGGACAAAGCACGCTGGGCAGAATCGCCGTGAAAACCTTTGCGGCGGAGCGCGTCGGGGCGCGAACTGTATTATTGCGCCTCGTCGGAGAAAATCGGCTGACCGGGCAGGAATACGAATTGGAAACGGCAGTCACATGGACGGGGAAAGGCACATGACGGGACGAATCAGGAATTGTGAAATATCAAAATTGATTTTTGCCCCCTTCCGTAACATCGGGGAGCGCGGCATGTTTTCCGTGTTCGGGATTTGCGCGTTGGGGACGCTGATGTTCCTTTCGGCGACGATTTACGCCATCAGCATGAACCATACGGCGTCGGCCCGCCGCTTCTTGGAACGAGGCGTCCTCCGCAATGCGGCGGAGGACGGTGTGCGGTTGGCGGTTGCCAAGCTCAACGCGGAGCCGCAAACGGCGGCAAAAGCGGAGACGGCAACGGCGAAGCATGTGCGGTTGCTGGACGGAGCTTCCGGAGACGCGAAGTACACGGTTTACGCGCGGAAAAAAGACGGAAAGATTTTGCTTCTGGGCATCGGGGCAAAAGGGGCGGAACGCGCCCGCGCCGTTGGCGTGGCGCGGGAACAGGACGGAACCTATGCCATGGATCATTGGGAGCGGTGAAGGCTTGTGCGGCGATTCGGTTGACTTTCGGAATTTCTCCGTCTTATAATGAGAAAGAAATTTTGCGCCTCGCCTTTGCGCGGCGGATGGAATGAGGAAAAGACATGGCAGAGCTTCGTTTTTTGACGGCGGGGGAATCTCACGGCCCGGCGTTGACGGTCATTTTGGAAGGATTTCCGGCAGGACTGCGGCTCGACCCTGAAAAAATCAATCGGGAGCTTGCGCGGCGCCAGCAGGGCTACGGGCGCGGAGGGCGCATGAAAATCGAGACGGACCGGGCGGAAATCGTGTCCGGCGTACGATTCGGCGAGACCCTCGGAAGCCCGATTACGATGCAAGTGAAGAATAAGGACTTCGCGAACTGGACGGACCGCATGGCGGCGTTTGGCGAGCCCGCCGGGGAAAAAGTCACGGCGGCGAGGCCCGGGCACGCTGATCTGACGGGCATCAGGAAATATGACCGGACGGATATCCGCGACATTCTCGAACGCTCCAGCGCGCGGGAAACGGCGGTGCGCGTCGCGGCAGGCGCGGTGGCAAAACAATTTCTCGCGGCGCTGGGGATTGAAATTTCTTCCCGTGTGATCAACATCGGCGGCGTACGCGCCGACGCGGAAAAGACGACGGGAAACGAGGCTTCGGAGTTGAACTGTCGCGACGGGGCGGCGGAGGAACGCATGAAGGCGAAAATCCGAGAGGCGAAAGAAGCGGGCGACACGTTGGGCGGCATCTTCGAGGTGGTCGTGACGGGCGTTCCCGTCGGCCTCGGCAGCCATATCCAGTGGGACCGCCGTTTGGACGCGAAGCTCGCTGGCGCGATGATGTCCATTCAGGCCGTCAAGGGCGTGGAGATTGGCGAGGGATTTGGCTACGCGGAGCTTCTTGGCAGTCTTGCCCATGACGAAATGTTTTATGGTGAAAGCGGGCGCGTGGTACGGAAAACGAACCATGCGGGCGGTCTCGAGGGCGGCATGACGAACGGCGAGGCGATTGTCGTGCGCGCGGTCATGAAGCCGATACCTACGCTGATGACGCCGCTTCATTCCGTGGATATTGCCGCCCGGGAAGCGGTGCTGGCCTCCAAGGAAAGAAGCGATGTCTGCGCGGTGCCGGCGGCCTCCGTGGTGGGAGAGGCGATGGCGGCGCTGACGCTTGCCTCCGCCGTCACGGAAAAGTTCGGCGGCGATTCGATGCGCGATCTTTTGGACGCGGTGGGCGCGTACCGGCAGCGAATTGAGGGACAATGATATGATGAAGCATATCGTTTTGATTGGTTTCATGGGCACAGGCAAGACAAGCTGCGGGCGGATGCTGGCGACCCGGCTCGGTTGCGGGCTGGTCGATTTGGACAAATATATCGAAACGAAGGAAAGCATGAGCGTACCGGAAATTTTCGCGGCGAAGGGCGAGCCTTATTTTCGCGAAAAGGAGCGCGAGGCGGTGCGTGAAGTCGTGCAACGGAAGTTCACGGTGATTGCCACGGGCGGCGGCACGGTGAAGGACGAGGAGAATTTCCGGATTTTGAAAGAGAGGGGCGTCCTCGTCTGCCTGACCGCCGACATTGATACCATTTTGCAGCGGACAGAGCGGCGCGGCGAGCGCCCGATGCTCGACCGGCAGGAGGATCGGCGCAAGACGGTGGAGACGCTTTTGGAAAACCGCCGCGCGATGTATGCCCGCGCCGATTTCACCATCGACACGAGCCGCTTGTCGCCGATGGAGGCATCGGAAGCAATCGTTGGTTTTCTGAGGGTAGGGGGCTATATTCGTGCGTGAGGTCAGAGTCGATTTGCCGGAGAACGGCTATGATATTTTGATCGGAGAAGATCTGGAAGCGGAAATCGTTTCCTTTTTTGCGGGGGCGGGGTTTTCCTCGCAGGTTCTGGTCTTTTCCGATTCCAACGTGGGAAAGGTGCATGGGGAAAAATTCGCGGAGCTTCTCCGGCGTGCCGGAAAACGGCCAACGGTGCATCTCGTGCCCGCGGGGGAAGGCTCGAAGTCGTTGGCGGAAGCGGAACGTGCCTACACGCGGGCTATCGAGGTGGGACTGGATCGGAAATCGGCGATTGTCGCGTTGGGCGGCGGCGTCGTCGGCGACCTTGCGGGGTTTGTCGCCGCGACGTACATGCGCGGTGTGCCGTTCGTGCAGATTCCGACGAGCCTTTTGGCGCAGGTGGATTCCAGCGTCGGAGGCAAGGTCGCGGTCAACCACCGTCTGGGCAAGAACCTGATCGGCGCGTTTTACCAGCCGAAGCGCGTGTTCATCAACCTTGGCTGCCTGTCGACGCTTCCGCGCCGCGAGCTTTCCACCGGGCTGGGCGAGGTGGTCAAGTACGGCGTGATTTATGACGGGGCGTTTTTTTCATATTTGGAAGAGCACGCCGAGGCGGTGCTGGCGATGCAGCTTCCCGCGATGGAGCATATCGTGCTCCGCTCCTGCGAGATCAAGGCGGAAGTCGTGACGCAGGACGAGAAGGAGGCGGGGCTTCGCGCCATCCTGAATTTCGGGCATACCATGGGCCACGCCATTGAGAAGGAAACGCGCTATGTGCGGTACAACCACGGCGAGGCCGTGGCGGTCGGCATGATGGGCGCGGCGTATCTGAGCCGTGAGCTGGGCTTGGTCGGTGACGCGGAGGTGGCGCAGCTGCGCGGGCTGCTGGAAAAATTCTCGCTGCCGACACAGGCGGAAGGCTGTACCGAGGACGGCATGTACGCGGCAATCTTCCATGACAAGAAAGCCGTGGACGGCAAGGTGAAATGGATCCTGATGGAAAGCGTCGGTCATGCCAGGGTGGCTTCAGACGTGCCGGAAGCCGCAGTGCGGAAATGTATGCGAATGATTGTTTCCGATTGATGGTGTGCGTTATCATTGGAGGGAATGTATGCGGATTCTTTTGACGAACGACGACGGCATTGGGGCGCCGGGGCTTCATGCGTTGGTCGGGACGCTGGCGGCGGAGCATGAGGTTTACGTTGCCGCTCCCGCAGCCGAGCAGAGCGGCATGGCCCACGCGCTGACAGTGCACCGCGACATTGAGGTGTGCACCTGTCAGGCCTTTGGCGACAAAGTTGTCAAGGCATGGAGCATCGACGGTACGCCCACGGATTGTGTGAAAATTTGCATGGAAGCGCTGGAACAGCGGGAGATATGGCCGGAGCTTGTGATTTCCGGCATCAACAAGGGCGCGAATCTCGGTACGGACGTGCTCTATTCCGGCACGGTGGGCGGCGCGATGGAAGGGTACATGCACGGCATCCCCGCCATCGCGCTCTCGTTGGACGCCCATTCGTCGTTGCCTTTTGGGGAAGCGGCGGCACAGTTCGCGGAAAAATTGCCATGGATTTTCGAGCAGGCAGGAAGAGATTTTTTCCTGAACGTGAATTTCCCGAAAACCTTGCGGAATGGCGAAGCGAAATTTGTGTGGGCGTCTCTCGGGCATCGCGACTATATCAACGCCTTCGATCGCATCGAGCGGGACGGTCGGCTCTATTATCACATCGGCGGCGAGATGTATGACTGGGGCAACGACGAGGACACGGACATCCGCCGCACGGAGGCGGGCTTCATCGCGGTGACGCCGCTGACCGTGGACATGACGGATGTGGCCGCGCTAAAAAAGCGCGGAATTGCGCCGAGGTTCTCGGGGCGGCTGGCGGAGCAAAAGAAAATATCGTGAACCAAAAACGCAGGGAACCGATGTGCCTTGCGTTTTTTGTTTGTTGCATGCCAAGCGGGCAAATTATTTTGCGCAAAATGCGCAATTCGGGCAAAAAAGAAATTCTCTTGATTGTTTGTTTCTTCAATGTCTGGTATAATACAAAAGGTAATGTGCCTTCCGTTCGCGGGAGGGCGGGGAGTTGCCCTGCCGAATGGCAGAAATAATAATCATGGGGAGGTTTTTTTCATGGCAGAAAACAAATCGGAGGCTTTGAACAAGAAGGGCGCGTTGGGCGCGGTACGAATCGCGGACGAAGTCGTCAGCATCATTGCCGGTCTTGCGGCTACGGAGGTCAAAGGCATCGAGGGGATGAGCGGCGGCATCGCCGGAGGCATCGCGGAGATTCTCGGCAAGAAGAATTTCGCGAAGGGCGTCAAGGTCGAGGTCGGCGAGACCGAGGCGGCTGTGGATCTCTACATTATCGTGAAGTACGGCGTGAGGATTCCCGAGGTCGCGTTGGCGGTGCAGGAGAATGTCAAGCAGGCCATCGAGACGATGACGGGACTTTCCGTGGTCGAGGTCAATATCCATGTGCAGGGTGTCGGCGTTCCCGAGGAGGAGCCGAAGGAAGAGGAAGCCGCTCGCGTTCGTTGAGATTGGGAAGGCATAGATTCGTATGGGATATATCAATCGGTTTTTGTTGTTTGTTTTCGCGCTGGCTGTCGCGTTGGCGGCGCTCGGCGCAATCGTGCTTTGCCTGCCGGTGATTCCCGTGCCCGAAATTTTGAACGAGACGGCTTTTGTGCTCTCCCGTTGGGAGACGATGGCCGGAGCGGCGTTGGTGTTCCTGCTTGGCGTCCATTTGGCGGCTTGCGCTGTGACCTGCGGATCGACAGACGGGGCGCAGGAGAAGGCGAAGAAGGAGTCGGAAGCGGTTGTGGTGCGCGGCGCGGGGGGCGAAGTGCGCGTCGCGACATCCGCCGTGTCCGGTCTCGCCGAGAGGGCCGCGCTCAAGGTTTACGGTGTCGAGACGGTTGACGCGAAGGTAGAGTCCCGCCGCGTCGCCAAGGGCGAAGGCGCCGAGCCGTCGTCTGCAGTCGTGGTCGGCCTTGCAATCGGCTTGGGCGGCGGGCAAAATGTCGCGCAGGTTTCGGATGCTGTTCGGACGGCGGTTTCGGAGCAGATGAACGAAGTGCTCGGCCTCGCGGATTATACGATTGATATTTCAATCTCCGAGATTGCGAGCAGGGACGCGGCAAAGAAGTCGCGGGTCTCCTAACCGAAGGTGGTCGGCAAGATGAAGGAAGAATGTGCAAGGCTGTTTCAGGAGGCGTGGGAGAACCACCGGGGCTGTATGCTTGGCGCTATTTTGGGTGCGCTGATCGCGGTGTCGATTCTCCTGTTCGGCTTCTGGAAGATGCTGTTCATCGGCGTTTGCGTTGCGGCCGGTCTTTGGCTGGGGCACAAGGTGGACGAGGCTGACGACGGTTGGCTGCAGGCCCTCAGGGAAAACGGTGTGCGCAATTTGACGGCGCTGTTTAGCCAAGGAAGAGGGAAGTTATGAGCCGGAGACGGGCGCGCGAAGCGGCGATGCAGGCGCTTTTCCAGCTTGACATGAATCCTGCGCCAGAGGGCGCGAGGGAGGCTTGGAAAAAGGCGCTGGATGCGGCGTGGCAGGACGGCACGCCGGAAAAACAGGACGAGCGCAGCCGGGAAGCGGACTACGCGTATGCATGGGCGTTGGTTTCAGGCACGTGCGAGGAACTCGCGTCGATCGACGAGACGCTTTCCAGGCTGTCCAAGGAGTGGAAGGTGTCCCGCATGGCTGGCATCGACCGGAGCATTTTGCGGCTTGCCGTGCATGAATTGCAAAGCGAGCCGGGCGTGACACCGGGCATTGTCATCAATGAAGCAGTGGAACTGGCGAAAAAATTCGGCACGGACGATTCGGGCCGATTCGTCAACGGTGTTTTGGGCACGATGATGCGGGAGGAGAAGTAATGGAAGGAGCCGGGCTCGCGGAATTGGGGTCTGGCTTTTTCTTATGGAAAGGTTTGGGGCGTATGGGAACCGTTCACAGCGTCGGTGAAGTCACGAAATGGATTCGGAATCTGATTGCGGGGGATCCGATTCTGCGCAATATCATGGTGCGCGGCGAGATTTCCAATTTCAACGCGTATCGGTCGGGGCACGCGTATTTCACGCTGAAGGATAAAGACGCCTGCCTGAAGTGCGTGATGTTTTCCTGGCATGACAAGGGGCTTCGCTTTCATCCGAAGGACGGGATGCAGGTCATCGCCGGGGGCGCGGTTCGCGTTTACGAGGTCGGCGGCGTTTACCAACTGTATGTGGAAACGATGATTCCCGAAGGGACGGGCGACCTTGCCGCGGCGTTCCAACAAATCAAGGAAAAGTTGACGGCGGAGGGGCTGTTTGACGCGGCGTACAAGAAGCCGCTGCCGAAACTGCCCGCGACCATCGGTGTGGTGACTTCGCTTTCGGGGGCTGTGCTCCGCGACATTTACCGCGTGTCAAAGCGGCGCTTTCCATCGGTGCGGCTCGTGTTGTACCCGGTGCAGGTGCAGGGCGAGACGTCGGCGGCGGAGGTGGCGGAGGGAATCCGCTATTTCAACGAGAAATTCCCCGTTGATGTGATGATTGTCGGGCGGGGCGGCGGTTCGGCGGAGGATCTCTGGTCGTTCAATACCGAGGCGGTCGTTCGCGCTATATACGCATCGAAGATTCCGGTCATATCGGCGGTGGGGCATGAGACGGATTACACGCTGTCCGACTTGGCGGCAGATGTGCGCGCGGCGACGCCGTCACAGGCTGCGGAACTGGCGGTGCCGGACGCGCGGGAGCTGACGGCCCGGATTTCCGGTTTGGCGGCTCGCCTTGCGGGGGCGCGGAACCGTTGGATGAACGCGAAGCGCATGAAGCTTTTGATGTGCCTGCGGCGCAGGGCGATGGCGACGCCGCAACGCATTGTCGACGGGAAACGCGAGCGGTTGGCGCGCATCTCCGAACGCTTTTCCGCAGGCGCTTGGCAGCGCTTTCGCGAAAAGCAGCAGCGGCTCGATCTGACGATGGACCGGTTGGAGCTTTTGAATCCGATCCGTATGCTGCGGCGCGGGTATGGCGTCGTGGAGAATGAGGAAGGCAGGGTGGTGCGCTTGGTCAGCGAAACGCGGCAAGGCGACAGGCTGACGGTAATATTGGCGGACGGCCGTGTCCACGCGGACGTCCGGGCAGTGGAGCGAGGAGGGAGCAAATGATGACGGCGCGAAAGGAAGCGTCCTTTGAGGAATCGCTGGCGGAGCTTGAGGCGATTGTGGATCGGATGGAAACCGGCGAGCCGAGCCTCGCCGATTTGATGGAAAATTACAGCCGGGGCATCCGGCTTTCGCAGAAGTGCATGAAGGCTTTGGAACGGGCGGAAAAGGCCATGGATTTGCTTGTGAAGGAAAAAACGGGCGAGACGGAAACGTTGGAACTGAAAATCGAGGGAGAATAAGATGCTGAAGGCGGAATGGGAAAAACGGCGTACGCTGGTCGAAAACGGGCTTATACGCGAGATGCAGGAAGGCGAGGCCTTCGACGCGCGCCTCGCGGAGTCGATGAAGTACAGCCTGCTGGCAGGCGGCAAACGGTTGCGCCCGATTCTTCTGATGGCCGCGGCGGACGCGGTCGGTGGGCGCGGGGAAGACTACCTGCCGTCGGCCTGCGCATTGGAAATGATTCACACGTATTCCCTGATCCATGATGACCTTCCGGCGATGGACGATGACGATTACCGCCGGGGGCGGCTGACGAACCATAAAGTGTACGGCGCGGGCATCGCGACGTTGGCGGGGGACGGGCTTCTGACGCTGGCCTTTGAAGTGCTGGCGCGGCAGCCGGGCGTACCGGCGGACACGGCCCTGCGCGTGGTGCGGGAGGTCAGCGAAGCGGCGGGGGCGAACGGTATGGTCGGCGGCCAGGCGCTCGACCTGGAATCCGAAGGCAAGCATATTGACCGCGATACGCTTTGCCGGATGCATATGGCGAAAACCGGTGCCCTGTTTCGCGCGGCGATCCGATCCGGCGCGATTCTCGCGGGGGCGGACGAGGCACAGCTTTCGGCGCTGACGGAGTACGCCGAGGCCTTCGGGCTGGCATTTCAGATTACCGACGACATTCTGGATGTAACGGGGGACGAGGCGGCGATTGGAAAGCCTGTCGGCAGCGACGAGCGCAACCACAAGTCGACGTATGTGACGCTGACCTCGTTGGACGAGGCGAAGCTCCTCGCGCGGGAGGCGGCGGACCGGGCGCATCACGCGCTGGTGCCGTTGGGCGAAAAGGCGGCGTTTTTGAGCGAGCTTGCCGAATATCTCGTGACAAGAGACAGATAAAAGATTGGATGAAAGCAATGGGAAATCTTTTGGAGCGGATTGACGAGCCGGAAAAACTGCATGGGCTTTCCATCGAAGAACTGGAAGCGTTGGCTGCGGAGATTCGCGAGGTCATCGTCCGGACGGTCTCGCAGACGGGCGGCCACCTCGCGCCGAGCCTGGGCGCTGTGGAACTGACGCTGGCACTATACAGTGTACTGCATCTGCCGACGGACAAGGTGGTCTGGGATGTCGGCCATCAGGCATACGCGCATAAGTTGCTGACCGGACGGCAGGCGCGGTTTTCCGGCCTCCGCCAGTGGGAAGGCATTCTCGGCTTTCCGTCCCGGGCGGAATCGGAATACGACGCTTTCGGCGTCGGCCATGCCAGCACGTCCATCTCGGCGGCTCTCGGCATGGCTGTCGCGCGTGACATCCAAGGCCGCGGCGAGCATGTCGTCGCGGTAATCGGCGACGGCGCGATGACGGGCGGCGAGGCTTTCGAGGCTTTGAACCACGCGGGAGATCTCGGCAGGAACCTGATCGTCGTGTTGAACGACAACGGCATGAGTATTGACTGCAACGTGGGGGCGATGAGCGAATACCTTTCGAGGATTCGCGTCGCGCCGCAGTACAATCGCGCGAAGGAAGACCTGAAAGAACTTTTGCGCAGTATTCCCCATATCGGCGACACGGTGGTCCGTACGGCGGAGTATATCAAGGAAGGCGTCAAGTCCGTGTTGGTGCCGGGCGGGATTTTCCAGGAGATGGGCTTTGCTTATGTCGGCCCCATCGACGGCCACAATATCCGTCTGATGCGCGAGGTATTCACCGAGGTCTGCATGATGGAAGGCCCGATTCTCGTCCATGTGCGGACGAAGAAGGGGCGAGGCTATCTTCCGGCGGAAACGGAGCCGGACAAGTTCCATGGCGTTGGAAAGTTCGACGCGGCGACGGGCGCCGTGCGCAAGGATCCAAACGCGCCCGCGTCTTATACGTCGGTTTTCGGCGACGCGCTGATCGAGCTGGCGAAAGAAATGCCGAGCATTACGGCGATTACAGCGGCGATGCCCGGCGGCACGGGCCTGAAGAAATTCGCCGAGCGCTATCCGAAGCGGTTCTTCGACGTGGGCATTGCCGAGGAGCACGCAGTGACGTTGGCGGCGGGCATGGCGGCGGCCGGTCTTCATCCGGTGGCGGCGATTTATTCGACCTTCTCCCAGCGCGCTTATGACCAACTTGTACACGACGTTTGCCTGCAAAAGCTGCCCGTCACCCTTTGCCTCGACAGGGCGGGGTTGGTGGGCGAGGACGGTCCGACGCACCATGGTGTATTCGACTTGTCCTACTTGCGAATGATGCCCGGGATGACGGTGTTCGTGCCGAAAGACGAGGGCGAGCTTCGCGATATGCTTTACACGGCGGTGCGCATGGACGGGCCGACGGCGATTCGCTATCCGCGCGGCGCGGGGGTCGGCGTCGCGATTTCCGGGAGCTTCCGCGAGGTGGAGATCGGCAAGGCGGAGATTCTTTCCGAGGGCGGCGATGTGGCGCTTCTGGCTGTGGGCACGATGGTGGACGCAGCGGGAAAGGCGGCCGCGCTGCTCGAAGAAAAAGGCGTTCGCGCGTCGATTGTCAATATGCGTTTCGTGAAGCCGTTGGATACGGACGCCATCGACAAATTCGCGGCCGCGGCGAAGCTTATTGTGACGCTGGAGGAAAACGCGTTGGCGGGCGGTTTCGGCTCGGCGGTGGCAGAATATATGATGGACGCGGCCCACACGACGCCGTTGCTCCGCATCGGCATTCCCGACCGGTTCGTGCCCCAGGGCGCGCGGCAGAAGCTTTTGGAGTTCTGCGGGCTCATGCCGGAGCAGGTGGCGGCAAAAATCGCGGAACGATGGGCGGGGCTCGCGTAACATGGCAAAGGAAAGGCTGGATGTATTGCTGGTCAGGCGCGGACTCGCCGAGACGCGGGAAAAGGCGAAAACGACGCTGATGGCGGGGCTCGTGCTGGTGAACGGGCAAAAGATGGACAAGGCCGGGACGATGGTGAAGGAAGACGTGGAGCTTCGCGTCCTCGGCAACGCGCTTCCCTATGTGAGCCGCGGCGGATTCAAGCTCGAAAAAGCGATGGAGGCCTTCGGGCTTTCCATGGAAGGAAAAGTCGCCGCCGATATCGGCGCGTCCACAGGCGGCTTCACCGATTGCGCGCTCCAACGCGGCGCGGCAAAGATTTTTGCCATTGACGTCGGCTACGGGCAGTTGGCGTGGAAGTTGCGGAGCGACCCGCGCGTCGTGAATATGGAGCGGACGAATATCCGCTACGTTCGGCCCGGGGATCTTGGAGAGCTTCTGGATTTCGCTTCCATTGACGTTGCGTTCATCTCGCTGACGAAGGTTCTGGAACCCGTGAAGGCTCTCCTGAAGGATACGGGCGAAATCGTCGCGCTGATCAAACCGCAGTTTGAGGCGGGGCGCGGCCATGTCGGAAAGAAGGGCGTCGTGCGCGAACCGGAGGTACACAGAAGCGTGATCCGGGAGGTCGCGGCGTACAGCAGGATGCTCGGCTTTTTCCCTGCGGGTCTGACATTCTCGCCGATCAAGGGACCGGAAGGCAATATCGAATATTTGATGTATCTTGCACAATCAGAAATCGGGCCGGACGCGGCGACGGAGGACAAAATCGGCGACGCCGTGGCCGAGGCCCACAAGGCGCTCGGCAAGGGAAAGGGGGAACGATGATGCGGCGGATTGCGGTGTTCCCGAATATCGACAAGGAGGATGCGCCACAGGTGCTGGCGCGCATTATCCGATTTTTCGAGGACAAGGACGTGCAGCTGATGATGCCGCCGGACGACGCGGCTTTTTTTCATTGCGAGGCATACGGTGTGCCTGATATCGACAATCGGCCGATGGATATGGCGCTTTCCTTGGGCGGCGACGGTACGCTGCTTGGCGTCTGCCGCCGCGTCTACGAGAAAAACGTCCCCGTCTGCGGCGTGAACATCGGTACCTTCGGCTTTCTGGCGGATATCGAGCCGACGGAGCTGGAAGCGAACCTCGAAAAAATCCTGCGCGGCGAATATTATCTGGAGGAGCGCATGGTCATTTCGGGCTTTGTGGCGAGCGAGGGAAAGAGCGAACGGTTCCTCGGCCATGCAATCAACGACGTGGTCGTCACGAAGGGCGGCGCGGCGCGTATGCTCCAACTCGGCCTGACGGTGGGCGGCTGCCATGTGATGGATTACAAGGCTGACGGCCTGATCGTTTCCACGGCGACGGGCTCGACGGCCTATTCGCTTTCGGCGGGCGGCCCTCTGATCAATCCCAAGGCCAAAGTGCTGCTGATGACGCCGATTTGCCCGCACACCTTCAACGCGCGCCCCATCGTCATGGACGAGGACGATGAGATCAAAATCGACATCGCTGCGTTGCATCGGGATATTGTCGTCACCTTCGACGGGCAGGAAAGTTTTCATCTTCTGCCGGGAGACGCGGTCATCGTGCGCCGCGCCCAGCTTCCGACGAAAATCGTCAAGTTCGATGACAAAAATTATTATCGGACCCTTCGCACGAAGCTTCTCTATAACGCGTAAAGGTGGGCGTTGTTATGAAAAAGGACGAGCGGATGAAGCCGCTTCGGCAGGAAAAAATAAGGGAAATCGTCGAGACCCATGTTGTCGAGACGCAGGAAGACTTGGCGGAGCATTTGCGCCGGGCGCATATCGAAGTCACGCAGGCCACGGTTTCCCGCGACATCAAGGAGCTTCGGCTCGTCAAAGCGCCGATGGGCGGCGGACGGTCGCGATACGCGTTTCCGGAGGCGGGCGGCGGACGACCCCAGAGCCGCTTGGAGGGCTTTTTCACGGATGCGGTCACGGGCGCGGACAGCAGCGGGAATCTCGTCGTGCTGCGGACGCTGCCGGGCATGGCGAACGCCGTGGCCTCCGAACTGGACACGGCGGAATGGCCGGAGGTCATCTGAACGGTGGCGGGCGACGACACCATCCTCGTCGTCGTGAAGCCGGAAGCCGCCGCGCCTGCCGTCTTGCAGCGGGCCAAGGAACTGCTTGGAGGGGACGCAGTATGCTGAAAACGCTGACCGTTTGGAATTTCGCGCTGCTCGAGCACGTCGAGATCAATTTCGATGCCGGGCTCAATATTTTGACTGGTGAAACGGGCGCGGGCAAATCCATCCTGATTGACGCTCTCGGCGCGGTACTCGGCCATCGGCTGTCCGCCGATGTTATTCGCACGGGCTGTGACTGGCTGCGGGTGGAGGCGATTTTTGATATCTCGGGGGAAAAGCGGCTCCATGCACTGCTGGCGGAGCAGGCCATCGACGACGAGGATGACACTTTGATCGTCACGCGCCAAATCGCGACCAAGGGGAAAAACGTCATCCTCGTCAACGGCTGCCATGTGACTCTCAGTGTCTTGCGCGCCATCGGCGAATTTCTCGTCGACATTCACGGCCAACACGAAAATCTTGCACTCACCCGTTCGGACAACCAGTTTGCATTGCTCGACGGCAGCGACGAGGGGATACCGGGGCTGCGGGCTTCCTATGCGGAGGCGTACCGCGCGTGGCGCGATGCGGCGGAAGCGCTGGAAGAAACCAGGTCGTCGGCGAACGTGTCCGCCGACCGTATGGATATGTTGCGATGGCAGGCGCAGGAAATCGGCGAGGCGAATCTTCAGCCGCACGAGGACGAGGAACTGGAGGCGGAAATCAACCGGCTGTCAAACGCCGAGCGCATTACGGAAAATTTGGGCGAGGCCGATGCGCTGCTTTCGGGCGGCGGCGAAAGCGAGGGCATCCTTTCCGAGGTGGGCGCTCTCCAGCGGCGCTTGGCAGCGCTCCGTCAATTTGACAAGGCTTTTGATGATGCCGCGCCGATGCTTGAGGATGCCGTCTGCCAGCTGAAAGAGATTTCCTATACCGTGCAGAATTACCGGGACAGCATGGATTTCGACCCGGAGCGGTTGGACGCGCTCCAGTCCCGCATGGATGTCATCGACAAGCTGGAACGGAAATATGGCGCGTCCATTGAGGCGGTGCTCGTTTATCGGGACGAGATTGAAAAGGAAATCGAAAGCGCCGAGAATTTTGACGGGCGCGTGGCGGCGCTGGAGAAAAAATGCGCGGAAACGGAAGCGGAAGCGAAGCGCCGCGCTTCGCTTTTGACCGGGCGGCGGGAAAAAGCGGCGGGGGCGTTGTCCGCCGCCATTGTCGAGCAGCTTTCCGCGCTGGGGATGCCCGACGCGAAACTGTCGGTTGTCCTTTCGCCGTCGGAGCTTTCCGTTCGGGGCGCGGACGAGATTGATCTGCTCTTTTCGGCGAACACGGGGGAAACGGAAAAACCGCTTTCCAAGGTTGCCTCCGGTGGCGAGTTGTCACGGATTGCGCTGGCGATCAAGGCCGTGGCGGCGGCGGGAGACTCCGTCGCGCAGAGCATGGTTTTCGACGAAATCGATACGGGAATCGGCGGGCGGACGGCGCAGATGGTCGCCGAGCGCATCGCCCTCGTCGCGGCCCGGAAGCAGGTGCTTTGCATCACGCATTTGCCGCAAATCGCCTGCATGGCTGACATCCACTATTATCTTGAAAAATCGGCGAAGGATGGCAAGACATCCACCGATGTGCGCGCTTTGCCGCCCGGGGAGCGCGCGAAGGAAATCGCCCGCATGGCGTCGGGGGCGGACGCGACGGCGGCCTCGCTGACAAATGCGAAGGAAATGATCGCGCGGGCCGCAGAAACCAAAAAGAGGCTGCGCGCGGGACGGGAGACGTGACATGAACGAAGATTTGATGGAAAAGAAACTTTCGAGCGAAAGCGTTTTTGACGGGAAGCTGCTTCATGTGCGGCGCGATACGGTGCTGCTCCCGAACGGGCATGAGACGACCCGCGAGTGGGTGGCGCATCCCGGCGCGTCGGCGGTGCTGCCGGTGACGGAGGACGGCAACGTGGTTCTCGTGCGCCAATACCGCTACCCCGTTGAACGCGTCACGTTGGAGATACCCGCGGGCAAGCTCGACGTGCCGGGGGAAGATCCGCTGGAATGCGCGAAACGTGAATTGAAGGAAGAGACGGGCTACACCGCCGAACGCTATGCGAAGCTGTTTTCGTTGGCGACGACGGTAGGCTTTTCCAACGAATGGATTCACATTTACCTCGCGAAAGGGCTGGCGGCGGGCGAGGACTGCCCGGACGAGGACGAGTTCATCCATGTCGTTCGAATGCCGTTGGCAGAGGCAATCGAAAAGGTCTACGACAACACGATTGTCGACGGCAAGACCGTAACCGCGCTTTTGATGTATGCGGCAAAAAAGGAGACTTGATATGTTTGGCTTCAATTTCATGGAAATGGTGGCGGGCCTGCCGGGGCTGATCATGGCCCTCGCTCTGCACGAATACGCGCACGCGCGGGCGGCGGTGGCGATGGGCGACTTCACGCCGAAGATGATGGGGCGGCTCACGCTGAACCCGATGGCGCACATCGACCCCATCGGCCTCTTGATGCTGCTGGTGGCGCGGTTCGGTTGGGCGAAGCCCGTGGTCATCAATCCGCACAACTTCCGTGACCGGAAGAAAGGGGAAATCCTCGTGGCGCTGGCGGGGCCCGGCATGAACTTTTTGTTGGCGTTTCTCGCCCTCGGGGTGATGATTTTCCTTACGCATACGCTCCGCATGGAAATGAGCTACGGCTTGCGCGCGGTGCTCTGGCTGATTGTCGTTTACAACATCAACTTCGGCATTTTCAACCTGATTCCGTTGCCGCCGTTGGACGGCTCCCGCATCCTGATGACGCTCCTGCCTTACGAGATGCAGTACCGTTTCGCGGGACTGGAACGGTACAGCATGATTATTTTCATCATCTTCCTCGCGACGCCGATTCTGGGCTATATTTTGGTTCCCATCGCGCAATTCGTGCTGACGCTGTTCAGCGGCATTTGGCTTGTGGTTTTGTGACATAGCGGCGTGATGTCTTGCGCGAGTTTCCCCGCTCCGGGCGCGGCCTGCGGCGGGGATTTTTTCATAATTTGACACACTATATAAAGCGTGATATACTAAAAAATTTTTGCACGGATGGAAATTTTTGTGATATAATGAAACCGAAAGGTATAAGAGGGGGTGAGCGTTTGCTGCGGGTTGGGGATCAGGTCGTTTATCCGATGCACGGCGCGGGCGTGATTGCGGATATTGAAACATGTGAAATGATGGGCGAAGTGAAGTCCTACTATGTCCTTCGGATGCCAATCGGGAACATGAAGGTGATGATCCCGACGGACAATGTGGAGAATATTGGGCTGCGCGATGTGATTTCCGAGGAGGGAGTCGAGAAAGTGGCGGAGGTGTTGGCGGACGCTCCGGAGCGCGCGATCGGAAGTTGGAACAAACGCTTCCACGCGACGCTCGCCCGCATGAAGTCCGGCGATATCTGCGATGTGGCGGCGGTGGCCCGCAACCTGATTTTGCAGGACCGTGTCCGAAAAATTTCCAGCGGCGAGCGCAGACTGCTGGATCTCGCGAAGCAGATTCTCGTCAGCGAGCTCGTCTATGCTTGCGGCAAGACACCGGACGAAGTTGGCGCATGGATGGACGGAATTTTGGAAAAAAACGGTTTCGAGCAATCCTCATAAGTTTTGACAAAAGCGGATGAATTGTTTATTATGAATTTGTCCGTTTTTTTATCTGTTTTTAGGAAGGGGGTGAATCTATGCTTGACAAGGTCTTTCGCTTTTTCATCGTTGCTGTCATGGGCGTGACGGGAGCCGCATTGATGCAGCTCGCGAGCCCCGCGTTGACGCAATTCATCGGAACGGAGATCCTGAAAGCGGACATGGGGTTTTTCCGCATGACGCTGGCGGGGCTTCTCTGTATTCTGATGGGCGCGGCGCTTGGCGCGCTGGTCGGATCGCTGACGGCGTCCTATTTTGTCTCGGCGCTGAAGCGGTTTTCCGCTTGGGTGGAGGCGCAGCTCGGCAAAATGCCGATTCATGACGTGATTGCGGGCGCGGCAGGGCTTTCTCTCGGACTTATTCTTGCTACATTATTAGGTGCCGCGTTTTCACGGATTCCCATCGTGGGGAATTATCTCCCGGTGGTGTTCGCGATCGTGTTCGGCTATCTGGGCATCCGCGTCACGATGACAAAGCGCGAGGAGATTGCGGCGATGTTCGACTTCATTCCGCGCTTTTTCAGAGATATTTTGAAAGCGCGCGAAGCGAGGCCGGAGCCGCTTCCGGCGCAGCCGGCCGTATTGCCGGAGCCACAGGAGCCGCCCGCGGGCGCGGATGAGGACAAGCGGTACAAGCTGCTCGACACCAGCGCGATTATCGACGGGCGCATCGCGGATGTGATCGACAGCGGCTTTCTCGAAGGCACGCTGCTCATTCCGGTGTTCGTGTTGGAGGAGCTGCAAAGGATCGCGGATTCGGCGGACGCGCTGAAGCGTGTGCGCGGGCGGCGCGGACTGGATATCCTGCAAAAGATCCGTTCGGAGGCAAAGTTGCCGGTGGAGATTGACAGCCGGGATTTCGACGACATCACGGAGGTCGACTCGAAGCTGGTGCGGCTTGGGCTCATCGCCGGCGGCAAGATCGTCACAAACGATTACAACCTGAACAAGGTGTCGGAACTCCAAGGGGTTCCCGTGCTGAACGTCAACGAACTGGCGAACGCGGTGAAGCCGGTGGTCGTTCCCGGCGAATCCATGCGCGTTACCGTGGTGAAGGATGGCAAGGAGCAGGGGCAGGGCGTCGCTTATCTCGACGACGGCACGATGATTGTCATTGAAGGCGGGCACCGCCATCTGAACCAAGCGATTGAGGTGGAAGTGACGTCCGCGCTGCAAACGGCGGCGGGGCGCATGATTTTCGCGAAGCCGCGGCGGTACGCGAAGAGTTGATAGTTGAGGAGCGATGCAGAGCATTTTGACGATGTTTTGTATTCGCTCCTTTTCGTTGGGAAGGAGATGACAATATGGTTTCTGTGATTTTCCCGGCGGCGGGTGAGGGTCGCCGCATGAACGCGGGAAAGAACAAAGTGCTTCTGGAGCTTTTGGGAAAGCCGATTCTTGTCCGGACGCTGCTGCGGTTTTCGGAGTGCGCGGCGGTGGATGATTTTGTCGTCGTGGTGGGAGAGGAAGACGTGGCGCAGGTTTCGGAGGCGCTGCAAACGGTCGCGGGGCTGAAGCCCTTCCGTGTGGTGGCGGGCGGTTCGGAACGCCAGTACAGCGTGAGGAACGGCCTCGCGGCGCTCCATCCAGACGCGGAAATCGTATTGGTCCATGACGCGGCCCGTCCGCTGGTGCCGCTGAAAACCATCGAGGCGGTGGTCGCGGAGGCTTGGAGAAGCGGGGCGGCCATCGCGGCGGTGCGCGCCAAGAACACCATCAAGATCGTGCGCGGCGACGGTGTCGTCGAGTCGACGCCGAACCGAGCGAATCTTTGGGAAGTCCAAACGCCGCAAGGCTTTCGGCGGGACATCCTCGAAGCGGCGTATCGGCGCGCGGATGAGGACGGCTTTCTTGGCACGGACGACGCGGGGCTCGTGGAGCGCATGGGGCTTCCCGTGCGCGTGGTCGAGGGCAGCGATCGGAATCTGAAGGTCACGACGCCGGAAGATTTTTGGGTCGTCGAGACGTTCATGGAGCGAGACATCGTGGGTCGCGTCAAGGCGAGAATGGAGAGCGCGGGCGAGGATATCGAGGCCGCGTTGGACGGGCTCGACGCGTTCGCCGACAAGCTGGCGGCGACGGTCAGCGGGAAAATCCGGGCGTACCATAGCAGGGGGGAAAACAAATGACGCGGTTTGGCATGGGCTACGATGTACACCGTCTCGTGGAGGGGAGAAAACTGATCCTCGGCGGCGTGGAGATTCCGTGGGAAAAGGGCTTGCTCGGCCATTCGGACGCGGATGTGCTGCTGCACGCGATTGCGGACGCGCTGCTAGGCGCGGCGGCGCTCGGCGATATCGGCCGCCATTTTCCCGACACCGACGAACGATTTGCGGGCGCGGACAGCCAAAAGCTCTTGGCGGAGGTCGTGCGGCTGATCGCGGCGAAGGGTTACCGCGTCGGCAACGTGGACGCGACCATCGTGGCGCAAGCGCCGAAGCTTGCGCCCCATATTGGGCAAATGACGGACAACATCGCGCGGGTGCTCGGCATCGAGCGCGACGCCGTGAACGTCAAGGCGACGACGGAGGAACGCCTCGGCTTCACGGGCAGCGGCGAAGGCATATCGGCGTACGCCGTGGCAGGCATAGAAAAGCAGGCGTGAAAAATATAGAAAGTCAATGGGAAAGATTCATGTTCGTATGCTATAATAGGTCGGAACGGAGGTGAAGCGATGAGGCAATATACAGTCACGGGCATGAGCTGCGCGGCCTGCGTCGCCCGGGTGGAAAAGGCTGTGAAGAAGGTCGAGGGCGTGGACGATTGCGCGGTGAGCCTGTTGACGAATTCCATGGGCGTCGAGGGCAGCGCCGATCCCGCGGCGGTGATTGCCGCCGTCGCGGAGGCGGGCTACGGCGCGTCGGTCAGGAACGAGGCGAAGAAAAACGCCGACGCTCCGACGGACGCGGCGCTTTTGGAGGACCGCGAGACGCCCGCGCTGCGCCGTCGGCTCGTCGCGTCGTTGGGATTCCTCGCGGCGCTGATGTATTTGTCGATGGGCCATATGATGCTCGGCTGGCCGCTCCCGGCTTTCCTCGACGGCAATATGGCGGCGCAGGGCATTTTGCAGATGCTCCTTTCGGGCGTCGTGATGGTCATCAATCAGGCGTTTTTCATCAGCGGCACGAAGAGCTTGCTCGGCGGCGCGCCGAACATGGACACGTTGGTCGCCCTCGGCTCCTTCGCGTCGTTTGCCTACAGCGTCGTCGCGTTGCTCGCGATGACGGGCGTTTCGGGGAATGCGGCCGCGATGATGGCCTACCATGAGGATTTTTATTTCGAGTCGGCGGCGATGATTCTCGCGCTGATTACCGTCGGGAAAATGCTGGAGGCCCGCTCGAAGGGCAAGACCACGGACGCGCTGAAGGGGCTGATGAAGCTAGCGCCGCGCACGGCGACGGTGGTGCGGGACGGCGCGGAGACGACAATCCCCGCGTCGGAAATCCGGCTCGGCGAGATTTTCGTCGTGCGCCCCGGCGAACAGATTCCCGTGGACGGCGTGGTGCTTGCAGGCGCGGGCGCGGTGAACGAAGCGGCGCTGACCGGGGAAAGCCTGCCCGTGGACAAAGCGGAGGGCGACCGTGTTTCGTCGGCGACGCTGAACCAGTCCGGTTTCCTGAAATGCCGCGCGACCCGTGTCGGCGAGGATACGACGTTGGCGCAAATCATCCGGCTCGTGGAGGACGCGGCAGCCACGAAGGCGCCGATCGCGAAGCTCGCCGATCGCGTGTCCGGGGTGTTCGTGCCGATTGTCATCGTGATTGCTGTCTTGACAGCGCTCGCGTGGTTGGCGATGGGGGCGGACACGGGCTTCGCCTTCGCGCGGGGCGTTTCGGTGCTCGTCATCAGCTGCCCCTGCGCGCTCGGCCTCGCAACACCCGTCGCCATCATGGCGGGCAGCGGCGTCGGCGCGAAGAACGGCATCTTGTTCAAGACGGCGGCGGCGCTCGAGATGCTCGGCCGGACGGAAATCATGGCCCTCGACAAGACGGGGACGATCACGCGCGGCGAGCCGGAGGTCACGGGCGTTTTTCCGGCGGACGGCGTCACGGAGGGCGAACTGTTGCGCGTCGCGTTGGCACTGGAATCGAAAAGCGAGCATCCGCTTTCGCGGGCGATTCTGCGCCATGCGGAAACGGCCGGACGTTCGCCGGAGGCCACGGAGCGTTTTGAGGCCATCCCGGGGCGCGGCCTCGCGGCGACGCTTGACGGGCAGCGCGTTTTCGGCGGCAACCGTTCGTTCATCGAGGAAAAAACGGCGATGCCAGAAGCGCTGTCCGAACGCGCGGAGGCATTGGCGGGCGAAGGAAAGACGCCGCTGTTTTTCGCGACGGCGGAAAAGGTGTTGGGCGTCATCGCCGTCGCCGACGTCATCAAGGAGGACAGCCGACGCGCGATTGACGATTTGCGCGGCATGGGGGTCAAAACCGTGATGCTGACCGGCGACAACGAACGCACGGCGCATGCCGTCGGGCGCGAAGCGGGGGTCGAAGAGGTCGTCGCGGGCGTACTGCCCGACGGCAAGGAAAACGTCGTCCGGGAGCTCCGGGCAAAGGGCGTGACGGCGATGGTCGGCGACGGGATCAACGACGCGCCCGCCCTGACGAGAGCCGACATCGGCGTCGCCATCGGCGCGGGGGCGGATGTGGCCGTCGACGCGGCGGACATGGTGCTGATGAAAAGCCGACTGGCGGACGCCGTGGCGGCGGTTCGCCTCTCGCGGGCCACGCTCAGGAACATCAAAGAAAATCTTTTCTGGGCGTTTGTCTACAACCTCGTCGGAATCCCGTTGGCGGCGGGCATATTCATTCCGTTCACGGGGTGGAAGCTGACGCCGATGTTCGGCGCGGCGGCCATGAGCCTGTCAAGCTTCTGCGTAGTCACCAACGCCCTGCGGCTGAATTTTTTCCGGCTGTACGGCGAGCATGAAAATGGTATAATCAAGCAAGAAACAAAAAAGAAAGAGGTGCAGACCATGGAAAAGAAAATGAAGATCGAGGGGATGTCCTGCGGGCATTGCGAGGCGCGGGTCAAAAAAGCGCTGGAGGCGTTGCCGGAGGTCGCGGAAGCGAAGGTCAGCCATGAAACGGGCACGGCTGTCGTCACGCTGAACGCCGAGGTCGCCGACGACGCGCTGAAGCAGGCCGTCGAGGCGCAGGATTACAAAGTGGTTTCGGTCGGGTAGGCGGACGACAAAAAAGCCTTGACGCTTTTGAACGGGAAGCGTCAAGGCTTTTTGTATGCGATTCTTTCAAATCTCAGAAGTACATATTCAGCATCGAGCCAACGTTTTCGTAGGCCATGGAGCGGTTGATCGTGTTCGCCGAGTACATGCGTTTGGCGTCGGAGACGGAGGAGCCGAGCATGGACGAGACGGAGGGGAACATTTTGTCGCTCTGGCGTTGGGCGTTCTCCGCCTTGTTCGCTGTGCGGTCGGTGAAGCCGCCTTTGCCGAGCACATTTTCCACGGCGCTTGGGTTTTCCTTGAGGGCTTTCGTCAGCCGTTGCGTGTCGACGGACAGCGCGCCGTCGGATTTGACGGAGATGCCGACGGTCGACAGCGATTTTCCGAAGTAAGCGGCATCATTAAAGGAATTGCCGAGGGCGGCGACGCGCTTGGAGACGTCCTTGTTGTCCTTGAGGAACGCAATCGTCTCGTTGTACTTTTTCGCGAAGTCCTGCACCGCGCCGACGGCGGCCGTCGTGTTTTTCTCGATGTCGTCCTCGGACGCGCCCTCCGGGGCGACGTTGAAGTTCGTGTTTTTCAGGGTCGTGGCCGCTTTGCTGAGGTCGCCCATCGCGGATTCGTATTCCTTCGTGAACTGCTTTTTCGTCGAATCGTACTCGGAAAGCACGCTCGAAAGCGAGTTGCGGTTCGAGGCGACGGCGGTGGCGTAGGAAAGGCCGCTGCTGGCCGCGCTCGTAATGCTCGACCACGCGGAAGACAGGTTCGACGACGACAGGCCGCCGATGAGTCCCTGCATCGAATTGTTCGATGTATTGCCGTTGATCGATTTCGCGGCGAACTGGTACATCATGCCGGTATTTCGCGCGGTGGCGCTGACAGTTGCCATAATCAAGACTCCTTTCAAAAAAATCCTTTCAGTTATTTCTTCTATATATTATAAATGAAATACAAGGGAAAGAAAAGAGGGCACACGAAAAAAGCAAAGGTTTTCGCGACTGTTTTCGGGTATTCGGGAGTGCTTTTCAGCGGGGGCGAGATAGTGTAAAATAAAACTGTGTTGTTTTTTGCTCGGAAGGAGGCAAAGCGAAATGCGGAAGAAGACGAAAATCATCTGCACGATGGGGCCGGCGACGGATCGGGAAGGGGTGCTGGACGCGTTGATCGCGGGCGGCATGAATTGCGCCCGGTTCAATTTCTCCCACGGCACCCACGAGGAGCAGCGCGGCAGGATCGAGGCCGTGCGCGCGGCGGCGCGGAAGGCCGGGGCGGTGGTGCCGCTGCTGCTCGACACGAAGGGGCCGGAGATGCGTCTCGGCGAGTTCGCGGAGGGCAAGGTCGAACTGAAAAAGGGTGGCCGCTTCGTGCTGACGGCGGACGACGCGCCGGGGGACGCGACGCGTGTCTCGGTGAACCACAAGGGGCTGTATTCGGAGGTGAAGCCGGGGGACACGCTGCTCTTGTCGGACGGGCTTGTGGCTTTGAAGGTGGAGGCCGTCGAGGGCAAGGATATCGTGACGACGGTCCAGAACGACGGGCCGATGTCCACGCGGAAGCGCGTCGCGGCGCCGGGGGTGGCGCTGGGTCTGCCGCCGGTCTCGGAGCAGGATGAAAAGGATATTGTGTTTGGCCTCGAGCAGGGCATGGATTTCGTGGCGGCGTCCTTTGTCCAGCGGGCCGAGGACGTGCGCGCGATTCGGGCGCTTGTCGCGAAGCATGGAGGCCGGATGGAAATCCTGGCGAAAATCGAGAATCTGGAGGGCGTCAAGAATTTTGACGAAATCCTCGCGGAGGCGGACGGCATCATGGTCGCCCGCGGCGATCTCGGCGTGGAAATCCCCGCGGAGGACGTGCCGCTGATCCAGAAGGAAATCATCGCGAAATGCAACCGCGCCGGAAAGCCGGTCATCGTGGCGACGCAGATGCTCGAGTCCATGACGTCGAATCCGCGCCCGACCCGGGCGGAGGCCAGCGACGTGGCGAACGCGATCCTCGACGGGACGGACGCGATCATGCTCAGCGGCGAGACGGCCAGCGGCGATTATCCGGAAGAGGCGGTGCGGACGATGGCGCGGATTGCCGAACGCACGGAGCGCGCGCTTTCCTATCGCGAGATTATCGAGGGCGCGGGCGTGGAGCGGCACAAGACGACGGAGGCCATCGCCCACGCGACGGTGCAGCTTGCTTACGAGCTCGGCGCGAAGCTCATTATCACGCCGACGGCCAGCGGCTATACGACGCGCATGGTGTCGAAGTACAGGCCGAAGGCGGTGATTTTCGCGTTCACGCCGTCGGAGCAGGTGGCCCGTCATTTGAATCTCCGTTGGGGCGTGGAGCCGACGGCGTCACCGTCCCCGTGGAAGGACGCGGAAGAAATGGCGGATTTGGCGGTGGCCGCGGCAAAGGAAAAGGGTTTCGTCGCGGAGGGCGACCGCACGGTCATCACTTCGGGCATCAAGGTCGCGGCGGGCAACACGAACGCGATCCGTGTCTACACGGTGAAATGACCGCGCAGTCGTGGGAAAAAAGGGAGCCGAAAAATTTTGAAGTAAGAATTTCTTACCTCAAAATTTTCCATGGGCATAGAACCATAATAAAATCAATGGGGGAGAGATTTTCATGAACCAGAAGGCGGAAAAATTTGCGGAGATGCTGCGGCGGATCCCGGACGACAACGTGTTTGAGACGCGCGAGATCGAGGACGGCGGCGACCATCTTGTCCTGTTCCAGTCGAGCCTTGAGGCGAAAAAGGATTTTTACGTCCCGCTGGGCGTTTTTATCGACGATTCGATGTTCTCCGTCGTGCGCGTGGCCGCGATGCTGGATGCCGTGAACGACGAAAACCGGGCGCGGGTGCGCGACTTTCTGGCGGAAATGAACCGCCTGTACAAGTTCAAGCATTATGAAAACGAGGACGGCGACATCCTGATTGACGCTTCGATTCCGGCGGATGCGGAGCATTTCGATCCGGAGGCCGTCGCCGTCGTCATCGACATGGTCTGGGATCATCTGAAGGAGCAGTACGCGGCGCTGGAAAAGGCCGTGCAGGGATAACCGCAGCGATTGGATGCAGGCGGCAGAGAATCCTCTTCGTCGCCAAGCGCAAACACGAACGACCGCAAAACGCATTCGCGCTTGGCGGTCGTTTGTTTTTGCGTCGGCAAGAACTTTGTGCGGGGCGGCTGCCAAGTCTTTTTTTGGCAATCAACGCAGATATGTTTCTGTCATTTTATTCGATTTTTTATTCACGAACGGAAAAAAATATGATACAATAGACAAAGTTTGGGAGGGGCGTCATGCGAATTATCACCGGCAAGGCGCGGGGCGCCCGCCTGAAGGCGCCGAAGGGGCTTTCCACAAGGCCGACGTCGGACCGCGTGAAGGAGTCGCTTTTCAGCATTCTCGGCGGTCGCGTCGTGGGCCGCCGCGTGCTCGATCTTTTCGCGGGGACGGGCAGCTTGGGGTTGGAAGCGCTGTCCCGGGGCGCGTCGTTCGCGGTGCTCGTGGACCGCGCGACGGGAAATCTGCTGCGGGACAACGCGGAGCATACGCGCCTCGCGGCGTCGGCTCGCGTGATGCGCGGGGATGTGTTCGCGTCGCTGTCCCGGCTCGCCGCCGAGGGAGAGAGGTTCGACCTCGTTTTTTGCGACCCGCCGTACGCCAAAGGGCTTTGGGAGCGTACGCTGGCCATGCTCGACACTTCGCCTGTCCTGTCGGAGGGCGCGTTGGTCGTCGCGGAGTGCGGCGGCGATGAGCGAACGGTTCCTCCGCTGTCGCGCCTTTCGTTGTCGCGCGAGGAACATTACGGGCATACGACGCTGGTGCGGATTTTTGCGGCGCGGGAGGATGGCGTATGAGGAAAGCGGTCTGCTCCGGCAGTTTCGATCCGGTGACGATGGGGCATATTGATATTTTTGAGCGGGCGAGCCGCATGTTTGACGAGATCATCGTCGGCGTGTTTCACAATATCCGCAAGGAACCGTTCTTCAGCGTGGAAGAGCGTGTCCGCCTGATCCGCGAGGCCACCGGGCATATTCCGAATCTATCGGTGCATTCGTTTTCCGGCCTGTTGCCGGACTATATGCACGAGGCGGGGGCGGGCGTCATCGTGCGCGGGCTTCGGTCCGTGACCGATTTTGAGTACGAGCTCCAGCAGGCGCAGATGCTCAAGCATATCGCGCCCGATATCGAAACGGTTTTTATCCTGACGGGCCAGGAATATTATTTTGTCAGTTCGTCCGGCATCCGGGAGCTGGCGCTGTTTGGCGGAAATATCCACGGCCTTGTGCCGGAATGCGTGGAGGGGGCCGTCGCCCGGAAGATGAAGAAGGGCGAGGGTTGAGATATAGATACTAGCAAGAAAGCAGGATGAAAGATGTCAGTAAACACGATTTTGGACGAAATCGAAAATCTTGTCGTCGATGGAAAGCGGATCCCGCTGACAAACCGAAGCCTGATTGACGAGATGGAGTTGGTGCATCTTGTCGACAATTTGCGCCAGGAGCTGCCGAACGAAATCCAGAACGCGCAGGAAATCATGGACAGCAAGGACGACATTCTGAACGAAGCGCGGGGCGAGGCGGAGCAGATCATTTCGAAAGCGCGCGACATGGCGGAGCAGATGACGGACGAGAGCAAGATTGTCCGCGAGTCGAGGGAAAAGGCGGAGCTGCTCATGGAGCAGGCGACGGCGCAGCAGAAGGAACTGACCGAGTACGCGTTCCAGCAGGCGCGCCAGCTTCGCGTGAACGCGAACAATTACGCGAGCCAGGTGTTCGATCACTTGATCTTGAATGTCGGCAATATTCTCGCGGTTTTGAACCAAGCGCGGGACGAACTGCAAAAGATGCCCGTCGAGCCGGAAATGCCGCCGCAGGAACCCCAGCAACCGCAGCCGATGGCTCCGGTGAATCTGCCGCCGGAGGCGTGATGAAAACGAGCCTTTCCCAAACGCGGGAGGGGCTTTTTTTGTAAAGAGGGAGGCGCGGTTTTGGACAAAGAAGAAATCCGGGGCCTGCTCGAACGGTACCGGCAGGGCGGGGCGACGCTGGAGGAAAGCGTGGAGGCGTTGGCGAAGCTTCCGTATGAGAATATCGGCTTCGCGCAGATCGATCACCACCGGGAGCTTCGGCAGGGGTTTCCCGAAGTCATTTACGCCGAGGGGAAGACGAAGGAGCAGACGAAGGCGATTTTCCTGCGGCTGCTCTCGGAGAGCGCAAAGAGTGTCATGGCGACGCGGATCTCGGCGGAGGCGGCGGCTTTCGTGCGGGAGGACGCGCCGGAGGCGGTTTACGACGAGACGGCGCGCATTTTGTATGTGCGCCGGGAGACGGAGGCCGTGGACGAATCCCGCCGGATTCTGGTCCTGACGGCGGGCACCAGCGACATTCCCGTGGCGCGGGAGGCCGCGCTGACGGCGGATCTGATGGGAAACGCGGTGGACACCTGTTTTGACGTCGGTGTTGCGGGCATCCACAGGTTGTTCGCCCACGAGGGGGAAATCCGTCGGGCGAATGTTGCCATCGTCGTCGCGGGCATGGAAGGCGCGCTGGCCAGCGTCGTGGGCGGCATGACAGCCCGCCCCGTGATCGCGGTGCCGACCGGCGTCGGCTACGGTGCGAGCTTTCACGGATTGTCGGCGCTCCTCGCGATGCTGAATTCCTGCGCGGCGGGCGTCGCGGTCATGAATATCGACAACGGCTACGGCGCGGGCGTGCTCGCGAGCAAAATCAATCACATGAGATGAGGAATGGGAATGAAAGCGATTTATCTGGACTGTTTCGCGGGAATCAGCGGGAATATGCTGCTCGGCGCTTTTTTGCAGGCGGGTCTTCCCGTGGAGATTTTGACGGGGGAACTTCGGAAGGTGCTGCCGCCGGACGAGTTTTCGATCGAGGCCGAGGACGTTTCCAAGAACGGAATCCGCGCCAAATACGTGCGGGTGCTTGTCCACGGCGAACCGGCGGAGTTCCGCGCGACGGCCGCGGCGCACGGGCATGGCCACTGCCATGGGCACGAACATGAGCAAGAGCCACATCACGAACATGAGCACCAGCATGAGCATGCCCATTGCCCGCATCATGCGGCGCATCACCATGGCGGGGAAGGCCATGCCCATGCGCACGTCCATCGCACGATGGCGGTCATTCGCGATATGATCGAGGGCTCGTCTCTTTCCGAGGCCGTCAAGAAAACGAGCCTCGCGATTTTTGAGGCGCTCGCGAAGGCGGAAGGGAAGGTGCACGGCCTGCCGCCCGACGAGGTTCACTTCCACGAGGTCGGCGCGACGGATTCCATTGCCGATATTGTCGGCACGGCGATTGCCCTCGACCATTTCGGCGTGGAAAAAGTCTTCGTTTCCCGGGTCAATACCGGCAGCGGCTTCCTCGAGTGCGCCCACGGCACGATGCCGGTGCCGGCGCCCGCCACGGCGGAGCTTTTGGCGGGCTTCCCGTTCTACCACGCGGCGGACGCGAAGTAGATGACGACGCCGACGGGGGCGGCAGTGATTCGCGCGATGGGGACGTTCGCCGAGAATCTGCCGGGCGATTTCCAGCCGGAGCAAATCGCTTACGGCGCGGGCACATGGAACCTTTCCATTCCGAACGTGCTGCGGATGTATATCGGCGACTATCAGGGGCGCGAGTCGCAGCGGCTCTCCATCTTGGAAACCAACATCGACGATATGAACCCGCAGGATTACGGGTATGTTTACGAACGCCTGCTGGAGGCGGGGGCGTTGGATGTCTGGACAACGCCGATCTTCATGAAAAAGAACCGCCCGGCGGTGACGCTTTCCGTGCTTGTCGGCGAAGCGGAAAAGGAAGTGTGCGCGGATCTTCTGTTCCGGGAGACGACGAGCATCGGCCTTCGCGTCGTGCCCGTCGGCGAGCGGCTGGAAGCGGCGCGGCGGACGGCGACGGTGGAAACGCCATACGGAGAGGTGTCCTGCAAAATCAGCGCGTACAAGGGGCATATCGTCTCGCTTTCCGCGGAGTATGAGGACTGCCGCCGTCTGGCGCAGGAAAAGAATGTGCCGCTGAAAAAAGTTCGGGCGGACGCGTTGGCGGAGCTACGCCGCAGACTGGGGGAATAAGACGTGGGTAGAGGAGTTGCCGCCCCGCTGGGGCGCGCGGCCCGTTCATGGAAAGAGCAGGCGAGCAAATACTTGCTGCTTTTGCTTGGCGCGTTCATCGCGTCCATCGGGCTGGAAATTTTTCTCGTTCCGAACGACGTCATCGACGGCGGTGTCGTCGGCCTTGCCATCATGGCGGGCGCGATTACGGGCAAGGAGTACGGCATTTTTCTCGTGCTGTTCAATTTGCCGTTCCTGTATCTCGGTTACAAGCAAATCGGCAAGGATTTCGCCGTGGCGACAGCCGTCGCGATTGTGCTCTTGGCGGTTTGGACGAACTATTTCGAGCCGGTGCCGCAGCTGACGGATGATATTTTTCTCGCGGCCATTTTCGGCGGCATCATTGACGGCATCGGTGTCGGGCTGATCATGCGGGCGGGCGGATCGCTTGACGGCACGGAGATTGTGGCCATCATCGCGGACAAGAAGTCCGCGTTCTCCGTCGGCGAAATCGTCATGTTCATCAATCTGTTCATTTTCGCGGGGGCGGGCTTCCTCTTCGACTGGGAACGGGCGATGTATTCCATCGTCGCCTATTTCGTCATCTCGAATACCATTGACGTCGTGATCAAGGGACTGGATGAATCGTTTTCCGTCATGATCGTGACGCAGGCGTCGGACGCGATCGGCCAGGCGTTGATGAGCGAGCTGGGGCGCGGCATCACGGTCCTCTACGGCGAAGGCGGCTACAAGAAGGAGCAGCGAAGGGTGATTTACGCTGTCGTCACGCGATTGGAAGTGCAGCGTGTGAAAGAGATCGTCCGGGAGAATGACGAGTCGGCTTTTGTTACCATCAATCAGGTGAGCGACATCGTGGGCGGCAGGTTCAAAAAAAGCGGCCATGGATGAGAACAGCGCGGCATAAAATAGAGGTGTCGTGTGCAAACAGGCAATCAAAAGGGACTGTCGAGGAAGAACAATCTTCTTGCGACAGTCCCTTTTTTCGTGTTTTCATACGTATCTCAGACCAAAATTTTAAATAAAAATTTTGACCTGAGATACGCCTGCTTCGCAGGCTACAGCCGAGCCTTCGGCTCGTCTGACGTCTCATGCACTCTCTGTAAAGATTTAAAAATCTTAACAGAGAGTAGTATCAAAACAGAAGCGCGATCGCGATGAGGAGCAGGACGGCTCCTTCCGTGACGTGGAGGACGCGCCCGATGTTCTTTTTTCGCGCCAGCAGGCGGCGGAGCCGGCCCGCGCAGAGGGCGACGGCGGAAAAAATCAGGAAGGCCTGCGCCGCGAACAAAAGACCGAGAAGCGCGATCCTCCAGCCGACAGTTTCCGCGTCGGTCGGAAGAAACTGCGGAAAGAACGTGAGGAAAAAGAGGAGCACCTTGGGATTCAGCACGTTCATCATGACGCCGCGCCGATAAAGGGAAGCGCGGCTTTCGGCTCCCCCCGCGCGCTCCGGGCGAAGCTCGCTCCTGTCCCGGAACGCGCCCCGGGCGAGATACAGGAGATAAAGCGCGCCAAGCAACTTGAGCGCGGCGAGGGCGGACGGGGAGCTTTGGAGCAGCGCCGCCACGCCGAGGATCACGAGCGCCGTGTGGAACAGGACGCCGCTGGCGAGGCCGCCCGCCAGCGCGACGCCGCTCCGCGCGCCGTCGGCGATGCTTTTCGCCAAAAGGTACATGATGTCCGGGCCGGGCGCCAGGGTCAGGAGAACCGAGGCGAGCAGAAAATAGAAAAGTGTCGCTGTGTCCATCCTTTTTTATTCTCCCAATAGTTCTGCTTTCATCGCTTTGTATTTTCGCGTGTAGTGCGGCCCGTTTTGCGCCTCCCGATGGTCGAAGCCGAAGGCGCGGCGGCTGACAGCGAGAATCGGCGGCGCTTGGATGCGCTTCGCGACGGCGAGGCCGGAAAACTGGTTCCACCAGCGTTCGAGGTCGTCGATAAACTCCTTGGCCGTCGGAAAAATTTTCGCGACAAGGCCCGGCGCGCAGCCGATTTCCTTTTCCAGCGTCCCGGCGGCGTACCATGCAAGGATGTCCTGCGGCGTCGCTTTTTGCCAACGCTCGACGAAGGCGCGGAACAGAAAATCGTGGTACGGGTAGCAGAGCGGGTCGCCCTGTCCCTTGTCCACGTCCTGCGCGTCGGAAAGCTCGGCGCTGGGCACGATGCCGATGGTTTCCTGCGGGATGGCTTCGCGTTTGTAGACGGCTTCGTTCAGATAGCGGGCGAGGTCATACACCTGATATTTCCAAAGGTCGGCGAGGGCGGAGAGGAAACCGCTCTGGTCGCCGTACAGCGTCGAATAGCCGACGGTGGTTTCCGCCTTGTTCGCGTTGCAAGTGAAGCCGCCGCCGAAGGCCGCCGCGAGCCCGGCCAGGACGCGGGAGGAACGGTCGCGGGCCTGGATGTTTTCCGCCGTGAAGGAGGAAACGGAAAGCCGCTCCGTCGTGCCGTTGAAAAGATTTTCCACCGTCGCCGTCTCGAACTGTTGGATGGTGTGCTCGACGGACGACTGGATCGGAACCGTCACATATCGGCAGCCGAGATTTTCGGCGAGGCGGCGGGCGAGCGTTTTCGTCGTCTCGGAGTTGTAACGGCTGGGCATATTGACGAGCAAGAGGTTTTCGGGGGGCAGGATTTTCGCGTACAGAGCGGCGGCCACGGCGGAGTCGATGCCGCCGGAGACGCCGACGACGACACGCTGCATGCCGATGGATTCAAGGAACAGGCGCACACCGTAGGAAAGCGCGCGGAAAATCGGCGCGGCCTCCGGCTCGTCGGGCAGCTCGACGGGGGGGCGCCCGGCAATCGTTTCCAAATCGAAAATTTGCGTCGTTTCCTCATAGGGCGCGCCGGAGAGCCGCAGGACCCCTGCGGCATCGTAAACGGCGTTCGCGCCGTCGAAGGTGTAGACGGTCTTGCCGTTGTTCTGGATGCCGACGTTGTTCACATAGAGCAGCGGCGCATGCGCTTCGGCGGCGCGGCGGGAAAAGACGCGGTGCCGCTTGGCGTTTTTCCCGAGGGTGAAGGGCGAAGCGGAAATGTTGACGAAAAAATCAGGGCGTTCTTTTTCGCCAAGAATTTTCATCGGCGAAAGTTCATAATCGTCGCTCCAGCCGTCCTCGCAAAGCAGGCAGCCGACGGCATAGGCCGTGCCCCGGATGGAGAGGCGGATGGGCGAAAGCAGCTTCTCCGTCGAGGCGCCGAGCTCCCGCGCCAGCTTTTGCAGGCTGAAAAAATGGCGCGTATCGTCGAACGCGCGATAATTCGGGAGCAAGGTCTTGACGACGAAAGGATAGGGCATTCCTTCCGGCGTTATAAGCCGTCCGTCTTTTGCGGTGAAAAATGCGTTGTATTTTCTCGCGCGTCCGTCATTGTTTTTTTTCTTCCAGTCAATGGCGACGTTGCCGAACATGACGGCAATGCCCTTCGACGCCGCGATGATCTCCTCGCCGCAGGCTTCGCATTCTTCGAGGAACGCCGTCTGCTCCCAAGTGTCGCCCAAGAGGTAGCCGGGAATCGTCATTTCCGGGAAGATCACGAGGTCGGCGTTTTGCTTTCTGGCGTCGGCGATAAATTCGCGCATCGTTTCCGTGTTGCGGACGGGATGGCCGGGGACGACGCGCATTTGGGCAAGGGCGATTCGAAGCATGGCAAAGCCTTCTTTCCTATGAATATGGTTTTATGCTATAATAAAAAAATATGAGCAGAGAAAGGAAAAGAGTGCATACTATGGCGAAAAAGAAGAGCGGCGCGAAATCCGGCAAGACCAACGCTGCGCGTATCCTCGACGGGATCGGCATCGCATACGAATTGAAAGAGTACCCCGTCGATCTGGACGACCTGAGCGCGGTGCACGTCGCGGAAATGGTCGGCATGCCGACAGAAAAGGTCTTTAAGACGCTGGTGGCGCGGGGCTACAAAACGGGCGTCCTGATGGCGTGCATTCCCGGCGACGGCGAGCTGGATCTGAAAGAGCTCGCGGCGGTGTCCGGCAACAAGCGCGTCGAAATGGTGCACCTGAACGAGGTGCCGGGGCTGACCGGCTACGTGCGCGGCGGTTGCTCGCCGTTGGGCGCGAAAAAAGCCTATCCCGTGTATCTGGACGCCAGCGCGGAAACACAAGCGGAAATCTCCATCAGCGCGGGAAAACGCGGCGAACAAATTTTGCTTGCGCCCGCCGATTTGATCCGCGCCGCGAACGCGACGGTGGCGAAACTGAATCGCCGCGCGTGATTTATTGTACCATATTCTGACATCGGCAGAAACAAGAAGATTTTTTTGCAAAGTATAGAAAGGAAGATGGAAATGAACTATGTGAGCACGCGGGGAAAATCGGAGCCGGTTTCTTCGGCACAGGCAATCTTGCAGGGCATCGCCGGGGACGGGGGTCTCTTCGTGCCGACGGAGATTCCGAAGGTTGACGCGGATTTTTTGAAGGCCTTGACGGGGCTTTCCTACGCGGACCGGGCGAAAAAAATCCTTGGGCTGTTCTTGACGGATTATAGTGATGAGGAAATCGGCCGGTGCGTGGAAAGCGCTTACGGCGGCGGAAAGTTTGACGACGAAGCGGTTGCCCCGGTCAGGAGCGTCGGGGACGTTTCCGTGCTGGAGCTTTGGCACGGCCCGACCAGCGCGTTCAAGGACATGGCGCTCCAGCTTTTGCCGCGCCTTTTGTCCGAGGCGCTCAAAAAAACGGGGGAGACGAAGGAAACGCTGATTCTCGTCGCCACCTCCGGCGACACGGGCAAGGCGGCGCTGGCGGGCTTTGCCGACGTGCCGCAGACGAAAATCATGGTGTTCTATCCCGAGGGCGGCGTCAGCGAGATGCAGCGTCTCCAAATGGTGACGCAGGCGGGCGGCAATGTTTCCGTCGTGGCGGTCAAAGGGAATTTTGACGACGCGCAGGGCGGCGTCAAGGAAATTTTCGGCGACACGGCCTTTGCCGCGAAGCTGGGCGAAGCGGGTGTGCGCCTTTCTTCGGCGAACTCCATCAACTGGGGACGCCTCGTGCCGCAGATTGTTTATTATTTCAGCGCTTACGCCGACATGGTGAAAGCCGGGACCATCCAAAACGGCGCCCCCGTCAATTTCACGGTGCCGACGGGGAATTTCGGCAATATCCTCGCGGGCTTTTACGCGCGGCAGATGGGGCTTCCCGTCGGGAAGCTCGTCTGCGCGTCGAACCGGAACAACGTGCTGACGGATTTCCTGCAAACGGGCTACTACGACAGGAACCGCGACTTCTTCAAGACCATCTCGCCGTCGATGGACATCCTTGTTTCCAGCAACGTGGAGCGGATGCTCTACCACATGACCGGCGACCCGAGCGGCGTACGGGGCTGGATGGAAGCCTTGGCGACCGAAGGACGGTACGACGCCGGCGTCGGCATGATCCAACGGTTCCAGAATTATTTCTGGGCGGGCTGGGCCGACGACGAAAAGACGAAGGCGACCATCCGCGAGGTTTACGAAACGGAGCACTATGTCCTCGACACCCATACGGCGGTGGCGTGGACGGTGGCGCGGGAGTACCGCCGCCGCACCCACGACGAGCGCCCGATGGTCGTGGTATCCACCGCGAGCCCGTACAAATTCAGCGGCAGCGTACTTGAGGCGTTGGGCGGGGACGCGACGGGCGAGCCGTTCGCGCTGCTGGCAAGCCTGGAGCAAAAAAGCGGGATGACCGCGCCGAAAGGCTTGGCTGCTTTGAAAGACGCGCAAACGCTCCACGAGGGAAGTTGCGAAAAAGAAAAAATGCGCGACGCCGTGCTGGCGTTCGCGGAAAAATAACGGACGATGTAAAAAGCCCTGCGCCGCATTATGATCTGCGGTGCGGGGCGTTTGCGTTTTGGTTTTGTTATATTCGCATTGCTGTGTTGCCTTGGGTCTAAGGTGCGGCAGGAAAAATTTTGGAATCGGACAGAATTTAGAAGGATTTTTCGTGACAGTGTAGAAAATACAATTAAAGCGACGCTTGAAATTCTAAAAGAGGAGAGGTAGATAAGATGGCAGCATTGGATCTTGCGAAGTACGGCATTACCGGGGCGACGGAGATCGTCCACAATCCTTCCTATGAATACTTGTTCGACGAGGAAATGAAGAAGGACTTGGCGGGCTACGACAAAGGGCAGCTCACGGAGCTGGACGCGGTGAACGTCATGACGGGCGAGTTCACGGGCCGTTCGCCGAAGGACAAGTTCATCGTCGAGGACGAGAACTCCAAGGACACGGTCTGGTGGACCTCCGAGGACTATCCGAACGACAACCACCGCGCGTCGAAGGCCACTTGGGACGCGCTGAAGAAGCTGGCGCAGGAGGAGCTTTCCAACAAGAAGCTCTATGTGGTGGACGCGTTCTGCGGCGCCAACAAGGATACGCGCATGGCGGTCCGCTTCATCATGGAAGTGGCATGGCAGGCGCATTTTGTCCGCAATATGTTCATCAAGCCGACGGAAGAAGAATTGAAGAATTTTGAGCCGAATTTCGTCGTCTACAACGCTTCCAAGGCCAAAGTGAAAAATTACAAGGAATTGGGGCTGAACTCCGAGACAGCGGTCGTGTTCAACATCACGAGCCGCGAGCAGGTCATCATCAATACATGGTACGGCGGCGAGATGAAGAAGGGCATGTTCTCGATGATGAACTACTATCTGCCGCTGAAGGGCATCGCCGCGATGCACTGCTCGGCGAATACGGACATGAACGGCGAGAACACGGCCATTTTCTTCGGCCTCTCCGGCACGGGCAAGACGACGCTCTCCACCGACCCGAAACGCCTCCTGATCGGCGACGACGAGCACGGCTGGGACGACCAGGGCGTGTTCAACTTCGAGGGCGGCTGCTACGCGAAGGTCATCAACCTCGACAAGGAGTCCGAGCCGGACATTTACAACGCCATCAAGCGCAACGCGCTTCTTGAGAACGTCACGGTGGACAAGGACGGCAAGATTGATTTCGCGGACAAGAGCGTGACGGAGAACACCCGCGTTTCCTATCCGATCGACCATATCAAGAACATCGTGAAGCCGATTTCCGCAGCGCCCCCGGCCAAGAGCGTCATCTTCCTGTCGGCGGACGCTTTCGGTGTGCTGCCGCCGGTCTCGATTTTGACGCCGGAGCAGACGAAGTACTATTTCCTGTCTGGCTTCACCGCGAAGCTGGCGGGCACCGAGCGCGGCATCACCGAGCCGACGCCGACTTTCTCGGCTTGCTTCGGGCAGGCGTTCCTGGAACTGCACCCGACGAAGTACGGGCAGGAACTGGTGCGGAAGATGGAAAAGAGCGGCGCGAAGGCGTATCTCGTCAACACGGGCTGGAACGGCTCCGGCAAGCGCATCTCCATCAAGGACACCCGCGGCATCATCGACGCGATTCTCGGCGGCGCCATCAAGACGGCCCCGACGAAGAAAATCCCGATGTTCAATCTCGAAGTGCCGACGGAGCTCCCCGGCGTCGACCCGAAGATCCTCGACCCGCGCGACACCTACGCGGACGCTTCCGAATGGGAGAAGAAGGCGAAGGATTTGGCGGGACGCTTCATCAAAAACTTCAAGAAGTACGAGACGAACGACGAGGGCAAGGCGCTCGTCGCGGCAGGCCCGCAGCTCTGATGGGCAGATTCTGACGAAAACAGTAAACAGGCGCACCGACCTTGCGGTTTGTGCGCCTGTTTTATGGAAAAACATATAAAGGAAGAAAAAAGATGGCTTCAAAAATTTCGCACACAACGGAAAAGAACACCTTGGGAACCGTGTCGGGCCGCTCGGTTCTGGTCACGGGCGCGGCAGGCTTCATCGGCAGCTATTTGGCCCTTCGCCTTTTGGGCATGGGCGCGCGCGTGGTGGGGCTGGACAACCTCAACGATTACTACGATCCCCGGCTCAAAGAATACCGCTTGGGGCGTATCGAGGCGACAGCGAAACAATCGAAAGGGACGTGGCGCTTCGTCAAGGGCAATCTGGCGGACAAGGAACTGATGTTCCGCGTGTTTGGCGAGGCGGAGCCGGAAATCGTCGTGCATCTTGCCGCGCAGGCGGGCGTCCGATACAGCATCACGAATCCGGACGCCTATATCGAAAGCAACCTGATCGGTTTTTATAACATTTTGGAAGCGTGCCGGCACAGCTGCGACGGGGGCGCGCCCGGCGTCGGGCATCTCGTGTACGCCAGCTCCAGCTCCGTGTACGGCAGCGAGGCGGCAATCCCCTTTTCCGTGGAGGACCGCGCGGACCGGCCCGTCAGCCTGTACGCGGCGACGAAGCGGAGCGACGAGCTTCTCGCTTACTGCTACAGCAAGCTGTACGAAATCCCGAGCACGGGCCTCCGCTTCTTCACGGTGTACGGCCCCGCAGGACGGCCGGACATGGCGTATTTCGGCTTCACGAACAAGCTGCGCGAAGGCAGGGACATCGAGATTTTCAACTACGGGAACTGCCGCCGGGATTTCACCTATATCGACGACATCGTGGAAGGCGTCTGCCGCGTGATGGAAAAGCCGCCGAAAAAAAAGACGGGGGAGGACGGCTTGCCATCTGCCCCTCATGCGGTTTATAATATCGGACATGGCGAGCCGGTCGACCTGTTGGAATTCGTCGACATCTTGCAGCAGGAACTGGTGCGCGCCGAGGTATTGCCCGCCGATTACGATTTTGGGGCGCACAAGAAGCTCGTGCCGATGCAGCCGGACGATGTGCCGGCGACCTACGCCGATACGAGCGCGCTGGAAGAAGATTTCGGGTTCCGCCCCCGGACGCCCTTGCGCGAAGGCTTGCGGGCGTTCGCGGAATGGTACAGGGCGTTTTATGGCGACGGGCGAGAGTAATTTGCTTAGGAGGAAAATCGCATGAAGATTGCAATGGTCGGCACCGGCTATGTGGGGCTGGTGACGGGCACCTGCTTCGCGGAAATGGGAAACCGCGTCTGGTGCGTCGACGTGGACGAGGCGAAAATCGCCGCGCTGAACGAAGGGAAAATCCCGATTTACGAGCCGGGGCTCGCGGATATGGTCGCGGAAAACCGGAAGCTCGGCCATCTGACCTTTACGACGAGCCTTCGGGATGCGCTGCGGGAAGCGACGATCTGCTTCATCGCCGTGGGGACGCCGATGGGCGAGGACGGCAGCGCCGACCTGCAATATGTGAAAGCCGTCGCGAAGGAAATCGGCCAGCTCATGGAGCATCCGATGTACGTGGTGGACAAATCCACAGTTCCCGTCGGGACGGCGACCATCGTCCGGGAAACGATTCAAAAAGAACTGGACGCGCGCGGTTCCAACCTGACCTTCACCGTCATATCCAATCCGGAATTCCTGAAGGAAGGCGCGGCCGTCGGCGACTGCATGAAGCCCGACCGCGTCATCATCGGGACGGACGACGAGGAAGCGGCGGAAGTCATGCGCGAGCTGTATTCGTCCTTCGTGAAAAGCAGCGGCGAGCGCTTCGTCCTGATGGACATCGCCAGCGCGGAAATGACGAAATACACGGCGAACGCGATGCTCGCGACGAAAATCAGCTTCATGAATGAAATCGCCGGCATCTGCGAGCGGGTCGGGGCGGACGTCAACAAGGTGCGCCTCGGCATCGGCAGCGACTCGCGCATCGGCTACAGCTTCATTTATCCGGGCTGCGGCTACGGCGGAAGCTGCTTCCCGAAAGACGTGCAGGCGTTGATTCGGACCAGCAAGGCGTACGGCTACGAGCCGGGAATGCTGGAGGCCGTCGAAGCGGTCAACCATCGGCAAAAGCGTGTGCTCCCGGAAAAAATCGTCCGGCGGTTCGGAGAGGATTTGAAGGGCCGCAAATTCGCCGTCTGGGGCTTGGCGTTCAAGCCGGACACCGACGACATGCGGGAAGCGCCGTCCATCACGCTGATCGAGGAACTGACCCGCCGCGGCGCGGAGGTCGTCGCTTACGACCCGAAAGCGGTGGAAACGGCCAAGAAAGCCTATCTGAAAGACGTATCCAACATTTCCTACGTGGAAAGCAAATACGAAGCGGTGAAACACGCGGACGCACTGGTGCTGGTGACGGAGTGGAAAGAATTCCGCCAGCCGGATTTCGAGGAGATCAAAAAACTGCTGAACCAGCCCATCATCTTTGACGGTCGGAACCAATACGACGGAAAACGGATGAAAAAACTGGGCATCGAGTACCACCAGATCGGTGTCGCGTAACAAGCCATCACAAAACAAAGCGGGGCTGCCGTGAGAAGAAATGTTCTTCTTGCGGCATCCCCGCTTTTTGTACTCCAATCCTTTCCACGTGAACAGAAAACCGTTGTCGTACAAGGAGTTTCTGCCGGCATAATTCTCGTGGAAAATTTTTGAAGTAAGAAATTCTTACCTCAAAAATTTTGAACCTGAGTTGCGCCAGTATTATCAAGGCCTCTTGCGTTGCTTCATGAAAAACGTAAGGGGCCTTGATTTTGTGTAATCAAAAAACGACCGCTCCCGTTCGCCGGGAAGCGGTCGTTTCGTTTTTGCGAAACAATCTCATAGTGTCTCAAAAGGTGTACCTTTTGGGACAGGCTGTTTTTGGGCGAAAATCGGCCGATTTTTCGGGGGGGCAAAAAAATAACCCCTTGAAATGACGGGGAGTTTGTGTTATAAATAAATAAGTTTTTGGTGTGCCAAAAGGTACACCTTTTGGCACACATTTGGACACGACGAAAACGGCGCGGCGACCGCGTCTGGAAGGGGGCGGAGTCATGAAAATCTCGTTGTTCCCGCACAACCAATC
>JAFVAI010000101.1 GCA_017480545.1 Schwartzia sp. (in: firmicutes) | reverse complement strand
ATCCCAAAGTTGATAATCTTCAACTCTCTAACCGTGCTTTGTAGTGTACCTTCCCTCTGAAGATATTATGCTACAGAGACGGCTGCGGGGTAAAGGGTTTCATTTCTATTTGTGCCGCTGCGCGGCATGTGGTTTAGTATTAGTTTTCCTTACCATTCCAGGCAATCGTCATTCAAAAGGAAGTCATACAATCCAAGCGTGAGGATTCCGTCGTTGTCTGTCCTTGGCTTGATGGCGTCTTTGACGACGATAATTTTTTTGAAGGAATCATGCAGGGCGAGCAGGGAGGCTTTCTCCTGCCGCACTTTTTCTTCGTCCGGAAGGCGAAAAGCGGACTGGATATAATACCGCTTCCGGCCTTGGTTTGCGACAAAATCAATTTCCAGTGACGTAGAGACTCTTTTGCCCGCAGCGCTGTCCATCGTTCGTTTTTGGACGGTGCCGACGTCCACATTGAATCCGCGAAGTCGGAGTTCATTGTATAGAACGTTCTCCGTCAGATGTGTTTCTTCCACTTGCCGGAAATTCAGGCGTGCATTGCGCAGCCCGACATCCTCGAAATAATATTTCAAGGGTGTGCCGATGTATTTGCGTCCTTTTACGTCGTATCGCTTGGCTTCGTGAATCAAAAACGCGTTGCATAGGTATTCGATATAGTGGCGGAGCGTGTTAAGGCTGATCTTGGATTTGAGTTTGCTTTGGAAAGTGGCTTGCAGCTTGGTTGGATTTGTCAGGGCCCCGACAGAGGAAGCCAGCACATCTATAATGTCTTCAAGTTCCTGTGTTTGCCGTACTTTGTTGCGGGCGATGATGTCCATGATATACGTCTCCCGGAACAATTGATCCAGGTATTGCGCTTTTTGTTCTTCCGTTGGCATTATGGCGGCCAGCGGCAGCCCGCCATAGGTGATGTAATCAGCCCATCCTTCCGTTGTGCTGTCGCTTTGCGTTGTCATAAATTCCTGGAAAGATAAAGGGAAAACGTGGATTTCGTCGCCGCGTCCCCGAAACTCTGTGATGATGTCCTTGGAGAGGAATTTAGAGTTGCTGCCTGTGACGTAGACATCCACGTCGGCTTCATGGAGCAGGGAGTTCAGGACTTCTTCGAAGCGGCCGAGCATCTGTACCTCATCCAGCAGGATATAATAGGAGCCGGGTTGCTTCATATTGCCGTGGAGGTATTCCAAGAGGCGGAACGGTTCTCGGTACTGCTCATTTTCCAAACGGTCAAGCTCCATCGCGAGAATATGATCGGAAGGAACGCCGCTTTGTATGAGATATTGGCGAAACAGCCGGAACAACAGATAAGATTTTCCGCTGCGCCGGATTCCCGTAATGACCTTGATCATGCCGTTGTGCATCCGGTTTTTGATTTTGTCCAGATATAAGGGGCGCTGTATTTCCATGGCATCCTCCGTTGACAATTTTGTGGCTTACGCCATATTTTTGTCAATATTATATCATAGATCATTATAAAAGGAAAAATTATGGGATGCACGAAAGATTTCTTTTATTGATAATTTTTTGGCTTATGCCGTAAAATTGTCAATGGAGTATGCGCAACCAAAGAGCCCCTTCGTAAATCCGTTTTGGATTCGCGAAGGGGCTCTTTTCGTACTTTTTTAATTGTTGAAGATATTCTTGATAGCTTGGATATTGACGTCGCGATTGAGCTGGGCTAAGTAAGTCGTCAGCTTGATGTTTTTCGGGCAGGCGCGGACGCAGTTTTGGCTGTTTCCGCAGCTTGTGATGCCGCCCTTTTGCATCAGCGCCTCCAAGCGCTTCGGCTTGTCGTACGCACCGAGGGGGTTGATGTTGAAGAGATACGCCTGAACGACCGGGGCCGGGCCGATGAAGTCGGATTGCGGGCCGACGTTCGGGCAAGCCTCCATGCAGCAGCCGCAGGTCATGCAATGGGAAATCTCATAGGCCGTGGCCGCTGTATTAGGGTTTTGGCGCGGGGCCTCGTGCACTTTCCACGAGCCGTCCACGTTGATCCAGCCCTGAATCTTTTTCAGGCTCTCAAACATCACTGTGCGGTCGATCAACAGGTCGCGGATGACGGGGAAGGTGCGGGCCGGGGCCAGATGCACCGGCTGCTCCAGCTCGTCGACGAGCGCGCAGCAGGCTTGCTTCGCCTGTCCGTTGATGACCATCATGCAAGCGCCGCAAACTTTTTCGAGGCAGTTGCACTCCCAGACGACCGGGGCGACGCGCTTCCCGTCGCGGGTGACGGGGTTCTTCTGTATCTCCATCAGCGCCGCAACCACGTTCAAAGCGGGGCGGTAGGGGACGTCGAATTCTTGCGTGTACGGCTTTTCGTTGGGGCCGTCCTGTCGCTCGATAATAAAAGTAACCATTTTCTGTTCTGCCATTTTCGTCCCTCCCTTCCTTACTTAGAACCGTAGGTGCGAGCCCGCGGCTTGATCAGCGAATGGTCGAAGTCCTCGTAGCTGATGATCGGCTCATCGGTCTTCGGGTCGAAATCCGCAATGGTAATCTTCATGAAATGCTCGTCGTCGCGGTTCGGGAATTCGCGCTTGAAGTGCGCGCCGCGGCTTTCGTCGCGCATCCGCGCCGCCTTCGTGATGACGAGGGCGTAGAGAATCATGTTGCGGAGCTGGCGCGTGAACAGCGCTTCCTGGTTCGCCCAGCGTCCATGATCGGTGAGCCCGATGTCGTTCCAACGGGCGAGGATTTTCTTGACTTCGCCGAAGCAGAAGTCGAGATCCTTGTTGACGCGCTCGATGGTGACATACTTGTTCATCAGGCGGCCAAGCTCCTGATGGAGCTCGTGGGCGTTCTCCTTGCCGTTCATGGAAAGGATGCGCTCAAATTCGTCGGCGCATTCCTTGCGGGCCGCTTCCAACTCGCCGTCGGTGAGGTCGGGGCCGAGCTCCTGCCGCAACGCGTCCAGTCCTTCGAGGGCTTTTTCCTGCGCCGCCTGCAAAGGCTCGCCGTGATCCTTTTTCGCCTTCCAGCCTTCCATCTCTTTGAGCTTCGCGCATTTTCCCGCCCAAGCCATCGAAACGGGGCCGACCACCGTGCCGGAGTACGCCGCCGAAAGGAGCGAGTTCGCGCCGAGGCGGTTCGCGCCGTGGTACTGGTAGTCGCATTCGCCGGAGGCCATCAGGCCCGGAATGTTCGTGTTGTGCTCGCGGTCGACCCAGATGCCGCCCATCGAGTAGTGAACCGACGGGTAAATGGTCATCGGCACCTTGCGCGGATCCTGCCCCATGAATTCGGAGTACATTTCGAGGATGCCGCCGAGCTTCTTTTCGAGGTAGTCCGCCGGGATGTGGGAGAGGTCGAGGTAGACCTTGTTCTCTCCGTCGATGCCGAGCCCCTGGTTTACGCAAACGTCGAAAATCTCGCGGGACGCGATGTCGCGCGGGACGAGGTTGCCATAGTCCGGATATTTCTCTTCGAGGAAATACCACGGCTTGCCGTCCTTGTAAACCCAAATGCGCCCGCCTTCGCCGCGGCACGCCTCGGACATCAGGCGGTTTTTGTCGGTGCCGGGAATCGCCGTCGGGTGGATCTGGATGAATTCCGGATTGCCGATGCGCGCGCCCTGTTGATACACCGCGCCGACGGCGGAGCCGTTGCAGATCGTGGACGCCGTGCAGAGGCCGAAGATTTGGCCCGGGCCGCCGGTGGCGAGAATCACGCAGTCCTCGCGGAACGCCTTGATTTCCATCGAGTTCATGTTCTGCGCGACCATGCCGCGGCAGACGCCGTTCTTGTTTTTGATGATCTTGATGAATTCCCAGAAAATATAGGTGTGAACCTTGCCCTTCGTCTCCCATTTTCTCACTTGCTCGTCGAGCGCGTAGAGAAGCTGCTGCCCCGTGGTGGAGCCTGCGAAGACGGTGCGTTTCTTTTTCTGGCCGCCGAAATTGCGGAGATCGAGCACACCTTCCGCCGTGCGGGTGAACGGGACGCCCATGCGGTCGAACATTTCGACGATGCCCGGCGCGGCCTCGCACATGCCCTTGACCGCCGTCTGGTCGGCGAGGAAATCGCCGCCGTATACGGTATCGTCAAAATGCGTATAGATGGTGTCGCCTTCGCCCTTTGTGTCCATGCAGGCATTCATGCCGCCCTGCGCGCAAAGGGAGTGCGAGCGCTTCGGCGGGCAATAGGAAAAGAGATCGACTTCGCCGCCGGCCTCGCAGATTTTGAGCGTCGCCATCAGGCCGGAAATGCCGCCGCCGACCACGGCGATCTTGACATTCGTTGCTGCTTTTGCCACTTGTTTTCCTCCCCTTTACATAAGATAGACGGCCATGAACGCCAGCGAGACGAGGCACAGGAAAGCGCAAAGCCCCATAGCGCCCGCGTTGATGACTTTCTGGATGCGCGGCCCCTTCGCGATGCCCCATGTCATGCAGAAGGTCGTGATGCCGTTGCAGAAATGGAAAATCGCGGCCCACATGCCGAGGAGGTAGAGAACCCAGTAGACCGGATTCTCGAAGTAGCTCTGCAAAAGCTGGAAGGAAATATGCGTACCGCCGCCCTTGACGAGGATGCGGAGGTAGAACACATGCCACGCGAGGAACACGACGAGGAACCAAGCCGTCATGCGCTGGAGGAAAAACTGGATGTTGTTGATGTAATGATAGTGCTGCGGATTGTTCTTCGCCTGCCACGCGATGTAGATGCCGTAGATCGTGTGGAACAGGAACGGCGTCGCGACGAGCCCGATTTCCAACGGCAGCATGATGTACCACGGAATGGACGCCAAAAGGTCGACCGCCGAGTTGAACGATGCGGGACTGATCAGCACACGGGCGTTGGTCGGGATATGCTCGAGCAAAAAGCCGCCGAGGCACACGAGACCGGCCAGCGAATGAAGCCGCCGCAGATAAAAGGTTACATTATACATGCTAAGCCTCCCTTGGTGAGAGAGTGGAGAGCCGGGAGTGAAGATATAAATGCGCCCTGAAAGGACGTCTCTCCGCCGTTCACTCTTCGCTCTGCACTCTTCCTTAGATTTCTTAGATTTCCCGATAAGGTTTCTGCCCGATCTCGTAGAAGTTGTTGCCCTCGGTGTCGATGACGACGATGGCCGGGAAGTCCTCGACCGTCAATGCCGCCAATGCTTCCGGGCCAAGCTCCGGGTACGCGATGACTTCGTACTTCTTGATGGACTTCGCGATCAGCGCCGCCGCGCCGCCGACAGCCGCGAAATATGTCGTGCCGTTCTTCTTCATGGACTCGACGACTTCCGGCTTGCGGGAGCCTTTGCCGATCATGCCCTTGATGCCTTGGTCGAGCATCGTCGGCGTGTAGGCGTCCATGCGGCCGGAGGTCGTGGGGCCTGCCGAGCCGATGGGGTCGCCCGGCTTCGCCGGCGACGGCCCGAGATAGTAGACAATCTGGTCGTGCCAGTCGATCGGCAGCTTCTCGCCCCGGGCGAGGGCCTCGGTCATCGCTTTGTGCGCGGCGTCGCGCGCGCTGTAAATCGTGCCTGTAATCAAGACGCTGTCGCCGGCCTTGAGCTTTCTCGACTGCTCCTCGGTCAGCGGTGTGGTGATGCGAATTTTCTCAGCCATAATTTTTTCTCCCCCTATCACAGTACGCATTCCGCGTGACGCGCCGCATGGCAGCAAATCGTGACGGCAACCGGCAGACCGGCGATATGCGTCGGGTACCATTCCACATGGACGGCCAGCGTCGTGGTCGTGCCGCCGAGCTGCGGGCCGATGCCCGTCTTGTTGATCATCTCAAAGAGATCTTTTTCGAGCTTCGCGTAGTTCGGGTCGGGATTGTGCTCGTCGCAGCGATGGAGGAGCGCCTTCTTCGAAAGAACCGCTGCCTTGTCCATGGTGCCGCCGACGCCGACGCCGATGACGGTCGGCGGGCAGGGATTGCAGTCCGCGTGCTTGACGATGTCGAGCACGGCTTTCTTCACGCCCTCGACGCCGTCCGCCGGGACGAGCATCGCGAGGCCGGACTTGTTCTCCGAGCCGAAGCCTTTCGGCTCGACCGTGATTTTCAGCTTGTCGCCCGCCACGAGCTGCGTGTAGATGACGCCCGGCGTGTTGTTGCCGGTGTTCTTGCGATTGAAGAGCGGCTCAGCCACGACGGATTTCCGGAGGTAGCCTTCCGTATAGCCTTTGCCGATGCCCTCGTTGATGGCGTCCTCCAAAAGCCCCCCCTCGATGTGGACATCCTGGCCGATCTCGACGAACACGATGGTCAGTCCCGTATCCTGGCAATACGGGCGATCCTCGGCCTTCGCAATCTCGGCGTTCTTGATGATTTGTTCGAGCACGTCCTTGCCCACCGGCGATTTTTCCGTCTCGCGGCCCTTCTTCAGCGCCTCGTAGACATCCTCCGGCAGATAGTAGGCCGCTTCTTTGCAAAGCTTGGCAACGGCCTCGGTGATTTCGGCTGTCTTGATAGTACGCACAATAAACCCCCCTTAAAATTTTGGAGCACAGAAACATGCGCCGAAGCATCTTGTGTTTCGCCGCGGCATCATGTCATACCCTCGCAAACGATGAACCGATTCGGAATATCATTTATATATCCAACGAACCATAATTACATCTGTTTATATATTAGCTAAAAAAAAGAAAAATCCTGCTATCGCGGAAAAAATTATTCATTTTTTTATGAATCGCATTCACTTTTGGAGAAGCGGTCCTGAAGGCAGGCGGAAAGTTTCCGTGCCATTTCGCGGAGCGCCTTGCCCCGGTGACTGATGGCGTCCTTTTCAGCCAGAGTCAGCTCCGCCATCGTTTTGTTTTCCGCTATGTAAAAATAAGGATCGTAACCGAAGCCGCCGCTGCCGCGCGCCACCGGACGGATGACGCCCGCGCAGCTGCCCTCGGCGGTCAGCGTCGTGCCGTCCGTGTCGGCGAAGGCCAGCACACAGCGATAGGCGGCGGGGGAGGAGGCGAGCCCTTTTTTTGCGATTTCGTCGAGCAGTTTTTCGTTGTTCGCGTCGTCCGTGGCGTGCTCTCCCGCAAATCGCGCGGAATAAACGCCGGGCGCGCCGCCGAGGGCTTCGACCTCGAGGCCGGAATCATCGGCGAGGCAGGCCGTGTTTGTTTACTTCCTATAAAACTGCGCCTTGATTTTCGCGTTCTCCTCGAACGTCTCACCATCCTCCACGGCGTCCGGCAGGGCGCCGAAGTCGGAAAGCGGCACCAGCTTCACGGGCAGCCCCTCGAAGGCTTGCTCCATTTCCCGGATCTTGCCCTTGTTTTTTGTCGCGATTACAATGGTTTTCAAAGTGTCGTCCTCCTTGCTCATCCGATTCTCCCCACGCGCCAGCCGAGATAATTTCCCAGCGCGTCTTTCTGACAGGAAATCAGGGTGTCGATGCCCGCCGTTGCCAACGACAGCATCGCGTCGTGCTCCGCGCGGGTAAAGGGGCGGCCCTCGCCTGTCCCCTGCACCTCGACGAAATGCCCCGCGCCCGTCATGACCACGTTCATATCGACGGCGGCATGGGACTCTTCTTCGTAGCAAAGGTCAAGAATCGGCTCGCCGTCGCGGGACAGCCCGACAGACACCGCGGCGAGAAAGTCCTTTACGGGAAACGTGTGTCCCGGCTTGTAAAAGGTTTCGCAGGCGAGCACGAGCGCGATGAAGCTGCCCGTGACCGAAGCTGTTCGGGTGCCGCGGTCCGCCTGTATGACGTCGCAGTCGAGAATCACCGTTCTCTCGCCGAGGGCGGCGGTGTTGGTCACCGCGCGGAGCGAGCGTCCGATGAGCCGCTGGATTTCCTGTGTGCGCCCGCTTTGCTTTCCCCGGGCGGCCTCCCGCGGTGTGCGCGTGGATGTCGCGCTAGGCAGCAGCGCGTATTCCGCGCGGAGCCAGCCCGTGCCCGTTCCGCGCAGAAACGGCGGCACGTGGTCCTCGACGGTCGCCGCGCAAAGCACCTTCGTTTTTCCCATCTCGATCAGCACCGAGCCTTGCGGCCCTTGCTGCACATATTTTCTGATACGCACGGGACGAAGCTCCGCCGCTTCGCGCCCATCCGGCCTTCGCACGATAAAGTCCCCCATTCGCCGCGACGCGCGGCGTTTTTCTTTCATTGTAACGCAAGCGCGGGGAAAAGACAATCATGGCGGCGGCGGAAGAATTTTTTCGCGT
>JAFVAI010000100.1 GCA_017480545.1 Schwartzia sp. (in: firmicutes) | reverse complement strand
GCGCCAGCTTCTTGAAGGCTTTCTTGATCTCGTCCTCGGACGCGCCCTTTTGAACGCCGAGCACTTCATAGTAGTCGCGTTTGTCGCTCATAACCAGGTCTCCCCTATGAAAAGAGCGGAGTGTGAAGCACACTCCACTCTTCAAACTTCACTTTCCTTACTTGTCTTTTACTTCCGTGTATTCGGCGTCGACCACGTTGTCGTCGGCCTTCTTCGGCTCTTCCGGCGCCGCCTGCTGCTGCGCCCCGGCGTCCGCCGCGCCGCCCGCGGCCTGTCCGGCTGCCTTCGCCTGCTGATACGCCGCCGCGCTCATTTCATAGAGCGGCTTTTGCAGTTCCTAGGTCGCCTTCTTGATGGCGTCGTTGTCGCCGCCCTTCAACGCTTCCTTGACCTTCTCGATGGCGCTCTTGACCTTGTCGACCTGCGCCGCGTCCGCCTTGTCGCCCATGTCCTTGATGGCCTTTTCCGCTTGGTAGACGAGATTGTCGGCGTTGTTCTTGATCTCGATGGCTTCCTTCTGCTTCTTGTCCTCCGCCGCGTGCGCCTCCGCTTCTTTGACCATGCGGTCGATGTCGTCCTTGCTCATGCCGCTGTCGGACTGGATCGTGATTTTCTGCTCCTTGCCGGTGCCGAGATCCTTCGCCGAGACGTGGACGATGCCGTTGGCGTCGATGTCGAACTTGACCTCGATACGCGGTACGCCGCGCGGCGCCGGGGGGATGTCCGAAAGCTCGAAGCGGCCGAGGGTCTTGTTGCCCGCCGCCATTTCGCGCTCGCCCTGCAAGACGTGGATGTCCACCGAGGGCTGGTTGTCCGCCGCCGTGGAGAACACTTGGCTCTTGGACGTCGGAATCGTCGTGTTGCGCTCGATAATTTTCGTGCAGACGCCGCCCAACGTCTCAATGCCGAGGGACAGCGGCGTAACATCAAGCAACAGTACGTCCTTGACCTCGCCGACGAGGACGCCGCCCTGGATCGCCGCGCCGACGGAAACGCACTCGTCCGGGTTCACGCCGTGGCTCGGGTCTTTCGCCAGATACTTCTTGATGGCTTCCTGCACCGCCGGGATGCGGGACGAGCCGCCGACGAGGATGACCTTGTTGATGTCGGAGGGGGAAAGCTCCGCGTCCGCCATCGCCTTGCGCGTCGGCTCCATCGTCGCCTCCACGAGGTCGTTCGTCAGCTCGTCGAACTTCGCGCGGGTCAGCGTCAAGTCAAGATGCAGAGGGCCGTTCGGGCCGGCCGTGATGAACGGCAGGTTGATATTCGTGGACAACATGCTGGAAAGCTCGATCTTCGCCTTTTCCGCCGCCTCCACAAGACGCTGGGCGCTCATCTTGTCCGCCGAAAGGTCGATGCCGTTGTCCTTCTTGAACTCGGCAACCATCCAATCGACGATGCGATGGTCGAAGTCGTCGCCGCCGAGGTGGGTGTTGCCGTTCGTCGCCTTGACCTCAAAGACGCCGTCGCCCAGTTCCAGAATCGACACATCGAAAGTGCCGCCGCCGAGGTCGAAGACGAGGATTGTCTCGTCGTTGTCCTTGTCGAGGCCGTAGGCCAACGCCGCCGCCGTCGGCTCGTTGATGATGCGGAGCACGTCGAGGCCCGCGATCTTGCCCGCGTCCTTCGTCGCCTGCCGCTGGCTGTCGTTGAAGTACGCCGGGACGGTGATGACCGCCTGCGTGACCGTCTCGCCGAGATACGCCTCCGCGTCGGCTTTCAGCTTTTGCAGCACCATCGCGGAAATTTCCGGCGGCGTATAGCTCTTGTCGTCAATCGTGACCTTGTAGTCCTTCTCGCCCATATGCCGCTTGATGGACGCAATCGTGCGGTCCGGGTTCGACACCGCCTGCCGCTTCGCCAACTGGCCGATCAGGCGCTGGCCGTCCTTCGTGAAGCCGACCACCGACGGGGTCAAACGGCTGCCCTCCGGGTTCGTGATGACGGTGGGCTCGCCGCCCTCCATAACGGACACGACCGAATTCGTCGTGCCCAAGTCAATACCGATTACCTTTGCCATGATGTTTTCCTCCTATTCAATATGCACATTATGTAGTTTTTGCCATCTATATATGAATCCGTGCCCTCCCCTTGAGGGGAGGGGGACCGCTTTAGCGGTGGGTGAGGTGGCAAGATGTCGCGCTCATCTCAATCGTTGCTTGGCAACACCTCATCCGTCGCGCTTCGCGCGCCACCTTCCCCTCAAGGGGAAGGCTTTGTTTTCCTAATTCCCAACCACCTGCACCATGCTCGGGCGAATCACGCGGCCCTTGACCATGTAGCCCTTTTGCAGCTCGGCAACAATCGCGCCGTCCTCCTTCTCCGCGTCCTCGACGCGCATGACCGCCTGATGGAAATTTGGGTCGAAGGGCTTGTCCTTCGTCTCGATCGTTTCAAGCCCTTCCTTTTTCAGCGTCTCCACGAGCTGCTTGTAAACCATCTCGACGCCCGTTTTGAGGCTCCCCGCGTCGGTGGCCTCCGCCGCCAGCGCGCGCTCGAAATTGTCGAGGAACGGCAGGAGGTCCTTCAAAAGGTTCTGCGTCACGACGGCGGCAAGCTCCTCTTTTTCCTGCCGCGTACGGCGGCGGAAATTCTCGAAGTCCGCTTGCAGACGCAGATACCGGTTTTCCTTCTCGGCCAACTCCGCCTCGTATTTCTCTTTCAGCGCGTCGGCGTCCTCCGAGGCCGCTTCCTCCGTCGGCGCGCCCTCCTCGGGCGGCGCTTCCGCCGCGTCCTGGTCGAAGACCTTGCGCTCCGGCGTCTCCTCCGCCATCGCTTCGTCGATTTGTTCCTTCATATCCTCCAAGCTCGCCTCATCCTTTTTCTTCATTTTTTCTTTTTCAAACGCCGCCATGACCAATCACCTCTGTCCGCGGACACCCGCGCCCCGTCCGCCTGTCCCTTTTGTTAGGAACTGTGAAGAAATAAATTTTAAGTTATCGCGCAGGATAAATTTTTCTGTGCTAGGCGGAGGAAGGAGGCGTAGCGGGACTACGCCGACTGACGACAACGACGCACAGGGAAATTTAGACAAGCGAGAATTAAAATTTATTTTTGAACAGTTCCTTAGCACTCGGGGACAACGAGTGCTAATTTCTGATAAGACTATAACGCAAATTTGACTTTTTGTCTATATCTTTTTGAAAAGTTTTTGGGAAAAATTTTGCGCCCCGCGCAAACGCACATATAAATAGGAAAAGAAACGGGGCGCCGCAGGAAATTTTTCCGCAGCGGCTCCGTTTCTTTTTTTGCATCGTTGCGACGCAAGGATTCGGTGCGGATAAAAAAAGTTGAGGTAAGAAATTCTTGCCTCAACTTTTTTCAAGCGTGTTCTTCCATCTCCGCGAGGAAGGCTTCCGCCAGCTCCTTTCGCGTCGAAAATCCCGTTTTTCGCAAAAGATGCGACAGATGAAAACGCACCGTGCTGGTGGCGATGAACAGCGTCTTGCCGATGTCCGTCGCCGTTCCGTCGGAGAGGGCGGCCTCCCGCAGGATGTCCGGCATAGCGGAAAAAGACCCGGCATGGGCCGAAAGGACTTGTTCGGCGTTTCCTATAAGCACTGCTTCAAAAGCGCCTCGTCGCGGATGGCCAAATCCAAAAGCCGGGACAAAGCGCCCTCGCCGTACTTTTTCGCGGCCTCGATAATGGCAGGAGAAACCATGATAGAAAGCGGCTGGCGATGCATCTGCTGCCGCTTCTTTTCCCGCGCCGCTCTCCATTCCCTTGATTTTTCATACAGTTCCATAAGCTCCTCGTAAGAGCGTTCCGGACATTCCTCGTCAAAAACAATAGGACGCTCATCGAGAGCCCTGACTTCCGCAATCTGCTCCGGCGTCAATTTCATGCCCGGATAAATCCATTTACGAACGATGGCCATTGTAAAGCCTCCTTTCTGGTGCGGTCGCTTTTCTCGCGGATATGATGCGGGTGGACTCGCCCCGGTCGGTGCATTTTACGAACCATAGCTTTCCCCGTTATTTTACCCCGAGCGGCGGAGGATTGCAAGCGAGGGCGGGTTCAGCGGCAAGGAAATTGCAAATTTTTGTATGGTCGGGTCGAAAAATTTGCTATGCTACAGAGACGGCTGCGGGGTAAAGGGTTTCATTTCTATTTGTGCCGCTGCGCGGCATGTGGTTTAGTATGACAGAGCCTCCAAAAAATTGAGAGACATCCATGACCATATCGCTTGTGAACTGCAAATTGCATAACGCAAAATAGCGGCGGCATGGTGCTTTTGCCATGCCGCCGCTATTTGTGTTATACCAAAATTCCCCGCCGTTTATACATTTTTCGTTTTTGCCACCCGTTTCCCCGACGAAAAGATTGCCTCCATCGGGCAAACCAACACGCACAGATGGCAACCAACGCAGCGCTTCGGGTCAAGAACCGGGCGCCTTTTCTCGTTCAAATGGATGGCCTGATGGCCGCCGTCGGCGCAGGAAATCTCGCAACGCCCGCAGCCTACGCAGGCTTCCCGAATGAATTTCGGATAAACCACCGTGTCCCGTTCCAGCCCGTCCGTCGTCTCGTCCAAGGCGTCCAAAGCCGCGCCGTCAATCATCTTGACGCTGCGGATTCCTTTTTCCCGCAGATAGTAATTCAGCCCCGATTTCAAATCGTCGATAATCCGATAGCCATACTGCATGACCGCCGTCGTTACCTGCACGGAATCTGCGCCCAGCAGAAGGAATTCCAGCGCGTCCCGCCACGTCTCGACGCCGCCCATGCCGCTGATGTGCATTCCGGACAGCGCAGGATTTTTCCCCATCTCGGCAATGAACCGCAACGCAATCGGACGGACGACGTTGCCGCTGTATCCGCCCACCGCGGATTTTCCGCGCACCTGAGGTTCGGAAACATAGGTGTGCGGATTGATGTTCAAGACGCTCTTGATCGTGTTGATGGCGGCGACGCCGTCCGCCCCGCCGCGTTTCGCGGCTTCCGCCGCGGGATTCATGGTCATCACGTTCGGCGTGAGCTTCGCGAGAATCGGGATGGTCGCGCCGCGACGGGCGGCGGCAGTAAAGCGTTCCACCAATTCGGGATGCTGTCCGATATCCGAGCCCAGCCCCTCCTCCATCATATTCGGGCACGAAAAATTCAGCTCTATGACGTCCGCGCCGTTTTCCTGGCACTGCCGCGCCAGATTCTCCCATTCCTTGTCGTCCCGCCCCATCATCGAGGCGACAATAACCTTGTTCGGATATTCTTTTTTCAGCTTGCGGAACGTCGCCATATTTTCCGGCACGCTGTGATCCGAAAGTTGCTCGATATTCTTGAAGCCGATGATTGCGCCGCCTTCGCCTTTGAGCGCAGAATAGCGCGGCGACGCCTCATGGATGTCAAAATCGCAGATTGTCTTGAAAGCCGCGCCCGCCCAGCCCGCTTCAAAAGCCCGGGCGCACATCTCGTAAGTGCTGGCGACAACGGAAGAAGAAAGCAGGAACGGATTTTCCAACCGGACGCCGCAAATATCCGTTTCCAGCGCAGCCCCATCCTCGGGCAGAGCGGCGTCGAGGCAAGGCCTCACTTCCTCCGCCAGCGTCGAGACCAATCTCCGAACCGGCACCTCGCCCGCTTTCACGCAAGCGCGCTCGCAGGGCGCGTCGCACCCGGCGCAGGGATTCCCCTCGGGAAGCGAAGCTGCGGCGACAGCCTCATTGTCCATCCAAACGCTCATCAAAAGCTTTGACGGTGAAATATGCTTAGGACAGACCGAATTGCAGGGCGCATTCCCGCAAAACACACATCCATGCAAATCCTTCCGTCGAATCATCCTTCGCAATAGCATAACGAAGCCTCCTCGCCAACCTTCGCTCATATAACCAAGTGTATTGCTATACATAGTATGACGGACAAAAAGCAATTTTGCAAGTCCAAAAATCAAACTAAACGACCACTGGCTAAAAGCCGGTGGGTTGAATGGACTGAAATCCACCCCCGCCTGAAAGGCGGCGTTTGAAACCACTGAATTGAAAATAAATTGCACCAATGCCCGCATTGCCGGGAATAAAAAAGTATATAATACTAAACCACATGCCGCGCAGCGGCACAAATAGAAATGAAACCGCAAGCATCAGCGAAACTTTCGCCATGCTTGCGGTTTTTCTGTTTCCTTACCCCTGCCAGCCGAGCCTCCTCACCACGTCGGACAGGTGCTCGTTCATATAGCCGAGGAGGGACATCGCCTTGCCGTACTCCATGCGCGTCGGGCCCAGCACCGCGATGGTGCCGAGGAGCTCGCCGTCCAAGTGGTAGGTCGCCGTGACGATGCTGCAATCCTGGATGCCCTTGTAGTCGTTTTCCTGCCCGATGGTGACGCGGAGCCCGTCGCCGAGATGCGCGGAAAGGATCTCTTTCAAAAGCTCCTCTTCCTCCAGCATCAAGAGGATTTCCTTGACCCGCTCCACGTCGCGGAACTCCGGCTGGGAAAGGATTTCCCGTGTGCCGCCGAGGTAGAGGCGCTTTTTTCCGTCCGTGCCGTCCAGCGCGCGCCGTATGACATCGAGCGCCGCCTCGTACAACGTCTCGTCCGAAATCTCCGCCCGGATTTTCCGGTAGGCGGCCTTCGGGATCGCGTCGAGGGTGCACCCCGCCAAACAGTCGTTGATGACCCGCGCCATGCGCTGGAAGTCCTCAAAGCTTGCCCCCGACGGCATCGCGACGATGCGGTTCTCGATGAAGCCCGCGTCCGTCATCAGCACCGCCACGCTGCGCCGGTCATCCAGCGGCAGGAATTGCAGGCAGCGGAACGCCGATTTCGTCATCTGCGGCGCCAGCACCAGCGCAACATTTTTCGTCACATGGGAAATCAGCCGCGCCGTTTCCTGAAAGACCTCCTCGATGCGCTTGACCCGCGCCCGATACCAGAGGTCGATCTGCTCCTTTTCCTCGTCGGTCAGGCGCTTCGGCTGCATCAGCCCGTCCACGTAAAAGCGGTAGCCCATCGACGACGGGATGCGCCCGGAGGATGTGTGGATATGCTCCAAATAGCCGAGCATTTCGAGGTCGGCCATCTCGTTCCGGATGGTCGCGGGGCTGACGCCCAGGTCGTGCCGCCGCGCGATGGTGCGGGACCCGACCGGCTCCGCCGACTCGATGTAGTCCTGCACCACCGCTTGCAGGACGCGCTGCTTCCTTTCGTCCATTTCTATCTCGCCCTTCCCGTTGGCACTCGGGGCGAATGAGTGCTAACTTCTGTATAGAACTATAACGCAGATTTGACCTTTTGTCTATGCGTTTTTGAAAAGTTTTGGGGGAAATTTTTGCGCGATGGCAAAGAACAAACGCCGCGCACAAAATTTTTGAAGTAAGAAATTCTTACTTCAAAAAATTTGTGTGCCAAGCGAATAAACAGAAATCCATGGCAAGACAAGGGTTTTCGTGTGCAAAGAAAAACACCGAGACGCAAAAACGGGTTGCCGCAGGAAAAATCTCCCGCAGCAACCCGTTTGCCATTTTTGTCGATGCCATTTTATTTGAAATCCTTGTACTTCTCCCCGAACCCGTACTTCTCGATGACGTAATCCAGATCCTTGTCGCCGCGTCCGCTCAAATTAACGAGGATCGAGCCCTCGCCCATTTCCTTCGCGCGGCGCATGGCGTAGGCCACCGCGTGGGAGCTTTCCAGCGCGGGGATGATGCCCTCGTAGCGGGACAGCTTGAAGAACGCGTCCACCGCTTCCTCGTCGCTCGCCACGTCGTATTTTACGCGGCCCGCATCATGCAGGAACGCGTGCTCCGGCCCGACGGAGGGATAGTCGAGGCCGCTGGCGATGGAATAAACCGGCGCGGGGTCTCCCTTCTCGTCTTTCAGCATGATGCTGTTGAAGCCGTGCATGACGCCCTCGGAGCCGTAGCTCATGGACGCCGCGTGGTCGCCCATCTTTTCGCCGCGCCCCAGCGGCTCCACGCCCACGATCTCCACCGGGTCGTTCAGGAACGGCACGAACATGCCGATGGAGTTGCTGCCGCCGCCGACGCAGGCCGTCACCACGTCGGGCAGGAAGCCCATCATTTCCTGGAACTGCTCGCGGGCCTCGGCGCCGACCACCATCTGGAAGTCGCGGACCATCATCGGGAATGGGTGCGGCCCCACCACCGAGCCGATGCAGTAAATCGTTTCCTTGTAATTCGCGAGGTAATCCTCAAAGGCCGCGTCCACCGCCTCTTTCAGCGTTTTCAGCCCGCGCGTGACCGGCACCACGTTCGCGCCGAGGACTTTCATGCGGGCCACGTTCGGCGCCTGCTTCGCGATATCGACCTCGCCCATGTAGATCGTGCATTCCAGCCCGAAGAACGCCGCCGCCGTCGCCAGCGCCACGCCGTGCTGGCCCGCGCCGGTCTCCGCGATGATGCGCTTCTTGCCCATGAACTTCGCGAGAAGGCCCTCGCCCATGCAGTGGTTCAGCTTGTGCGCGCCGGAATGGTTCAGATCCTCGCGCTTCAAATAAATCTGGCAGTTGCCGATCATGCGGGAAAGCCGCTCGCAGTGATAGACCGGCGTCGGGCGGCCCTGGAACTCCCTGCGGATGCGCCGCAGCTCGTTGACGAACTGCGAGGAGTGGCAAATCGTCAGATACGCCTGCTCGATCTCCTTCATCGCGGGGACCAGTTCCTCCGGTAGGTACGCGCCGCCGTAAGAGCCAAATTTCCCTTCCGCGTCGGGGTATTCCTTCAGATACTTCGTAAATTCCATGCTGTCTTCCTCCTGATTCTTATTCTTATTCTTATTCTATATCCGGCCTGCGCTCCACATACACGCGGGGAACGCGCGGCGAGAACAGGCAAACGACCTCGTAATTGATGGTGCCGAGCCACGACGCCAGCGCGTCCGCCGTCAGGGCGTCGCCGCCCATGACCGTGACCGTGTCGCCGACGGCGGCCTTTTTCGCGCCCGTCAGCTCCACCATGCACTGGTCCATGCAGATGCGCCCGACAATCGGCAGCAGCTTCCCGCGGAAGTCCACCTTCGCCTTGCCCGCGTAAAGCCGCGTATAGCCGTCGGCGTACCCCAGCGGCAGCGTCCCGACGCGGATATCCTTCGACGCGCGGAAGGTGCATCCGTAGCTGACCGTTTCCCCGGCGCGCAGCGTCTTCACATGGGTGAGCCGCGCCTTGACGCTCATCACGGGCAAAAGCCCCGCGTCCTGCCCGACCTCCTCCGACGGGCAAAGCCCATAGAGGATAATGCCCGCCCGCGCCATATCGAGATGCGTCTCCGGCATTTCAAGGATCGCGGCGGAATTCGCGATATGGCAAATGGGAATTTCCACGCCCTTCGCCTTCACGTCCTCCATCGCGGCCCGGAAGCGCGCGAACTGCTCCTTCGCGAAGGTCTTGTCCGTCGCGTCGGCGAGGGCGAAGTGGGAAAACATGCCCTCCAGCTCGATGCGCGGCAGCGCCGCGATGGCCGCCGCCGTTTCCCCCGCCCCTTCGGGCCGGACGCCGATGCGCCCCATGCCCGTATCGACGGCGAGATGCACCTTCGCCCGAACGCCGCGCCGCGCCGCCGCCTCGGAAATCGCCCGCGCCGCCGCGACGGAAAACACCGCCTGCGTCACGCCGAGATCGACAACCGCGTCCGCCTCCTCAAACTGCGTCGCCCCCAGCACCAAGATTGGCGTCGTGAAGCCCGCGCGCCGAAGCGCCGCCGCCTCCGACAGCACCGCCACCGCCAGATAGTCCGCGCCCATCGCGACGGCCTCCCGCGCCACGGCCACCGCGCCATGGCCGTAGGCGTCCGCCTTCACCACCGCGCAAAACCGCGCGCCCGCCGCGATATGGTCCTTGATGACCGAAATGTTATGCCTGAGCGCAGAAAGATCAATCTCCGCCCAGACGCCCCGGCTTGCCATTTCCCATCGCCTCGATATTCCCATGATTTGCTTAAGATAAATATATTGCTCTTGATTAAAAATTGCCAATATCCTTGCCCTCCCCTTGAGGGGAGGGGGGACCGCGTTAGCGGTGGGTGAGGTGGCAACAATGTTGCGTTTGTAACACTCGTTACGTTTTAACACCTCATCCGTCGCGCTTCGCGCGCCACCTTCCCCTCTAGGGGAAGGCAAGAATCAATCAAGACATATATAGTATTGTATCACGAATTTTTTGATTTTCCTACTGTTTCCGCAAGTTTGCGGACAAAAAAACCGCCTGTCCCCAAGCGGTGATTTTGCCCCTATGATACGCATGACGCTCTGTCACGCCGTCACCATTTCGTCCTGCAAGGCCACCGCCAGCGGCAGCGACACGATGCCGCTCTCCGCCAGCACATGGCTGACCGTTTCCTCGGCGATGGCGGGGCGGTTGTTCGTCTCGCTCAAATGCGCGAGAATGATTTTTTGCGGCCGCGCCCGGAGCCGCGCGATGGCGCGCCCCGCCTCGTCGTTCGCCAGATGGCCGTGGTTGCCGAGAATCCTCTGCTTGAGAGGCCACGGGTACGGCCCCTTGCGGAGCATGGCGCGGTCGTGGTTCGCCTCGAACACCAGCACGTCCGCCCCCTCCATCGCCGCCCGCACGCCGTCCGTCACATAGCCGAGGTCGGTCGCCACCGTGCATTTCCGGCTGCCCGTAATCTGGTAGCCCACAGGGTCGGCAGCGTCATGGGGAATCGCAAACGCCGAAACGCGAAGCGGCCCGATATCCACCGCGTCGTGGATCGCGAAAAGCCGCTCCTCCGGCCAATCGCCGCCGCTTCCCGCCAACGCCCGCAGCGTCCCCGGCCTCGCGTAGACGGGCGCCCCTGTGTGCCGCAAAAGCGTCCGGAGCCCCGCCACATGGTCGCTGTGCTCATGGGTGATGAAAACCGCGTCGAGGGCATCCAGGGACACCGAAAGCGACGAAAGCGCCCGCCCGACGCGCCGGACACCGACCCCCGCGTCCACCAGCACCCGCGCGCCGTCCATCTCCACAAAAACCGCGTTCCCCTTGCTCCCGCTGGCGAGAACCGAAACCCTCATACCCGTCGATCCGCTCCTTTGCCTGTTGCCGCTGTCATTCCCGCGCTTCTCCAGTTTCTCGGATAGAACTTGGAATTTCCGCCCCCGCTTCCGCAAGCCGGGAGAGGCAAAACTCATATAATATCGGAACATCCGTTATGGCTGAATCCCACAAAAGTTCCTCGTCCAATTCAAAGTAAGCGTGGGTAAGCTTATTTCGCATGGCAATGTAATCCCTCCATGGGATTTCCGTGTATTTCTCCTTGAATTCATCGGATAAATTGCTGTTGATGCGCTCCCCAAGCTGTATCATATTGAGCGACATGACATCAATTTTATCCTCGTCTTGCATGAATGTGTCAAATTGGTTTTGGCAAGCATCCACAACAGTTGCAATCCGTTTGCAATAATACGCCAGCAGTTGAAGCGTTTCCGTGTCTGCAAATTTATGACCCTTCATACAAAACAATCCCGTCTTTTTCAAGGTTTTCACGAAATCGCTTCTCGTAAAGCAATCCTCGTTTTTTCGGTATCTTGGTAATGAAATCCACCTTTGTGCCCAAAGCGGTCTCAAACTCGGAATTGATGGCATATAATTTCAGCAAGCCGGAGCCTCTTTGCAAAGTGATCTGGAAGTCAACATCGCTTTCATTCGTCGCTTCATTGCGCGCATAGGACCCAAACAATACGGCTTTCAAAATGCCGTGCTTTTTGCAGATGGGAACGATGCGCCGTTTGATTTCCTCGATGGAGAGCATGATACCCGCATCCTTTCCGCTCCTATTTTTTTCAATATAGCATATATATTCACAACTATCAACCTCCCCCAAACCAAAACCGCCCCGGCACTTGTCGGGACGGTTCGCTTTGGAACGCTATGCCGTTGTCTTTGTCAGCCGATGCGCACCGGCGACTCCTCGCTGGCCGCGCCGGACTGTGTCGCCGCCTCCGTCGCGGACTGGTTCGTCGGCGCGTTGCTTGCTGCCTGCGCCGCGTTGGTAACGGTGTTGTCCGCCTCCGCTTTCGCGTTCTTCGTCGGCGTGAAATTGTTGACGACCTCGACCTGCAACGAAATCTTCTGCGAGTCGGTAAGCGAACTGTCTTGCAGAATCGCGACCATCATGCCGCTGATTTCCGCCGCCTTGGCGCGGTCGCTGCCCGTGCCTTGGTTGACGCCTGCGACGAGGCTGCGGGTCGCGCGCTCGCGCGCCGCTTGGGTGGACGCGCCGGAGATTGCCGCCTGCATATTGCCCATGCCTTCACTGTATGCTTCCTGCACATCTTCGGGAATGCTCGGAGTCGGTGCCGGTTCGGGCGTAGGTGTTGGCTCCGGTTCGGGCGTCGGCTCCGGCGTTGTCTGGTTGCCGTCAATCGTCGCCCCCGTGGGAACCGTGGAATCCGTGGAAATGGCGATATTGTCCTTGGTTCCGGTTCCATACGGCGTACCGGTGGAAAGCCCCTCCAACGTTTGGAATTCGATGTTGTCATTGGCGACGAGAAACACATTCTGCGCATTCTTCGCCTTGATGGTGCTGTCATCCACGGAAATCTGCCCGGCTACCAATTCAATACGTTCGCCTTGGGAGTCGATCATGGAGCCGTTTTTGAGTTCAATGAGGTTCTCCGAGGTCGCGGTTATCGTGTCGTCTTCCTGTCCGTTGGCAGCGTATACATTGATGGAGTTATCGTCCCCGCCCGACAACGCGAGCGTCGAGGCGTCTAGTGTCACCTTGCCGCCGGAGATGCTGATGCCCGGGTCCTTGCTACCCGAAGTATTCAGCGTGACGTTGGAATTTTTCAGCGTCACCGCGTAGTCAGAGGAAGCGCCGCTAGCCGACGAGAAGTCCGGCGAAATATTATCGTCCCCGTTCGCCGTAACGCCGGAAAGCGCCCAAATCTTCAGGTCGTCCTTGTTTTCGGTATTCGCAGCCGTAACGGTCGTATCGGTCAAAGCAACATTGCCGCCGCTAATATAAGCGATTTTCGTATCCTCAATGGTAGCCTTCGTCATCGTGATTTTGTTGTCAGGAGCCATCTTCATAGATGTGAAGAAGAAGCTGTCATTGTCTTTCGCTGTGCCGGAAGTTGCTGCCGCAAGCTGAAGCCTCTCGCCGCTTAGTTTGGAATCCGAAATGGAAGTCGTATACCCGAGAAGCGTCACTGCACCATCAGCATGAATATTGGATTTGCTGGATACAGCGAGAGCATTCCCTTTCTCCATAGTTCCGTTGCGGTCATCATTATATGCAGAAATGAAAACCTTCGTCGGGCTTGTCACTGTCGCGCCATTCAGCGTTACCGCACCGCCGCCCATGAAAATATCAGAACCGTCAGTATCGGTAACCGTCGTGCTTGTCAGCGACAAGGTGTGTCCCGTCCCAAGCGGGCGATTCGCCGCGTCCCCGTTGGCAAATGCCGTGTATTCGCCAACTGCGGCAATATCAATCCCACTGCCCGAAAGCTCCGAGTTGTCGATTGTGACTACGCCGCCAAGAATATCCAAATCATCCGAACTCTTCAGTGTTGCACCTTTGATAGTAATCGCGTTGTCCGTTCCCGCCGTGTAGACAATATCCGCATCAGACTCCGTTGTTTGCCCGGACGACGCCGACAACACATCCACATTTTTGCTCCCTATCTCGGCGCCCGTAATGTTCACTTTGCCTCCCGCAAGAAACGCGAGATCCTCGGTGTTGATTGTGTTCGTCCCGACGGAAAGGGTATTCTCCTTTGTGGCGCTGATTCCCGTCGGACGGAAAGCATCAGAACCAAGCGTATAATCCCCTTGGACGGTGCTCCCCACCGACGCGGTGACGTTATTGGCAGCCGTCAGCACCAAATCCTTGTCCACGGAGAAGGTCACGCCGTCCGCAACTTCGACAGTTCCGCCCAACGCGGTCAGCATATTGCTGACGTTTATTTCCGCCCCCTTCTCAATCGTCAACTGCCCCGGCGTACTGCCATCGCCAAATTCCATCCAACCATTCGCGGCATGCATAAACTGTTCATTCGACATCGCCAGTGTCGAAAGCACAAGGGTATTCGCGTCAATGACAGCGCCACCGCCGACCGTAATGCCCGCCGGGTTGACGAGAAACATCGGATTGTCGCCCGTCTGGCTCAGTGTGCCGAGAATCTGCGAGAGATTGCCGCCCGTCACGCGGTTCAAGAGAGCGCCGTTCGTCGTGTCAAAGGACAGCGCCTCCCCCGACGCGATGCCAAACGCTTCCCAGTTGATGATGGCCGCGTCGCTGACGGTCGCAATCGTCGCGCCGCTCGTCGGATTGGCGCTAAAGCCTGTTACATTGCCAAACTCCACTTCGCCGCCCGTCGGCATCGCCCAGACGCTCTGCGAGAGCGACAGGCAAACCGCCGCCGTCAGCGCCGCCTTCTTGAAAAACTTTCCGTACTTCTTCATAAAGAATCCCTTCCTTTCGCTGTTTTGTCATTCTAGGGTACCTCTAAAAACTTGTTTTCGGACTCCCCCCGTCAGCTTCGCTGACACCCCCCTCAATGAGGGGGGCTTGTATTGACGTGTTTTTTAGCCTCCCTCTTTGAGGGAGGTGTCAG
>JAFVAI010000099.1 GCA_017480545.1 Schwartzia sp. (in: firmicutes) | reverse complement strand
TAATACTTATCTCAGACCAAAATTTTAAATAAAATTTTGACCTGAGATGCGCCTGCTTCGCAGGCTACAGCCGCGCTAAAGCGCGTCTGACGTCTCATGCAATCGCAGTAAGGATTTAAAAAATCCTAACTGCGATTAGTATAACATAAGAAAACATTATATCTCCCTATAAAGAACGCGAAATATCGGAATCGCGCCCTCTTTGCTATACTGAATGTGAAGCAAGGAGGGCGTTCTTCATGAACTTTTCTAAAACAGGCGAGGTTTTGATGGACAGCGGCTCGATTCATCGGACGCTCTTGGCGTACGCGCTGCCGGTGCTGGTCATGCAGCTTTTGCAGCAGCTTTACAATATCGCCGACTGCGCCGTCATCGGCCGGCTTTGCGGCGGCTTCGGGCTGGCGGCGGTGGGCGTCGCCGGGTTGGTGTTGGCCGTGCATATCAATTTCTTCATCGGTTTTTCCGTCGGCGTGACCTCCGCCGTGTCGCGGCTCTTCGGCGCGCGGGATTTCGGCAGGCTGCGCGCGATGATCGCCACCTCGGTCTGGCTGGCGGCGGGCGCGGGACTGCTCTTGACCCTGCTCGGCGAACGGTTGGGGCAAAGGTATCTGGCTTGGCTCGCCTGCCCCCCCGAGGCAATGGGCGACGCGCTGCTCTATCTCAAAATCTGCCTGCTGGGCCTCGTGCCGCAGCTCGTCTATAACGTCGCCAACGGCGTCTTTCGCGCCCTCGGCAACACGAAAACGCCGCTCCTCTGGCTCGCCGCCTCCGCCGTATTGAATATCGCCCTTGACCTGCTGCTCGTCGGCGTTTTGGGCTTCGGCTTCGCGGGCGCGGCATGGGCGACGCTGACGGCGCAGTGGGCGTTGGGAATCGGCATGATCTGGCGGCTCACACGCCTTGACGAACGGTTCCGCTTTTCCTTTGACGCGCCTCTCCTTTCCGCCCAGGAGCTTTTCTCCCTCCTGCGTCTCGGCATTCCATCGGGGATGCAGGCGGCCTTCATGAGCCTGTCGTCGCTCCTCATCCAGATCAGCATTGACTCCTTCGGCCCCGCCGCCATGGCGGGCATGGTGATTTACGCGAAAATCGAGGGCTTCCTCTACTATCCGGCCTTCGCCTACGGCATGGCGCTGACCGGCTTTATCGGGCAAAATCTTGGCGCGGGACGCCTCGACCGCGTGGAAGAAGCGATGCGCGTCAGCCGCCGCACGGCGGTTTACGGTACCATGATCATCTGCGCGGCGCTGATGCTGGCGGCGAAACCGATCTTAGGCTGCTTCACCGAAGACGCGGCAACGCTTTCCAACGGCCTCGCCGCCGTCTATTGGACCTTCCCCTTTTACTTTCTCTATTCGTTGAACCAGGTCTATATCGGCGGCTTGAAAGGGCTGGGAGAGACGGGAATCCCGATGCTCTCCGCGCTGGTCGCTTACGCGCTGTTCCGCGTCGTCTGGTGCGAAACACTGCTGCCGCACTGGCACGACATGGCGGTCATCTACAACGCCTACAACGTCAGCTTCGTCGTCTCCCTCTCCATGCTCGTCCCCGTCTACCGCCACGTCTTCCGGCGGCTGGCAAATCCGGAAATGCGCGGCGCAACCATCACGGCTTGAGGAAAACCACTTCTCATACTTATCTCAGACCAAAATTTTAAATAAAATTTTGGTCTGAGATGCGCCTGCTTCGCAGGCTACAGCCGCGCTAAAGCGCGTCTGATGTCTCATGCAATCGCAGTAAGGATTTAAAAATCCTAACTGCGATTAGTATCATACGCAAACCAACAGAAACGGCACAGCTTTGTTTTCGGCTGTGCCGTTTCTGTTAATTCCCGCCAACATTTCCACGGCGTCCCGGACGCTTGCTTTATTTCGCGGAGATGGTATGCTAAAAAACAAGAAAGGGGGATTTCCATGAAAACGACCGATACAATGGAAGGATTACCGTCAAACACGGCCCAGTTAATCGAAACCGCCGGAAAACCCGTGCGGCTTTTCCCGTCGGCACGGGAAGGCGCCCCGCTGGTAGTGCTGCACACGGTGCAGGACGAAGGCGAAAGCGTCTGGCGAGCGGTACGGAGCATAACGGGTACGGCGTTTACCCTCGCCGCCATCGGCGGTCTCCGTTGGAACGACGAAATGTCCCCGTGGCCGAGCCCGCCGATTTTCAAAGGCGACGCGCCATGCACGGGCGGAGCGGACGCTTATCTTGGCACGTTGACGGAAACCATCGTGCCCGGGATTCTGGAACGGCTTCCCGGAAAGCCCGCTTGCCTCGCGCTGGCCGGGTATTCCCTCGCGGGCCTGTTCGCCGTCTACGCCCTGTACAGGACGGGCATGTTTTCGCGCATCGCCAGCGCGTCCGGCTCATTCTGGTACCCGGATTTTTTGGCGTTCGCCCAAACGCATGCGATGGCAAAACCACCGGAATGCGCCTATTTTTCCCTCGGCGACAAGGAGGCAAAAACGCGAAACCGGATCCTGCAAACGGTGGAGGAAAACACCCGCGCCCTGCATCAACTGTACAGCCAAGCGGGCATCACAACCCGGTTCGAGCTGAATCCCGGCAACCATTTCCAAAACGCACCGGAACGAATGGCAAAGGGCATCGCTTGGGTTTTGGAAGGGTAACGTCCAATTTTCCGCTTATACTTATCTCATTCCCAAGAGTTCACGGTAAATCGCCGCATCCTCGTCCTTGAATACGTTGAACACGACCTTTATATCCGCGCCCGTTTCTTCGAGCCAATCCCGCACGGTACGGATCGCGATTTCCGCCGCCGCCCGCTTCGGATAGTGAAATTCCCCCGTGGAGATACAGCAAAACGCGACGCTTTTCAAATCGTGCTTTGCCGCAAGGTCAAGGCAAGAGCGGTAGCAGGAGGCCAAGAGCGCGGCGTCGTTTTCCGTTGGCGTGAAATTGCCCGCCGCGTCCGGCGCGACAATCGGGCCGACGGTGTGGAGCACGAAACGCGCGGGCAGATTGAATCCCGGCGTGAGCTTCGCGCCGCCCGTCTCTTCGTCATGGCCCTGCGCCCGCATGATGGCGGCACAGGCGTCCCGAAGCTGGAGCCCCGCGGCGGAGTGGATCACATTGTCGATGCAGAGATGCCCCGGCACGAAACAGCCGAGGAGCGCGCTGTTCGCCGCGTTCACAATCGCGTCCACGGCAAGCCGCGTAATATCGCCCTGCCAAAGAATAACACGCGACTCGAAAGCGTCGTTTCCGTTCCTTTTTTGCTCCGCCACCGTGGGCAGCGCGTCAAGCGCGACGACGCCCCGCGCTTCCGTTTCCTCTTGCAGCAGCTTGTCCTGCTCCGCAAGGAAATCCGCCCGAAGCGGCATCGGCGGGCGCACGTTCATCAGGGCGCGCAAAAGCCGCCGCCGAGCTTCCTCGGTATCAGGCAGTTTCTCCGCTTCGGATCGGAAACGCGGCATTTCTTCCAATAAAATATCATTCAGGAATCGGATTCGTTCATCTCGTTTCATACTCATTCCACCTCTTACAGTGCCGCAAGCACACGCGCTATGTCGTCGTCAATGCGGATGCTCCGTCCTTCCAGTTCCTTCGGCGCGAAAGCCTCGCCGAGATTCACTGTCGCGAAGATGGCGTCCGGGTTTTCCGTCGCCATGCGCCAAAACGGATATTTGATGATACCCGGCGTGTTCATGCCGACGCCCAGTTCCAAGTACAGCACGCGTCCTGCCCAATGCCGCGAAAGCCACTCGCGATAGCGCGCCGCTGCCTCGTGCCAGCCCTCGTCCTCGACGAAGCTGTCGTCCGCCCGGAGGTTCATCGCCATCGGCCCGCCGCAGACCGGGCAGCGCGGCAAAAGCTCCGTCGGCACGCGCCGGTTTTTCTGCTCGGCGACCATGCGGCGCACGGTTTCCTCGTTGTCGTAAGTCTTTTGGTGGCACGGCGTCGCGCACTGCCAAAGGCCGTAATCGCCCTGCGTGTAGAAAAGCCGCTCCTTCGGGAAGCCGTTGTTTTGGAAAAGATGATCGACATTTGTCGTCAGCACGAAGAAATCCCTGCCGGAAAGCAGCCGCAGAAGATTTTCATGCACCGCGCTCGGCGGCTGGTCGTAACGGTTGCAATAGATATTGCGGCTCCAAAAGCCCCATTTTTCTTCCTCGCTGGGGTACGGATAGAACCCGGCGGAATACATATCGCGCAGATGGTATGCGGCGGCGAAATCGGCAAAGTGCCGCTGAAAACGCTCCCCGCCGTAGACATAGCCCGCCGCCGTCGAAAGCCCCGCGCCCGCGCCGACGAGCACCGCCTCCGCCGCATCCAGCGCGTTCTTCAATTTTTTCAATGCGTCAACCATGACAATCGCCTCGTTTATTTCTTCGCTTCGATGATTTTCACGCGCCCCGCCCTGACGGGCTTGGCGTGAGGATAGTCGCCGTCGATATGCCCCAGCGTCACGAAAGCGCGGCAGATGTAATTTTCCGGCACGCCCCACGCTTTCAGAAGATTTTGCCCCTCGTCGGTCGTGAAAGTTTCCTCGGCGCGGGACACGATACAGGAAGCAAGCCCCAGCTCCGTCGCCATCAACACGATATTTTCCGCCGAGCAAAAAGCGTCGGCGACGCCGAACAGGAAATCGCGTTGCCCGAACAGCGCGACAACGGCGGGCGCGCCATAGAAACCGTCCCTGATGTTCGGGTCGTCGATGACGCTGGGCTGCTCGTCGGAAACGTGGCCGCCGATGAGCTGCGAACGGTCGAAGGGCAGGAAATTCAGCTTGCCGACGAGCCGCGTAGTTTTCGCGTCGCGGACGCCCACCAGCATACTGCGCTGCCCGCCGCCCGCGTTCGGCGCGGCGGCGCCCGCCTCCAAGATTTTCTCCATTTCCTCCCGCGTAATTTGCTCCGCCGTGTATTTCCGAATCGAACGGCGGCGATGGATGAGTTCCAAAAGCTCCATGATATTCTCCTTCTATCTATTATAACCGATGTATCGCCTGTACGGGGCAATGCTCGAAACAGTTGCCGCATTGCAGGCAGTTGTTCTGCCGGATATGAAAAGACTTTCCGGCGTCAACCGCGCCCTGCGGGCAAACCCGCGCACAGGTGCCGCAACCGATGCAGGCGTCCGTGATTTGATAGCCCTTGGGCCTCAAAACGACGTTCCCGACCGCGAAATATTCCCGCGTAATCGGGCGCGTGGACAGGCAAAAATATTCGATGGTGTAATCCTTGACGGCGAAAATCGTGTCAATGTTTTTCGTTTCCCCCGGATAAACGTTTTCAAGATAGGGCTGCTCTTGATAGAGAATATCCCGCCATTTTTTCTGCTCTTCCTTCGGGACTTCCGCCGCACTGCCGGAAACGCGGATCATTTCCTTGTATTTCGTGTAGCCGAGAATCTGCACCCGCCCGTCGGCGTAAAGCTGGCGGGCGAAGGATTTGCCCCGCGCCGTCAAGAAATAAATCTCCATGCCCTCGTAGTGAATCGCGCTGACGTTCCGCACCTGCGGCGCGCCGTCCTCGTCCACGGTGGCGAAGTTCAGCACGCCGACATAGCTGAGTTTTTCGATACAAGTTTTCGCGTCCATTAGGCCTCGTTCCTTTCCGTCGCGGGCGCAAACAGCCCGCTTTCTTCCGTCGCCCAGCACTGCGGATCGTCCGCGTAGAAGTCGCCGTTCGTTCCCTTCGCCACGGCGGGGCAGCCACGGCACCACGGCAGGAGCTTGCACCGCGAGCATTTGCTGAATTTTTCATAGTCGCGGTACTGCTCACAGCTCGTGACCCAAAGGTCGGCGAGCCTGTCCGTGAACGCGCTGCCCACTTTGCTCTCCGCCACGCGTCGGCAGGCGTAGACGTCGCCGGAGGGCAGGATTGTCAGGTGGCAGTTGCCGCAGTTGCACCCGCCGTAAATCATCCCCGGCTTCGCGTCCTCCGGGATTTGGAACGCGCCCGTCTCGTATTCGTAGAGCGTCCAAAGATGATCCTTTTTGTTGAAATATGTCTCGCAGCCTTCCGCCTCATATTCCTTGAATTTCGTATCGCAGACGGCAAGCAACTCGCGATATTCCCGTGCGGTCAGCGTCGCGTCAAGGTCGCCGCCGCTCGGCACATAGCGCGCAAACGCGAAAATCTTTGCCCCCGCGTCCACCGCCGCGTCGATGACGCCGGGAATTTCTTTGACGTTCGCTTTCGATACCGTAGTCATGACGACGCTCTTGATGCCCGCCCGGTTGATGCAGCCGATTTTCTCCAGCGTACAGTCGAAGGAGCCGGGCTTTCGGAACCAGTCGTGGGTTTCCCGTAGACCGTCGAGGGAAAGCTGGTATTTCTCGCAGCCGTGCCACGCGAGTTCGCGGCAAACACGATCGTTCAGGTGGAACGGGTTGCCGAGGATCGTGAACTTGATATCGTGCTCATGGAACAAGCGCAAAAGCCGCCAAAAATCCGGGTGCAGGATCGGGTCGCCGCCCGTCAGGTAAAAATACGGCGTGCGATGATAGACCGCGCAAAAATCGAGGCAGTTGTAAAACACGTCCTCCATCTCGCGCCACGTCATCGAGCGGACGCAGGCGTGGTTCCCCGCCGAATAGATGTAGCAATGCTTGCACCGCTGGTCGCATTCGTCCGTGATATGCCACTGAAAGGAAAAATAAGGGTTCATGGTTGTCCTCCCCTTGCAAGAATCCTCCGGCGCAAACGGCCGGAGGATTGTCGCAAGATGCTTGATGTTGCTTGGTTGCGCTGATGGTGAAAAGCCAAACTGTTTGAAGCAAGAAATTCTTACCGCAAACTTTTTTACTTGTCGCCCGCGCCGCACGCGGAGCCACAGGCGGCAGGCTTTTCCACCGGTTTGTCTCCTGCGCCGCAAGCAGAACCGCAGGCGGCGGGCTTTTCCGTCGGCTTGTCGTCCGCGCCGCAAGCCGCGGGCTTCTTGTCCCCCGCGCCGCAAGCCGAGCCGTTCGCCGTGCCTTTGTTCTCCGTCCAGTCCGCGATGTTTGAAAGTGCCATGATAATCTTCCTCCCGAAATTTATTTTGCGGCGGAATTGCCGCTTGCAAGGCTCATTATAAGCATTTCGAAATCGGGAACAAGTACGCACTTTTTTGTAACCCCACGCACCTTTTTGTAACTTTTCCGTGGGCACGGGCTTTTGCGGGGGGAAAATTTTTTTGCAAAACAAAAACGAACAGGGAAGAAATTTGGCTTTCTCCCCTGTTCGCTGCCGCCGTATGGAGTTCTATTTGTTCCCTTTGGCCGACAGTTCTGCCGGTAAATAAAAACGGCGGAGCCAGCACTCCGCCATTAACCGTTGGGACGCCCTTGAGACTGTACCAAACCTTTATCGTTATCATAGTATGGAACGCAACAAAAATCAACGAGAATGTATCCGGTCGATAAAATGGAATGGCGGAGCCGACACTCCGCCATTGACCCTTGGAAGTTGCAACAAACCTTTATTGCATATTGATTATAGCATGGTATTTTATAAAAATCAATGGTATAATATTTCCGCTGTGAAGCGCCCAGCCGAAAGGGGGGACGCCCTTGGAGGACGTAACAAACCTTTTGCTTGCGCTCGGAGTGAGTGTAGCCGCCGAGATTCTCGCGCACTACATAATCAAGTGGCTGGAGAGCAAGTAGCAAGACCACAGCACAGCACACGTCCGGGGAATCCGACAATCCACGGGCAGGAAGGGGCGGCTTCGGCTGTCCCTTTCCGTTTTTCAAAGCCGATAAATACGCAAGAAGCCTGCAATCAAGGCAAAATCTCTTTCGTGGGATTCCTGTTTGAGGGGATTGAAATTTTTTCGTTGACAACCGAAACAACTGCACATTATAATTTTACTGTAACATTCAAATTTGCATGTAACATATTGGAAAGGAAGACGCGACATGAAGAAAAGAGACGAACTGCCCGATTGCCCGGTGGCGACTACGGTGCAGCTCATCGCCAGCAAATGGAAGCTCCTGATTCTCCGCAATCTGCTTGCCCGCCCGTGGCGGTTCAACGAATTGCAGAAGAATCTCGAAGGCATCAGCCAGAAAATCCTGACAGACAGCCTGCGTTCAATGGAAGCGGACGGCATCATCACGCGCACCGTCTACCCCGAGGTGCCGCCCCGGGTGGAATACGCGCTGAGCGAGCTGGGCGAGACGCTGCGCCCTCTGATGAAAGAGATGGAAAATTGGGGCAACGGCTACAAAGCACGATTGGAATAACCCAAGACAGCAAGCGGCTCCAAGCCAATCCCGCAATTACCGCGCAAACCTCGCCAGACACGTTCCGCCGCAATAATTGAAAAAAATTCTCAAAAGGTATTGAAATTCTTTCTCGCTTATGTTATGATTGGTTCATCACAGGAGGTGAGCCAATGACGACAGCGGATTTTGAAACCCTGCTCGCTCGTCAGTGCGCCCCGACGTTCATCGGCCTGAAGGCGGCGAGCCTCGTCGCATTTCAAAAAGAACGGTTTGACGATTTCGATGGGCAGCTCGCCGACTATGAACCCTGTTTCGCCTGCCACGGCATCTCGATATTTCGCCTGTTGGATGAGGAAAACCGTGCGCTCGTGCTCTTCTATCGAGCCGACGCTCTGGCCGATATCCTTCGCCAACGGGACGCGCAGACGCTGCTCGGGCGATATGGATACCGTCCGTCGGATTCGCTCCCGGCGATGCTCCAAAGGCTTCGTCGGCGTGTTTGGTCCTATGCGAGCTCGGACGAGGACTTTCCCCACGAGATTGGCCTCTTTCTCGGCTACCCCCCGCATGATGTCAGAGGCTTTATCGAAAACAAAGGCCGCGGCTTTTTGTGCTGTGGTTCGTGGAAGGTCTACGCCGACGCGGATACGTCGATGGCGCTTTTCAAGCGTTATGCCGACTGCACCGCCCGCTTTTGCACACGGCTCGCGAGCGGCGTCCCGATGGCCGAGATCCTCCGGGCCGTGTAACCCGCCATGCTTGTCACTCCCCCCGACGGGCGCGGCGGAAACAGGACGGGCCAGGGCAAATTCCACAGAAAGGAGCACGCTATGAAGAAAATCGCGGTAGTCTATTGGAGCGGAGGCGGAAACACGGAAGCCATGGCGAAGGCCGCCGTCGACGGAGCGAACAAGGCCGGCGGCGAAGCCGCGCTGTTTCGTGTGGATGCGTTTTCCGCAGAGGACATGAAGGACTACGACGGCTTTCTCTTCGGTTGCCCCGCGATGGGCGCCGAGGTTCTCGAGGAGGCGGAATTCGAGCCGTTTTTTCAGGAAGCCGAAGCGAAGCTTTCCGGCGTTCCCGTCGGGCTCTTTGGCTCCTATGGCTGGGGCGGCGGCGAGTGGATGCGCCAGTGGGAATCGCGCGTCAAAGAGGACGGCGCGAAGCTCATACAAAGCGGTCTCGCCATCGAGAACACTCCCGACGAGAAAGGGCTCGCCGAATGCGCGGCCCTCGGCGCAAGCCTCGTCAAAGCACTTGTGTGATACAAACCTCTCATTTTCTCTCCCATAAGCAGGAACGTCCCAAGACTGCCGGTCGCGGCCTCGGGGCGTTTTTGTTTTGCCGTTTCGTATCGTGTAGTTTCATCGACGAAATTCATCTTGACATTGAGAATTAAATGCTATATTATTACAGCAATCATTTTCATTTTATCAAACTACGGGAGGAATCAGCATGTTTTCGAGAAGTGATTTTTGGATTGGAATGGCTGTCGGTGTCGTCGCCGGAGTTTTCGGCTACCGCTACATGCAGGAACGCGAGCAGCAGATGCTGGCTCTCGCCGGCGGCGAGCCCGCCGGCCAAGTGCCGTTGGCGGAGCTGGAACGCCAGAAGGAAGAGCTGGAGGACCTGATTGCAGCGCAGAAGGCGCAGGAGAAATAAATTTTGGCGAGAAAGGAGACTGCCTTTGCATGGACAGTCTCTTTTGTTGTTTTGGGAGGCATTTTGATGAAGCAAATGTCGCTGGGAATCCCGCTCCTCGGTGCGGCGGCTGGCACGATTCTCTCATTGGCGTTGCCGTCGAAGCGGGCGCACATCGTCTGCGGCGCGGTGTGGGCGGGGTTGTCCGCGCTCCACGCTTGGCAGTGCCGCAAAAAATTGATACAAGACCTAAAAAAGAACGGTGGTTTTTTGGCTATGACGGATTTTCCGCAATCGAAGCTGGACTTTTTCGTCCGCGCGGTGGAGGTCGCTTCCTACATTCCCGGCCGGGCGCGGCTCTATGCCCGTCCCCTCGTGGGCAACGCGGCGCTGGCCGCGCAGGTGGAGCGGGAGCTTTCCGGCGCGGCGGGCATGAAAAGTGTCCGCACGAACACGACGACCGGCTCGATCCTCATCGAGTACGACCCGACCGCACTCCGAAAAAATCCGGAGCTGGCACGGATGGAAGAATATATCCGAACGCACGTAAAAAAGAGATAGAAAGGAAGGAAAACTATGTCTTATATGTCCGGCATGATGATGGGGCTGGCCTTCGGGCATGGCATCCGTCGGCTCTTTGCGGGCGGCGCGGCGAAATGCGCGGAGCCGTCCTTTGCTTTGGCGCGGGCCATCCCGGGGCGGCGCCGTTATTACGCGAAAGCCCTGATGGGGAACGACGCGCTGGCGGCGGCGGTGGAAACGGCGCTGGCCAAGCTTGAATGTGTCGACGAGGTCAAGGCAAATCCCGTATCGGGAAGCCTGTTGCTCGTGTACCACTGCGACGAAGCGCGCGCGGATGCCATCGCCGATCGGTTGGCGAACCGGGTGTTTGCCGCGCCCGCACAGAAAAAGGCGGATGCCCCCTCTCCCCAGGACGACCACAGCGAGGGGCTGGCCGCATTCGGCCAAAGCCTTCGCGGCACTTTTATCGCAATCAACGGGCATATCAAATCGGTGACCGGCGGCTGGTTCGACCTGCCTTCGCTGCTGTCCATCGTGTTCACGGTGCGCGGCTTGCAAAAGCTCCTGCTCGCGAAGCAGCTGCCTTCCGGGCCGCAGCTCATCTGGTGGGCGTTCTCGTTGCTCAGGGGGTGGCGCATCGCATGAACTGCCGACTTTTGACCGTCCCGCTTTCGTCGGAATTGTCCCATGAGGCGCGTCTCCTCGCCGGGGCGCGGCTCCGCGCCGTGCGTGGGGTCGTTTCCGTGGCGGCGGACGGCAAAGCGCTCCGCGTCTGGCACACCGGGGCGCGGCTTTCGTCTGCGGCGCTGCGGCTTGTCCGGCACATCCGCGAGGAATCCGAGGCTCGCACCGCCGAGCCGACCATGGCGGACTACCGACGGGATGCCCTGATTTCCGTCGGCGTCTTCGCGGCGATGAAGCTTCTGGAAAAGAACGCCCCCGCCGCTTACGCGGGGCTCCGCATGGTTCGCAGCCTGCTCGTTTTGGTTATGGCGCGCGGGCTTTTCCAGAGCGGCTACGGCGGGCTGATTCGCGACCGCCGCCCGAACGCCGACACACTGACCGCCACGGCGGTGGCCGCGTCGGTGCTGTCCGGCCGCCCCGAGTCGAGCTTGTCGCTCCTGACGCTTTCAAACGTCGCGGAAATGCTGACGAGCTACGCCGCCGAACGGGCGCGCCGCCAGATTTCCGGCCTTCTGAACTTGAACCAGCGGTACGTCTGGCTAGTGGACGCGGGGGTGGAGCGGAAAGTGCCCGTCGAAACCCTGAAAGCCGGGGACAAAATCGCCGCCCACGCGGGCGAAATGATCTGCATCGACGGGCGGGTCTTGGCCGGTTCCGCCGCCGTCAATCAGTCTTCGATTACCGGCGAGTCGAACCCCGCCATGAAGCAGGAAAAATCCCGTGTCTACGCGGGCAGCGTCGTCGAAGCCGGCGAACTGGTCATTCTTGTGGAAAAGACCGGGCAGGACACCTCCCTTGCCCATATCGTGCATTTGGTGGAGGAAGCGCAGGCACAGCGCGCCCCCGTGCAGAACTTCGCCGACCAGATGGCGAACCTCTTGGTTCCCGTGTCCCTTTTGGGCGCTTTCGTGGTCTACGGCGCGACCCGGGACTGGCAGCGGGTGCTGAATCTTTTGTTCATTGATTTCTCCTGCGGCCTGAAGCTTTCCACCGCCACCGCGATTTCCGCGGCCATCGCCGCCGCCGCGAAAAAGGGCATCCTCGTCAAAGGCGGCAATTATATCGAAGCGCTGGCGGGGGCCGACACCGTGGTTCTCGACAAGACCGGTACGCTGACCGTAGGTGTGCCGCAAATTTCCTTCATTCGCACCGCCGAAGGCATCAGCGAAAAGGAAACGGTGCTTTTGGCGGCATCGGCGGAAATGCATTCCGTTCACCCGCTGGCGGTGGCCATCCAAAAATATGTGCGCGAGCAGGAATGGGACGTGCCGCAACACAAAAGCTCCACCACCGTCGTCGCCCGCGGCATGAAGGCAGTCGTCCCGGACTTTGGGCCGTACAAGGGCGGCGCGGTGCTGGTGGGCAGCCGGAAATTCATGGAAGAGTCGAAGGTCAAGGCGTTGGACGAAGTCGTGATCGAAGAGACCGCGCCGAACCGCATTTACGTCGCGCGGGACAAAAAACTTCTCGGCGTCATCGGCATCAACGACCCGATTCGCCCGAAGATGAAAAAAACGCTGAACCAAATGCGCCACTACGGCATCGACGAAATCGTGATGCTGACCGGGGACTCGAAGGAGGTCGCCGCGCAGGTGGCGCAGGAAATGGACATCGACGCCTTTTACGCGGAGGTGCTGCCCGAGGACAAGGCGAACTATGTGCAAAAGCTCAAGGAACGCGGCTGCATCATGATGGTCGGCGACGGCATCAACGACGCCCCCGCCTTGGCCTTCGCCGACGTAGGCGTGAGCCTCGGCGGGCAGCAGACGGACATCGCCGCCGAGTCCGGCGCGGTAACGATCCGCTCCGAGGACCCGGAAGGGCTGATGACCGCGCTCTCCATCGGCCGGCGCACGATGCGCCTGATTCGCCAAAACTTCATGGCGACCATCACGGTGAACTCCGCCGCCATGCTCCTCGGCGCGCTGGGCACAATCAATCCGCTATGGGCGGCCATCATCCACAACACCGCGACGCTAGCGGTAGTGCTGAACAGCGCGCGGATTCTCGGCAGCGGCAAACAAAGATTTCTGCCGCCCGCCGGGTAACAAAATACCGGAAAACCAAAGGGGCTGTCATCGGAAGTTTTTTGCTTCCTGTGACAGCCCCTTTTCTTTCGGCTTCTTGCCATCATGAAAAAATACGAAGTAAGAAATTCTTACCTCAAAAATTTCTGCGCGAATGTTTCCTTTGGTTTCTTGCCGTCCTCGACGTTCCGTCTTATAATATTATCGGAAAAGAGAACAACCCACAGGAGGGACGACATGAGCGAGGAAATCCTATCGGGGCTGAACGAGGCGCAGCGCGAGGCTGTGCTGGCCACCGAGGGCGCGGTGCGCGTCGTCGCGGGCGCCGGCTCCGGCAAGACGCGAGTCATCAGCCGCCGGTTCGCCTACTTGGTGACGGAGCTTGGCGTACTGCCCCGCCATATCCTCTGCGCCACCTTCACGAACAAGGCGGCGAACGTCATGCGCGCCCGCATCCGCCGCCTGATCGGCGACGACGACACGGGCTATATCGCCACGTTTCACGGCTTCTGCGTCTCCGTGCTGAAAGAGGACAGCCACGCGGTCAGCTACCCGAAAAGTTTCCTTGTCGTGGACAACGCCGACATCGACGCGATGCTGGCGCGGATCTATGAGGAGCGCGGCCTGACCCTGCGCCATCGGACCTTTTCCGACGCCCGGGACATGATCGAAATCCAAAAGACCTTCCGGCGGCCCGACTATTACAAAGACTTGATCGCGATGCCGCTGGAGGCGCTCAGGGAAAAATACATGGCGGCGCAGGACACCGACGAAATCATTTTCCTCGGCTACCTCTGGCAGGAGAAAAAATGCTTCGCCCTTGACTACAACGATCTGATCGTCTTCACCCTGCACATTTTCGGGGAAAACGAGGCCATTCGGCAAAAATGGCAGGAACGGCTCGAATATATCATGGTGGACGAGTTTCAGGACATCGACGACCTGCAATACCGCCTGCTGAAAATTCTTGCCGCCCATCACGGCAACCTCTTCGTCGTCGGCGACCCAGACCAGACGATTTACACCTGGCGCGGCGCCAACGGCCGCTTTTTGCTGGACTTCGACCGGCAGTATCCCGGCGCGAAAACCATCCTGATGATGGAAAATTACCGCTCGACGCCGGAAATCCTGTCCGCGGCCAATTCCCTGATCGCGAAAAACCGCGACCGCATCGAAAAGAATCTGCTGCCCACCCGCGAAAACGGAGAGAGACCGGTCTGCCACCACGGGCCGAACGCCAAGGAAGAAGCCCGGTGGATTGCCTCCAAAATCGCGGAGTTGGCGGCGGGCGGGACAAAATATGCCGATATCGCGGTGCTGTACCGCGCCCATTATGTGACCCGCGCCCTGGAGGAAGCGTTCCTCGACGCGAAGATTCCCTATGTCATTTACAGCGGCACACCTTTTTTCGCGCGACGGGAAATCAAGGACGCCCTCTCCTACCTCCGCATGGTCGTTTACAAGGACGATCTCTCCTTCCGCCGGGTGGCAAACCTGCCGAAGCGAAACCTCGGGCAACGGCGCATGGCGTTTCTGGAAGCCGTCGCCGAAAAGGAAGGCTGCACACTCTATCAGGCCCTGCAACGAAATCTCGACGACGAGATTTTCAAGCGCACAAAGGCGAAGGAATTCGTGGACTTGGTGGAGACCTTCGCCGAGCGCACCGATGCTTCCGCGACGGAACTTTTTGCGGCGATTCTCGATGCCAGCGGCTATGAGCGGCTGCTGCGCACCGAAGGCAGCCAAGAGCGGCTGGACAATCTGGCGGAGCTCAAAGCCGCCGTCCGCGACTATGAGGAGACCTGCGGCGAAGAAGCGGGCGCCGCCGACTTTCTCGACCACGTCGCCCTGTTCACCAACAGCGACGCCGAGACGTACCGCGACCGTGCGCGGCTGATGACCATCCACACGGCGAAGGGGCTGGAATTCCCCGTCGTCTTCCTGATGGGGCTGAACGAAGGGATCCTGCCCTCCCGCAAGACAAAAACCCGGGAGGCGATGGAAGAGGAGCGGCGCCTCGCCTTCGTGGCCATGACGAGGGCGCGGGACAGGCTCTGCCTGTCGGAAGCGGAGGGGCTCCATAACGACGGCGCGATACGCTTCCCCTCCCGCTTCCTGCTGGACGTGGACAAAGAACTGCTCGACTTCGACCCGGCGCCCGCCGACACCTTCATAGAGGAAGCCCGCGCCGAAATCGCCGCAAAAGACGCGCGCCTCGCGCCCCCCGCCGCCCCATCGTTCGCCGTGGGGCAAAGGGTTCGCCACGCCGCCTTCGGCGACGGCACCGTCTTGGCGATAGAAAACGATGCCGTCAAGGTGCAGTTCGACACGATAAAGACGCCGAGAGCACTGGCCGCGGGAAAACTGGAGCGGGGCTGATACTATCCTTAGGGAAACGCCGAATAAGTCAAGTCGTGACCCTGCCGAGGGATTTTTTCGACTGACTAGGAGAAGGCCTCGAAGGCGTAGCAGGGCTACGTCGAGAGGCCTTTGACAACGGCAGTCGGAAAAAGACCCGGCAGGGGCGCGGCGGGACTTGTTCGGCGTTTCCTTAGGATTTCCGCAAAAATTTGCAGCGAAGCCGTTCATATCCTTCCGAAAGTGGAATCCCGGCCGGAAAACGCCGATGGATTTGCCACGCCGCCAACACAGACAGGAGCAAAGCTGCCGCCAACAGAATCCTTTCGTCACACGGGACGGCAAATTTTTGATATGCAGCTGAGGCATATCTTTTAAAAAGTTGATGCACCAAAAACAATTCCAGACTGATATTGCCAATGAAAACCAGGAACGGATTTTCAAACACGCCCCCTGCCTCGCCGCGAAGTGCCTGACAGCCCAACAACAACATCAGGAGGACAGACGGCATCGCCCATATCGACACCGAAGCAAGCTCTTGATTGTCATGCCATAAAACATTTTGAGGCTCGCTGCTGCACACCCATATCATCACCGCGTAGGCAATCATCACCAACAGGAGCGCCAAACGCTGTTTCGTTTTGGAAAACTGTGGACAAACCGCCCGCGCAAGCACGTATGTCCCCCCCCCGAGGACAAAGTCCAAAATCCGTACACACGGAAAAACATAGGCCAGCCAGTGCGAGACTCCCTTCGGCACCCCCAGTTGCTCGACGCCAATCGCCCATAATGCCTCGCCCACAATAATCCCCAGCATCAGGAGCGCGGTCTGGCGCACGGCAAGGCGCTTCAAAAAACGAAGCACCCAACGGGACATAAACAGAAAAAACAGCGTAATGGAGAGATACCATGAAACACCGTTCAGCCCGAAATAGACCCCGGACCACGGAAAGAAGGTTTGTATCAGCAACAAATTGGCAGGCAGGGAAACGGCCTTGCCCCATGACGGCCGACTGAGCATCGGGACAATCCAAAACGGCAGCGCACAAATCAGCGTCGCAAGATGAAGCCAATAATATTTTCCCATCTTATGCACCGCATACGAAAGATTCTCCCGAAGCGACCCCGTGGCAGATTCGTCCTGCCAATGCCAATAGCAAAGCAAATACCCGCTGAGCAGGATAAACACCTCCACGCCCAATCCGCCAAGTTCGCCCATCGCGTTGCTTCCGTCACTGTGCCGCAGGAAAGGATAGTGCGACAGCACAACCGCCAGACAGGCGAAGCCACGAAGCCCTTGCAACGGGCGTAATTTCTTTTGGGGAGATTCAACCGTCATGACTCCATCCTCCGAATTCATTGATGCCGCTATATTATCATGCCTTGGCACGGAAAGCAAAGAAAACGATTTTTCCCCACTCGCCGAAAATTTCACCCACGGCAGGAAAATCGCGCGCGGCGTTGAATATTGAATATTGATAGATAGAACCGAAATCTTGCGGCGGAGCTTTCCGCCGGAAAGGAGATGCCTTGCATGGATTTTCTTTGGGATGAATTTACAGAAGAAGACTTCCGCAAAATGAAGCGGCGCATTGTCCAATCGGCCAACGACGACGAAATGACAATGGCGCATATCGGGCGCGTCTCGGTGGGCGACGTGCACATCGAGTTGTATCTCTGCGAAGAGCCGGACGAGCAGTTTTCGATCCAGCGCCGCTATTTCATCGGCTGCGCGGGGCGGAGCACGGACGCCGCGCTGGTGAACGTGCGCTCGGAGGTCGACGGCTTTTCTTACGGCGAGTACAAGATGGACTACAAGCCCATCCAGTACCGCGAGGATATTTTGTACAGCGAATTGGTGCAGATGATCGAGGAAGGCGTGGAGAAAGCGATTGGACGCGACGAGGCGGGCGTCCTGCGCGCGGCGGTCGAGACGCCGACAGATTTCTGGGCGCGGGCGAAGGCCACGGTCCGCGAGAAAGTCCGCGAGAACGCAACCAGCGTGACGCGCCCGGAGGAAGCTTCCCTGCTGGAAAAGATCCGCTCCCTCGCAAAGCTCCCCGCCGAGGAATTCAAGGCGAAAGTGCTGGCACTGACGGGAATGTAATGAACAGCGATGAACGACAATGAAAAAGAATGGCTGGGCACAGCGTTTGAGGACGGCCCCGCCCACATCAAGAAGCGTTGGCTGCGGCGCAAAGTTGCCAAGCGTCCGTTTTATTATCTCATACCGGGGCTGTTGCTTGGCTTCCTCCTGCTGCTGGAGATTTACAGCCAGAGCGCGGCATGGCTGTTCAACAAAGCGATGGAAAACCAGGATCTCCTGCGCGGCACGATCACGGTGGAGCGCATCGTCGCCTCCCCCATCGGCCACGTGCTCTTCGAGGGCCTCGAATGGAAAGACCCGGAGGGGCGCCGGATCCTTTACATTCCCGACGGCGGCTTCACGGTCGATATTGCCGACACGCTGATCCAGCATTTTTCCTCGACATCGCTAGAAAAGTTGACGCTGAACCACGCGGCGCTCTCGATCCGCCTGAACGACGACATGAGCGTCGATTTCGTCCGCGCCCCCAGCGCGCCGCCCAAACCGCCGAAGCCAAAGGCGCGCAAGGAAGAAAAAACGGAAGCAGAGATGATCGCCGAGGGCGAAAGACGGCGCCGCGAGCAGCAGGAGCGGCTCGAACAGGACTGGAACAATTTCAACCGCGAAAACCAACGGCTCGATCTCGATGTCTTGCTGGACGACTGCCGCGTGGAGGTCTTCTACAAGCATCGCCACTATCTGCTGGAAGCGGTGCGCCTGAAGGCGGCCGTTGACACGAAAAACTCCATCCGGCTCCAACTGGCCACGGGACCTTTCGGCGGCGACATGATCGGCAGCGGCATTTTCCTGAATGGAACCATCAATTGCAAAACGAAAGTTCCCGAATGCGACCTCACGCTGATCGTGGACATGGTGGATCCGTCGTCCTTGGGCTTCGGCATGGATGTCCACGACCCGCTTTCGATGGCGGTGCGTCTCGAAGGGGCGCTTGCCGGCCCCGTCGGGAAGGGGACGCTCCATTTCGACAGGCTCCGCATCCCCGCGCTGGACTTTGCGAACGTGGACGGAGACCTCGAGTACGAAAACGCGATGTTCCGCTTCTCGGACGTAAAGGCGAGCGTGTACGGCGGAACGCTTGCCGCCGAAGGCTGGTACAATCTCGACACACGGTTTTACCATATCCAGGGCAAAGGCACCAAGCTGCGGGCGCGGAAAGCGCTGCCGAAGGACGGGCTCCGCTGCCTTGTCGACCTCGATATCACCGTCCACAGCGGGGGCAATGTGAAGAACACGAGCTACGGCGGCAGCTTCGTTTCCAGCCCGGGACGGTACCGTTGGCTGCCGTTCAAGTCCATCAGCGGACAGTTCCACGATATCGGCCATGACCTGGATTTTTACAACGTGAGCATCGACTTCGGCGGCATGATGGCGAGAACCGATGCGTTGAGCATCAGAAACGGAAAGCTGACCTTGGAGCCGATTCGCGTCACGGACCAGGACGGAAAACCGCTCGTAACGTACGACCCGGACCGCAAGGAGCTCATCGACGAGCGACCGGACGCGAAGCGGTAACAAAATCCATCGTTCGGAAAAAATGAGGCAAACCGCGGGAAATCGCCCACAAAACAAAGGGGCTGCCGCAGGAAGAAAACTCTTCTTGCGGCAGCCCCTGTTTTCGGTTCCGTTAGGGAAACGACGAATAAGTCAAGTCGTGACCCTGCCGAGGGATTTTTTCGTCAGGCAAGGAAAAGTGCTTGAAGGCGTAGCATCGCTACGTCGAAAGCACTTTGACGCGGCATGACGGAAAAAGACCCGGCAGGGGCGC
>JAFVAI010000098.1 GCA_017480545.1 Schwartzia sp. (in: firmicutes) | reverse complement strand
CCAGGCATAAAAAATTTGAGGTAAGAAATTCTTACCTCAAATTTTTTATGCCTTTCTTTTCTATTGTCCACGCGCGTAAACCCAAAGCGCAATCGTGCCGGAAAATGCGCCGCCCTCGTCCGCCTTTCCGCGCACGGCGTCAATTTTCACGAACCGGCCCTGCTGCTCCATCGCGTACAAAAAATCGAGCCACGCGAAATAATCGCCGCGCACGGAAAGCCGAACCGAAGCGCGAACCAAGCCGTCCGCCGCCTCGGCCTCTCCCGGCTCAACAGCCGAAAGGACGACGCCCGCGTCCGTCGCTTGTCGTTGCGCCTCCGACAAAAAAGCGTTGAGGTCGAGACGCGCCGGAAGAAGCCTGTCCGCCAGCGTTTTGCGCACACCCAGCGCTTTCGCTTCCTTCGCCGGGTCCGGGTGCATACGCCGAAACGCCGCCGCCCGCGCGATCTCGCCCCGAAGCGTACTCGCCTCGGCTTCCTTCGCGCGAAGCTCGGCGCTTTGCGGCAAATACAGCAGAAAATAAAACGCCGCGCCCAAAACCAACGCCAGAAAAGCCGTCGCGCAAAAACGCATCCGTGCCTGTTCTGCTTTCATTTCTTCTTTCCTTCGCGCCTCAAAAGCGGAGCCGCAACTTAAAACGAAGCGCCCCGCGCTCATCCGTCGCCGATTCCTTCAAAACCGGCTTTTCCCGAAGCGCCGCGCCGCCCTGCTCCAGCCGTTCCATATACGCGGCCAGCCGCGCGTAATCCGGGGCGTGTCCCCCGCAGACCAGCGCGCCGTCCTCCTGCGCGTCCAACTCCGTCAAATACACGCCGTCCACCGCCGCCGCGCCGAGGGCGCTGAACACGCCATACCACGAGCGGCGTTCCCCCGACAGCTTGCGAAGCGCGGTTTCCGCGCCGACCGCTGCCGCCTGTCCGCCCGCAAGGATTTCCATGGTTTCCCGGCCCCGCGTTTCCAACGCGTAGGTCTGCCGCAGATCGTCAAGCCGCGCCTCCGCCGCCGACAAGCGCCAAAGATTTCGCGCGAAAAGCAGGGAAATCATGAGGAACGTACAGGCCAACGCCACATTTCCCGCCGTTTGCCAACGTCGCGCGGTTTCCGCCCGCTCGCCCCGAGGCAAAAACTCAATGCCGGCTTCGGGACAATACACCCGAAACGCCGCGTAAAGAGCCGTATACAGTTCCCGCGTCCACCGTTCCCGGGCCGACGCCGCGGAAAGCTCCGCTTCCGCGTCGCGCCACAGGACGCGCACACCTTCCCGCCGAAAACGCAACCGAAGCGGCTCCATCGAAAGCCCCTCGATGCCAAGCCCCGCCGCCGTCATCGCCCGCGCGATCTCGGCCCCGTGCGCCGAGGGTACCGCCGCCAGTTCGACGGCGCCGCCGTGCCGTCCGAAGCCCGCCCAATAGCCGCCCTCGGCGAACGGCACGTTCGTCTCGATATCCCAACGCGCCGCCTCGACAAACTCCCGTTGCCCCATAGGCGGAAAATCCCGTTCGTAGATGAAAAACAATTCCCGAGGCAGGCACACGCTGATTGTTTCACGGGAAAGCCCGTACGTCGCGCAGAGGCGTCTCAAGGTTTCCGCAAGCGCGGAGGCATCCTCCCATGGCGCGTTTTGCCCCTGCCACGCTTCCTCCCGCGCCTGCCGCACCCGAAAGCGATTCGGTTCTTCCAACCGTTCCAACTCGACAAGGAACAATCCCTCCGCTGAAACAAACACGCCGAGAACCCGGTTTGGCTTCGCGCCGAAAGACGGCATAAACTCCGACAACTGCATGAACGGCAACACGCCTCCGTCATTTTTTCGTACCGTTCGTATTTTACACGAAGTCAACGCTTCCCGCAACCGAAAAGCAAAAGGCCGCGCGACAAAAACCGCGCAGCCTTTTCTTTCATGACTTGTTGATCAGCAGGTGTGGCACTTTTCGTAAAGCCCTGCCTCTTTCAGTACGCGCACCGCCGTCTCGCCCATGCTGGCCACCGTCTTCGCGACCTCGATGCCCGCCGCGTTCAGCGCTTTGATCTTGTCCGCCGCCGTGCCCTTGCCGCCGCTGATGATGGCGCCGGCGTGGCCCATGCGTTTGCCCGGAGGCGCCTGCTGGCCGCTGATGAAGCCGATGACGGGCTTCTTCATGTTCGCCTTGATCCACGCGGCAGCCTCTTCCTCCGCCGTGCCACCGATCTCGCCGATCATCATGACCGCCAGCGTCTCGTCGTCCTGATTGAAGGCGTCGAGCACTTCCACGAAATCCATGCCTTTGACCGGGTCGCCGCCGATGCCGATGCAAGTGGTCTGCCCGATGCCCGCCATCGTGAGCTGGTAGGTGACCTCATAGGTCAAGGTGCCGGAGCGGGACACGACACCGACATGGCCTTTCTTATGGATGTACGTCGGCAAAAGCCCGAGGCGGCACTCGTCCACCGTCAGGATGCCCGGGCAGTTCGGCCCGATGAATTTCGTCTTGCGGTTTTTCAGGTAATGGCGCACCTTCACCATATCGAGCACCGGGATATGCTCGGTGATGCAGCAGACGAGATCGACGCCCGCGTCCGCCGCCTCCATGATGGAGTCCGCCGCGAAACGCGCCGGAACGTAAATCACCGACACATTCGCGCCCGTTTCCTGCACCGCGTCGCTGACCGTGTTGAAAACGGGAATCGTGCCCAGCACCTTCTCCCCGGCGCGGCCCGGCGTGACACCCGCGACCACATTGGAGCCGTAATCCTTCATAATTTTTGTATGGAACGTCGCCTGCTTGCCCGTGATGCCCTGCACGACGACACGCGAATCTTTTCCGACAAAAATGCCCATGTTCTCGCCCTCCTCTTACGCCTTTGCCTCGGCGGCATGCTTCGCGGCCAGTTCGACGGCGAGCTTCGCGCCCTCGTCCATCTTCTCCGCCATCACGACTTCCTTCACCGGATTGTCCTTCAGGATCGCGCGGCCCTTGTCCACGTTCGTGCCGTCGAGACGCACGACCACCGGCACCCTGAGGCCGACCACCTTCGCCGCCTCCACGATGCCCGCCGCGATGACGTCGCACTTATTGATGCCGCCGAAAATATTGACGAAAACGCTGTGAACCTGATCGTCGGACTGCATGATGCGGAACGCCTCGGCAATCTTCTCCACCGTGGAATCGCCGCCCACGTCGAGGAAGTTCGCGGGCTCGCCGCCGTAAAACTTGATGATGTCCACCGTCGCCATCGCGAGGCCCGCGCCGTTCACCATGCAGGCCACGTCGCCGCCAAGATTGACATAGGAAAGCCCCGCCTTCGCCGCCGCCAGCTCCTTCGGGTCCTCCTCGGTGGTGTCGCGCAACGCCTCAATGTCCGGGTGGCGGTAAAGCGCGCTGTCGTCGAAATTCAGCTTCGCGTCGAGGGCGACCACGTCGTTTTCTTTCGTCACCACCAGCGGATTGATTTCGGCAATCGAGCAGTCCTTCGCGATGAACGCCTCATACAGGCAATGCATGAGCTTCGTGACCTTGCCCTGCACCTCCGGCTTGAAATGCATATTGAACGCCATGCGGCGCGTCTGGAACGGCATCAGCCCCGCCACCGGGTCGATGTATTCATAAAAAATCTTCTCCGGCGTATCGGCGGCGACCTGCTCAATCTCCATGCCGCCCTCCTCGGAGCCCATCATCACGACCTGCGCCGTCTTGCGGTCGATGACGAAGGAGAGATAATATTCCTTCGCGATATTCGAGCCTTCCTCGATCAGGAGGCGGTTGACCTCCTTGCCCTCCGGCCCGGTCTGGTGCGTGACCAGCACCTTGCCGAGAAGCTCGGACGCGAATTTTTTCACATCGTCGATATTGTGCGCGATCTTCACGCCGCCCGCCTTGCCGCGGCCACCCGCGTGAATCTGCGCCTTGACGACATACGGCGAGGAAAGATCCTTCGCGACGCGCGCCGCCTCCTCCGGGCTGAACACAGCCTTCCCTTCGGGGACCTTCACGCCAAATTCCCTGAGAATCTGCTTGCTCTGGTACTCATGAATATTCATAGACTTGCCTCCCCTGTCAAATTCACCGCCGCGCTTCCAAGGACAAAACGGCGATTGCATATAAACTATTGTAACGGATTTTGCGCCTCCCGTCTATGGGAAAGTGGAAAATTTCGGAAAACTTTTTGTATACATTCTCCCCTTGATTTCCGGCACAGGCACGCTATACTTGTTGCGAAACCATCCGCAGGAGGCGAGGCCATGAACGAAGCAAAAAAGCGCCGACGGCAAGGCACCACTCGGCTCTACAATATCCTTTTCCCCGTGTGGCTCTTCTATCTTTTGCCCACAGGCGCGTGGCTCCTCATCCTGCCCGCAAACTTCCTCATCGACAGCGCAGTCCTGCGTTTCGCCATGAAGCGGCAAGCCGTCCCCCACTCAAAAGAAGTGTGGAAGCGCAGCATCATCCGCATCTGGAGCATCGGCTTCCTTTGCGACCTTCTCGGCGCGCTTCTCATCCTAGGCATCGAGCTCTTCCTGGACACTGCGCAACTGCACTGGAACACCTTCCTGTTCCCCGGCGCGACCCTAGTGGCGATTCCCGGCGTCACACTCGCGGCGTTCCTCATCTACCGCCTCGACAAGCGTTTCGCCTTCGCAAACTGCGAACTGGACGAGCCGCAAATCCAAAACCTGAGCCGCGCCCTTGCCATCTTCACCGCCCCGTATGCGATGCTGATTCCTCTGTACGGGTAACATCGCGGCAAAAGATTGAAAGGCACGCACAAATAATGTAAAATAGGAAAAGAACAAATTGGACGCGAGCCAACACCATCGAAATGACCGCCGCGGAAACCGAAGAAAGGAGACATTCCCATGCCAGACAATATCCTCTACGGCGTACTCAAGGAAAACCTCGCCGACGCCACGCAATCAAAATACACGGGATTCTTCAAGGACAGGAACGAAGCGAGGAAAACCATCATCGGCTACAACAGCATCAACAAAGACAAAAACATCAAATACAGCGGCATGATCGTACAAATGGACCCGTGGAAAGAGCTTGGCCCGTTCAACGAGAAGGATTGCAGGAAATAGGGATGAATCGGTCAAAGAAAGGCCGACGATAAATCCATAAAGCAAATGAAAGCATTTGATTGATTTTGCTTTGTGCCTATGCTATGATGAACTTACGGACAAGGAGATGAAGCGCATGGCACAAGCAATGGTAAATTTTCGCATGGACGCCGCCCTAAAAAGCGACATGGAGAAAACCTGCAAAAAAATGGGGCTGACCATGACCTCGGCGTTTACCTTATTTGCCGCAAAAGTCACCCAAGACCAAAGGATTCCTTTTGACATCGTTGCCGATCCGTTTTACAGCGCGGCCAACATGGCTCGCCTGAAACGGGCAATCGCCGACGTCGAAGCGGGCCGGAGCGTCTTGAAAAAGCACGACCTCATCGAGGACAACCAATGAAAAAAGTGTGGCAGGATGACGCATGGGAAGACTACTTGCATTGGCAAACGCAAGACAAAAAGACTTTGCAAAAAATAAATCGCCTAATAAAAGATATTGAGAGAAACGGCTACGCTTGCACCGGAAAGCCAGAACCGCTCACAGGAGACCTTGCAGGCTTTTGGAGCGTCCGCATCGACGCAAAGAACCGCATCGTGTTCCGCATCCGTGAAGAGCAACTCGAAATATGGCAATGCGGCTCCCATTACCGTGACCGTTGAGTAAAAAAGAAGCCCGCGCTATGCGTCACTGCACAGCGCGGGCTTTTTTATGCTTACGGGAACCTCTAAAAACTTGTTGTTGGACTCCCCCCGTCAGCTTCGCTGACACCCCCCTCAATGAGGGGGGCTTGTATTGACGCATGTTTCAGCCTCCCTCTTTGAGGGAGGTGTCAGCCCGCAGGGCTGACGGAGGGAGTT
>JAFVAI010000097.1 GCA_017480545.1 Schwartzia sp. (in: firmicutes) | reverse complement strand
TTGTTTTCGGACTCCCCCCGTCAGCTTCGCTGACACCCCCCTCAATGAGGGGGGCTTGTATTGACGTGTTTTTTAGCCTCCCTCTTTGAGGGAGGTGTCAGCCCGTAGGGCTGACGGAGGGAGTTTTTAGAGGTTCCCATAAATAATTTTCTTGTCAAAAGACGCAAAATCATATATAAACAATATGAGAGAAAGACTATGGATGCGCCGATGTTTGGCGCGAGCATGACGGAGGTGCGTTTGCATGGGCCTTGGGCAAAAAAGCGGGATGTTTCGGGAAGCCATTATCGGCAGCGTGATTTTCGCGGTGATGCTGGTAGCGGGGACGTTTTGGATGGGGCGGAGCGCGAGCCGGGACACGGAGACGGCGGTCCGCTCGGTGAGCCTTCTCTACCTCGACGAGCTGGCGGGGCGGCGGGCGCAGGTCGTCGCGTCCGCGCTTTCCGGCTATATCGGTAGTCTCGATGTCGCCGTTGGGCTTCTGGCGAAGGACGACCTTGCCGGCGTGGAGCGGCTGCAAGCCTACCAAGTGCGGATGAAGCAGCTTTACGGGCTGGAAAAGTTCGCCTTCGTGGACACGGACGGGCTGATTTACACCTCGCGCGGCACGCGGACGGACATCGACCAATACGCCTTCGATTACAAGAACCTCTCGGGGCCGGAAATTTCCGTCAAGAATCTGGAAGGCAGCAACAAGAAAGTCATCATCGCTGTTCCCGTGGATCGTCTGCCCTTCGAGGGGCGGCATCTCGTCGCTTGCTTCATGGAAATCGATATGAACCGCCTCTTGGCGAATATTTCCCTGCAATCGAACAACAACAACACGACCTTCTGCAACATCTACACGGGCGACGGCGTCGCCCTGACGAACGTGGTTCTCGGCGGCCTTTCCAGCGAGAACAATCTTCTCGGCGCGATGGAGAACGCAACCTTTGAGGAAGGGCAGTCCATCGGCGCCATGCGGAAGGATTTCGCGGCGCACAAAGCCGGCGTCGTTTCTTTCGCATACAGCGGCATCAAGGAGACAATGTGCTATGTCCCCGTGCGCGGCACGGACTGGATGCTGACTTATCTCGTCCGGGAGAGCGTCATCAGCAATCAAATCAGCTCCATTTCCGATGGGATTGTCCGGCGGAGCTTGATGCAATCCGTTCTGACCGCGCTTATTTTGGCGGGTATTTTTGCCGTGATGATCCGGGAGATGCGGCGGACGGCAAAAATGACGCTGGAAAAGGAAGTGGCGGAGACCGAGAGCCGGGTCAAGCAGCAGGAGCTGGAAGAGCAGCTCGCGCTCCAGGAGGAGCTTTTGGCGCAGGAGCAGCAGAAAGCCCAGCAGGACAGCATGATCACCGCCCTCGCTTCCGACTACCGCAGCGTCTATTATGTGGATCTTGACGCCGACGAGGGCGTCTGCTACCGGAAGGATGGGGCGGTCGAGGAATTTGGCGACGAGGGCGAGCATTTCTCGTTCCGCGACGCTTTCGCCGAGTACGCCCGCCGATACGTCACGGAGGAGTATCGGGACGAGTTTTTGCGGTTCATCGAGCCCGCGTCCATCCGCGCGGGGTTGGCAAACGACGCGATCATCACCCTGCGCTACATGGTGCGGCGGGACGGCAAGGAAACGTACGAAATGCTCCGCATGGCGGGCGTGCGGCACGCCGCCGACCGCACCGACCATCTCATCCACGCTGTCGGCATCGGCTTCACGGACATCGACGCGGAAATGCGGGAAAGCATCGAGAAGAACGAGACGCTGGCGGAGGCGCTGAAAACGGCGGAGGAAGCGAGCAAGGCGAAGACCGTCTTCCTGTCCAGCATGAGCCACGAGATACGGACGCCGATGAACGCCATCATCGGCCTCGACAATCTCGCGCTCCACGAGCCGGACGTTCCCGAAAAGACCAGGGAATACTTGGAGAAAATCGGAAGCTCCGCTCGCCATCTATTGTCCCTCATCAACGACATCCTCGATATGTCCCGCATCGAGTCGGGACGCATGGTTCTCCGCAACGAGGAGTTTGCCTTCCCCGAGCTCATCGGGCAGATCAACACGATTTTCAGCGGCCAGTGCCAGGAGAAAGGGCTCATTTACAACTGCCATGTGAACGGCCCCGTCGCCGACTACTACATCGGCGACAGCGTGAAGCTCCGCCAAGTGCTCATCAATATTCTGGGCAACGCGGTGAAATTCACGCCGGAGGGCGGCTCCGTCGATTTCCTCGTGGAAAAGCAGGCGTCCTTCGACGGGAAGACGACGCTCCGCTTCACCATCAAGGACACCGGCGTGGGCATGAGCAAGGAATACTTGCCCAAGATTTTCGACACCTTCAGCCAGGAAAATTCGCAGGCGAGCAATAAATACGGCAGTTCCGGCCTCGGCATGGCCATCACGAAGAACATCGTGGAGATGATGAACGGTAATATCGGCGTGGAAAGCGAAAAGGGCGTCGGCACGACCTTTACCGTTTCCGTCACGCTCGTGGACTCCGACCGAAAGCTCGCGGCGGAGGACGGCGCGGAAATCCGCCCGCAGGATATGAGCGTCCTCGTGGTGGACGACGATCCCATCGCCTGCGACCACGCCAAGCTCGTGCTCGGCGAAGCGGGCATCGCCGCCGAGACCGCGCTCTCCGGCGCGGAGGCGCTGGACATGGTCAAAGTGCGCCACGCCCGCCGCGAGCCGTACAACCTGATCGTCATGGACTGGCAAATGCCGGGCATGGACGGCGTGGAGACGACGAGAAAAATCCGGGAGATCATCGGCGACGAAAGCGCGATCATCATCCTGACAGCGTACAACTGGGACGACATCGCGGAAAAGGCTGCATCGTCGGGCGTGGACAGCTTCGTCGCGAAGCCGCTCTTTACCGGCAGCTTGCTGGAAGAATTCCAGAAGGCGCTGAAGAAGAAAAAATCGGCGTCCCACGGCGAAAAGAAAAAGGCGGAGCTCGCGGGGCGGCGTATCCTGCTCGCCGAGGACATGGCAGTGAACGCGGAAATCATGATGGAGATTTTGAAAATGCGCGGGATTGTGCCGGAACACGCCGAGAACGGCAAAATTGCCGTCGAACTGTTTGCGGCGCATCCCGAGGGTTACTACGACGCCGTCCTGATGGATATGCGGATGCCGGAGATGGACGGCCTCACGGCGACGACTACCATCCGCGCCATGAACCGCGCCGACGCGAAAACCATCCCCATCATCGCGCTGACGGCCAACGCCTTCGACGAGGACGTCCAGCGCAGCCTCCAAGCGGGCCTGAACGCGCACCTGTCGAAGCCGGTGGACCCGGAAGCGCTCTTCGCAACACTGGAAACGATGATCGCGCCGTAAACAACAAATCCTATTGACAAACTCTGCTTTATGCCGTATACTGCATAAACAAAAAGAAGTTGACCGAAACAAGCGGAGGCTTCGGAAAGGCGCAAGTGCGTTTTTTCCGAAGCCTCTTTTTGTTCGCGCGAGTTGATGCAAACAAGGTGGTGGTTGTATGTCCGCAGTGGAAACATGGAACGACGAACTGGAAAAGGAGCTGACCTTTGAATGTCTCGGCGAGCCGGAGCGGCCGATTACCGAGGAACTTTGCTCAAACGCGGGGGCGCGGTACGCGGCGGTGTTCAGCAAGGCCGAGGATATGGTGAAGGCCGCGTTGGAAGTAAAAAAGCTGAATCATGACGTATTCTGCAAGCTGCCCTTCTGCGTGACCATCGAGGCGGAGGCCTTCGGCGCGGAGGTGTCGCTGAACTCGCTTTATGGCGTTCCGGCGGTGGCAAAGTTTCGCTATGAAACGGTCGAGGACATCCCGAAGCTGCCGGAAATGGATTTTTCCAAAGGGCGTGTGCGGGAAGTGCTGCGGGCGGCGACGATTCTCCGCGACAGGGGCGAGACGGTGATCCTGAATATCGAGGGACCGTTCACGGTGCTGAGCCAGCTCGTGCCGTCGAAGCAGATATACAAAGGGCTGTACCGCCAACGGGACAAGCTGCGCCATTTGAGCGAGTGGATCACGGGCGAGCTTGTCCGCTATGCGCAGGAAGCGGAGCGGCACGGCGTGGACGTGCTGTCCTACGCCGATCCCACGGTGGCCGCCGACCTCATTTCGCCAAAGCTCTACACCGACCTTTGCGGCGAAATCTCCTACGAGGTGCTGAAAGCCATCGAGCGGGGCACGGAGCGTGTGGTGCTGCACCTCTGCAACAAAACCTCGGTGGCGTTCCAAAAGGCGGGCTTCTGCACGATGGAGCGCATCGTCCCTCCCGAGGGGCTGACCTACGGCGAGGCGCTTCTCGACGCGATCAAGCGGCCGGATGTCCGCTGCATCGGCCACGGCTGCATCCAAAGAACGTACTGCCCGATGTCGAACGGTTGCGTTTACAAATTGACGCTGAAATAGAAAACAGAAAAGAAGATGAGCAATGTGGAGAGATACGATGACTCGCTTCGCGAGTCCCTGCATATAACAGGCGCTAAGTCGCTACGCTCCCAAGAGCCTGTAATAAAAGAACTCGCCTCTTTGAAGGCGAAGCTGAAACGAAAAGCGAAAGCGCTGGACATGAACATCTTTGGCGTGGCGGATGTGGCGCGGTGGGAATCGCGTCCGATGTATGACGGAAAGGGCGGCAAGCTGACGATGGAGCCTGTGCCGATCACGCCGAAGGAATACTGGCCGCAAACGATATGGCCTTGGGCGCGGCGGGTAATCGTGCTGGGTGTGCAGATTTTCCCGTCGATGATCGAGACGACGCCTTCGGTGGTTTATTCGGAGCTTTACAACACGACGAACCGCTTCCTCGACGAGGCCGCGTACCGCATCGCAAACGTGCTGAACGAACAGGGCTTTCGCGCGCATTTTTTCCCGCGGGATTGCTACGGCGACATCTCGGTGCTGGTGAAAAAGCCCGAAGCGGCATTTTCGCAGGTGCTCGCCGGGCTTTACGCGGGGCTCGGTACCATCGGTATGAACCACACGCTCCTGACGCCGGAGTACGGCCCGCGGGTGCGGCTCGTGTCCGTCATCACCGACGCGGAGCTGCCCGCGGACAAGATGCAGAAAAAAGAGCTTTGCGTCCGTTGCCGCGCCTGCGCCCGCCGCTGCCCGATGCGGGCGTTCACGCCGAAGGAAGGGCAGACCGTCGCGCAGATGGACAAATTCAAATGCGCGGGCTACCACCAAAAAATCAAGAACGAATTCCGCTACCCCTGCGGCCTCTGCACCGCCGTCTGCCCCGTCGGCGCGGACAGGAAACGCTGGGGCGCGTCGGCGGTCGGCAAAGAAGGAATTGCGCACTGCCAAAACTTCGGCTCGAAAAACGCCGTGGAAAATCTGTAACCATACAAGGAAAAGCCGCCCCGTGGAAAGAAAACTTTCGGCGGGGCGGCTTTTCACGCTTTTCCCATGGGGCAGATTTGACAAAGGCGCGCGTTTCCGTCAGAATAGAACGGCAGAGATTATCGGGCGGCTGAATTTTCGATAGCCGCAGGAGGGAACAGTTTTCGATGCCAAAAGAAATGCTTGTGGTTTGCGAGGCGAATTTTTCCGAGATTGCGGACAAGATTCGGGAGACGCTGAAAGCACGAGGGGCGGGGCCATTGGAAATCGATCGGGCGTCGCTGCTCTTTGAGGAGATTTTCTTCCGCGCGGTGGGCATGGGTGTCCCCGAAATGCGCGTGACAATCCGGAAACGGCTGGGGGATTTGAGCCTGCGCCTTGCTTTTGGAGGCGAAGAGCGCAATCCTCTTGCGGACGTCGAGGCACAGGGCGAAGAAGATATTGAGGCGTATCGCAGCCTGATCTTGCAGGCGAACCGCACGAAACTGAGCTATTCACGCAAAAGCGGGGAAAATGTCGTCGTCGTGCTCGTCCACAGCGCGGAGCGCAAGCAGGTCTATTATATGGTGGCGGCGATGGTGCTCGGGATCGTTTGCGGAGAGCTGATGAAGGTCTTGGCCTCGCCCGGTATGGTGGAATTTTTCGACGTGACTGTCGTCAAGAGCGTGCGCACGGTATTCCTGAACGCCCTGAGCATGATGATCGCGCCGGTGGTCTTTTTCAGCATCGTGAACGGCATCACGAGCATGACCGATACTGCCGAATTGGGACGCCTCGGGGGCAAGCTGATCGGGCTTTACCTGTTTACGACCGTCGTAGCCGCTGTCGCCAGCGTCGCCGTCGGCTATGCCCTGTTCAGCGGGGACGTTGCGCAGATCGGGACCATAGATGAAGCGGCCAAAGGCGCGGCGCCAAATGTTTCCATTCTCGCCATGATTGTCGGCGTCGTGCCGAAAAATCTCGTCGATCCCATCATCAAGGGCGATATGCTGCAAATCATCTTTGTCGCGGTGGCTTTCGGGGTCTGCATTACGAAGCTGGGGGACTCCGTCCGCATCCTCGTCCAGCTCATCGAGGCGCTGACGAAATTCTGCCTGCGCATGGTGACGATGATTGCTTGGTTCATCCCGCTGATCGCGTTCCTTTCCATGGCGTCGCTGGTTCTGCACGTGGGGCTGGAATCGCTGACGATGGTGGGCAGGCTGTTCCTCGGCCAAGTGCTCGGCTGGCTTCTGATGATGGCGGTTTACAGCGTGATCATCCGCGTCGTCGGCGGATTGTCTCCGTTGCCTTTTTTGAGGAAAATCCTCTCCTTCATCCCCGTCGTGATGTCCATTATGTCGTCCAATGCCACGATGCCCTTTACCATGAAATTCTGCACGGAAAAGCTTGGCATATCGTCCAAGCTGTCCTCCTTTTCCATCCCCATCGGCTCCACGGTCAATATGGACGGCGTCTGCTTTTACCTGTCCATCGGAAGCATCATGTTGGCGCGGCTGTACGGCGTCGAGCTGACGGGCGAGATGCTGGCGGCGCTTTTGGCGACGGTGATTGCGCTGTCCGTCGGCGCGCCGGGAGTACCGGGCGGCGTTTTCGTCTGCTTCACGTCCGTCGTGGTTTCGTTAGGCATCCCGTTGGAGGCGGCGTCAGTTCTCCTTGCCGTTGAGTCAGTTTGCGCGATGATCCGCGTGACGCACAACGTCCTCGGCGACATTGCCATGACTTCGGCGTTGGCGGGCAGGGAAAAGTTGATGGACGAAAAGGTGTACAAGGCGGCTTGAAGAATAAAAACGAGGGAAGATTGCATCGATTGCTTGCCAATCTTCCCTCGTTTTGTTTTTCCGGTTACAGATTCGCCGTGAGGCCTGCGTCCTCGAATGCCGCCATGATTTCCGTCAGTTTCGTCTTCGACGGCGTATAATCGACGGTGGTCTCGCCGTCGTGGGCGTGGATATGGACATACATCACGCCCGCCATGCCCAAGAGTTTTTTCTCCATCGCTTTCGCGCTGTCCTCCGTATATCCCTCCACCGTGAACTGGAGCCGCGTATTGCCGCCGGTCGCTCCGCAGCCGCATTCTTTGCACATGGTAAAATCCCCCGTTTCCATTTTCGATGATTATTCGTATTGAATCTTCATCATTATAACAACATCGCCGCAAAAACGGAAGCCCCGCACGGGGATGACGCTCATATCGTTATCGTCTCCATTGGCAAAAGGGCTTCGCTTTCCGCGAAATCCGCGTCGCCGTAAATGCCCGTCCGGGCGACCGTGAGCGTGAACAGCCGTGCGCTTTCCGGCAGATCCTTCCGGTGCGCCACGACGCCGACGATTGCGCCATCCGCAAGGGAAAAATTTCGCCCCGCGAGCGCGCCGTCCGCTCCGGCGCGCGCCGCTTCCGAAAGCGCCAAGCAGTCCACCGTTTCCAGCCCTCTGGACAAGCCCTCGCCCGTGTATTTCAGCGCGGCTTCCTTCAGCGTCCAGAAACGGAAAAACACGCGGGCGCGCTCCGGCTCCGAAACACGCCGCAAACTTTCCTTTTCCTCCGGGCAAAACCACCGATCCGCAACGGCAAGAGGCGCTTTGCGCGCTTTTTCCACGTCCACGCCGACAGCCTCATGCCCAACGGCGATCGCGACATAACCGCCGCTGTGGGAAAGGCTGACCGAAAATGCGCCGCCTTTCCAAACAACGGGCTTCCCTCTTTCGTCATGCCCAATCTCCACCGCTGAGGGCGCGATCCCCGCCGCGTGTGCAATGCGCCAGCGAAGAAACAGCTCCGCCCAAAGGGAGCGGCTCTTGTCCGAGGCATGACGAAAACGCGCGACGTGTTCCCTCCGTTCTGCCGACGCATAAGGCAAATACGGGGAAACATCGCGTTCCAGCCAATCGCCCAAACAAAGTACGCAAATTTCGGCCATGCCGTCAAGCCCCTTCCCGTGAATCAAAAAGCAGCCGTTCCGCACAACGCGCGGAACGGCTGCCTGCTTTTATCAGAATTCCAGCTGGTCCTGGCCTTTCAGCCACGACATCATGCTGCGGAGCTCCTTGCCGACCTTTTCGATCTGGTGGTTCGCGTGACGCTCGCGGAGCGCGAGGAAGTTCGCGCGTCCCGCGGCGCGGTTCTCGAGGAGCCAGTTCTTTGCGAAGGTGCCGTCCTGGATTTCGGCGAGGACCTGCTTCATGACCTTCTTCGTCTCCGGCGTGATAATGCGCGGGCCGGAAACGTAGTCGCCATATTCCGCCGTGTCGCTGACCGAGCGGCGCATCTTCGCCATGCCGCCCTCATACATCAAATCGACAATCAGCTTCATCTCATGGAAGCACTCGAAATACGCGATCTCCGGCTGATAGCCCGCCTCGATCAGCGTCTCGAAACCGTTCTGGATCAGATGGGTGACGCCGCCGCAGAGCACGACCTGCTCGCCGAAGAGATCCGTTTCCGTCTCCTCCTTGAAGGTGGTCTGGAGCACACCAGCGCGGGTGCCGCCGATGCCGCGCGCATACGCCAGCGCAAGGTCGAAGCAGTTGCCCGAGGCGTCCTGCTCGACAGCGAAGATGTCCGGCACGCCGCTGCCCTCGACAAAGGTGCGGCGAACGAGATGGCCCGGGCCTTTCGGCGCGACCATGAACACGTCCACATTGGCCGGAGGCTGGATCTGCTTGAAATGGATGTTGAAGCCGTGGGCGAAAGCCAGTGCGCTGCCCTCTTTGAGGTTCGGGCCGATCTCGCTCTTGTAGACATCGGCCTGCTTCTCGTCCGGAATCAGGATCATCGTGACATCGGCCTGCTTGACGGCCTCGGCCACCGGCAGCACTTTCAGTCCGTGGGACTCCGCCGCCGCTTTCGACTTCGAGCCTTCATACAGGCCGACAATGACATTCACGCCGCTGTCCTTGAGGTTCAGCGCGTGGGCGTGGCCCTGGCTGCCGTAGCCGATGATGGCGACGGTTTTTTTCTTCAAAAGGTCGAAATTCGCGTCCTGGTCATAGTAAGTTTTTGCCATAGTACTCTCTCTCCTCACAATGTTCTTTTATCGTGTGCTCCCCACGCTCAAGGCCGATGAGGCCCGTCCGTATGACCTCAAGGACGCCGTAGGGCGAAAGAAGCTGGACAAACGCAGTGACTTTGTCGTCGTCGCCGGTAATCTCGAAAATCAGGGTCGTCGCCTGCACGTCGATGACATGGGCGCGGAAAAGCTCCGCCATTTTCAGCACGTCGAGGCGGTTCGTGTCGTCCGCCCTGACCTTGATCATCGTCAGCCCGCGGAACACGGCGGAATCCTTGTCGAGCCGCTGCACCGCCACGACGTCGGGCATCTTTTCGAGCTGCTTGATCATCTGGTCCACAAGCCCCTCGTCGCCGTTGACCACGACAGTAATCCGCGACCGCTCCGGCGACTGCGTGACGCCGACGGCAAGGCTCTCGATATTGAACTCCCGCCGGGAAAACATACTGGCGACCCGTACCAGCACCCCCGGTTGGTTGTGCACATAGACGGAAAGCACATTCCGCATCAAAGCAGCCTCCCCGAAAAATTTCGCGGCATCATCACCGCACACACAAAGTTATTATGGCAGTGTACGCCTTGTTTGTCAATGGGTTTTGTATGTATTTCCTTATTATTATATGCTATTTGGCAATCGTCGGCAAGCCATCCCCGCTTTCATTCGCCCACAGAAAAAGCACCCCGCTCCTAGGTGGAACGGGGCGCTTTCTTCACAGTGAAATATTGAACGTGTTTTCGATATAGTCCCGGGCGGATTTGCCGTTGGCGGTGGACTCGTCGTAGATTTTGCCCTTGTACTGGAGGATGGCGTGGTAAATCGTGTCCTCGATGCTGCCGGGAATCAGGCGCTCCCAGCGGCGCGGGTCATAGATTTTGTCCTCGGCGGCGTCGTTGCCCGGGCGTCCCGAGACTTCCATCTCGCAAAGGAACTGGATCTGCTTCCGCTTCGGGCGGATCAGGTAATGCTCCAGATAATATTTCGGCGGATAGGTATATTCACCCGGCGCGGTTTCCAGCGGCTCCAGCTTCACCCAAACGTCAATCATCTTTTCGTCGATGGTGTGCGGGATGCGCGTATAGTGCGCCGTTTTGCGGTCCATCTTGTAGATGAAGGATTCGTCGCGGCAAATCTCGATGAACCGCGCCTTTTTCTTCTTTTCCTCTTCGTCCTCGTCTGTGCCGCTCCCGTCGTCTTCGTCCGAGCCGTAGTCTTCTTTTTTGGAGGGATTGGTGAACCAATCATCGGCGTGGACTTCGGACTCTTCCCAAGCGGCTTCCCGCGTGTCTTTCGTTTCTATCGGCTCGTCCTCGATCTCTTCCGAGCCGCCCTCGAAATGGCTCTCCCGCGCCTCGCCGCCGGACGGCAGGGCAAGCATCGCCGCCGCCAAGAGCCCCGCCAGCCATTTTCCATATCGCATCGCCAGTCCCCCAAGCCTCAATATTTCACTTCAATATCAGCCATAGCTTCTTTCATTGCTTCACGGACCGCGTGTTGCATCATGCGCGGTTTTCCTGATGCCCCGCCTGTTTCCCCTTGTGCGACAATGTCATTTCGATAGAGGTAATCTCCGCTATCCACATCCACAAAACGCAGACGAAGCCATACATCCTTTTTCCGTGTCGTGCTGTTGTAAAGCACCCACCAGTGGCGTTCCTCGTCATATTCACCATTAGAAAAAGTCGCAACGAAAACATAATCATAATCGCACTCCCGTCCTGCGCGGACATAATCCTCGCGCCGAAGATCGGCCATGCCTCGCGGCTGTCGCCCTACTGGGAGACCGTCCACGTCCAGTCGATCATCTTTGTATTCTACGGTGGTGTTGCGATTATAATCCGTTGATGAATTATTTACGCTCCCGGATCCATTGTAACTAGTGCCATCTCCAGAGCTAGACGCACTGGCACCACTGCCTCCGGATGTTGCTCCGGCTACAGCATCTGTAATAGATTTAACTATGCCAAACGCGCCGCTAACGCCGCTAGATCTGGTTTGGCTTTCAGTCCTTCTGTTGACTAGCGTCGCAGTTCCGCGTTCTCCGTAAAATTGATCTTCTGCATATTGCAAAAGTTTTGTCTTTACATCAGAAGCTTTCATTACGGCAAATTCCTCACGAGGGAATTTTTTCCGAAGCTGTTGATATATTTCATCTTTGACACGGTTGTGGACGATGATATTTTCATCACCGTTAATCACAATCGCAATCCGCACACGTCCGTCCGGTCCTTGCGGCGGGTTCATGCCGTAAATAATACGATGAGCGCGATCATAAAGCTGTGAAGATTGATAGTCGCGGCTCTTTTTCATCTCGCGGTCGGCAACGCGCACCTGCGCCCGCGCCTCGGCGACTCTTCCACAATCGGCAAAAACCGACGCGCAAAATACCGCGCATAGCGAAACTGCCAAAAAAATAATTTTCCGCTTCCGTTCCATGACAAACGCCGTCCCTTTCCTTGATGTGCTTACTGTCATTTTAGCTTTATATATAAAACATTCTAACATTATACACCTATTTTTACAAGTGTAATTTACATTCAATAATATAATCAAATATTTTATATCTATTTTTGATGTATGTATTTTATAGGAATATTTCCATACAATATTGCAAGAAGGAGGATTCCTATGTTTTATGTGCAAAAGCCGGAAATGGTGAACAAGACTTTCCGATTGCCCGAAGAACTCGTCAATCATTTGAGTGCCGTCGCCCAACAGCAGGGCGTTTCCATGAACAACCTTGTCGCCCAGTGCTGCGCCTATGCACTGGCGCACCTTGCCGAGCCAACGGAAAAGGGCGGCAAAGCGGACGACTAGCCGCAAAAAGCAACAAAAAAGAGAGCCGCATGGCTCTCTTTTTTGTTGCCGACAAGGTTTTCAATCTGTCTCCAAGGGAATCTTCTTGCCAGCTACGATTCAATCGTAGTATAATGTTTTCGGGGGGACGCGCGTGAAAATTACTCGTAAGTTCATATTGGGCTCGGCGTTTGAGCGTGGCTGGAAAGCCCTCGGTTTACAGGATAACGACTTGCGCCGCTTGCAACAGTCTTTGTTGGAAAATCCCAAACTCGGCGATGTCATCCAAGGCACGGGGCGTTTGCGGAAATGCAGGTTCGCTTTCGAGCATCGCGGGAAAAGCGGCAGTGCGCGCGTTTGCTACATTGACTTCGAGAAACAGGAGACTTTGTATTTGCTTGCTGTCTTTGCCAAAAAGGAACAGGAAAATCTGAGCCAAGCGGAACGCAATGCGTTGAAGAAGCAAATCAGCCGTTTGGAAGAATATTTATGAGGGGGAGAGCCATGGGGCAGACATTCGATATATTATCCGCGGCACTCGATGAAGCGATTGAAAACGCCAAGGCGGAAAAGAAATTTTTGAAGGAAGAGACGGTATCGATTGAAATTGAGCCGCTGGTCCAATATACGGCGGAAGACATCAAGCGTATTCGCTCCGGAACCGGATTGACGCAGTCTTTGTTTGCGCAATGGTTTGGCGTATCCACGCGAACGGTCGAGGCATGGGAGGCGGGGCGCAATCAGCCATCCGGCCCCAGCCGGCGGTTGCTGGGATTGTTGAAATCCAATCGTCTGTCGTTTGCGCGTTGATTCGTGGAAATCGGAAACAAGCCATGAAGCAGGGCGTCTCCTGTGCGATGCGAGGGACAGTCCCCCGGCCGTGAGGGCAACAAAAAAGAGAGCCGCATGGCTCTCTTTTTTGTTGTCGATAACATTTTCAAACGCCGTACACCCTCCATATCGCGTAGGCGATGAACCCGGCGTAGCAGGCGAGCATGATGACGCCCTCGCGCTTCAGGAGTTTTCCGTTGTCCGTGGCCGAGAAAAGCCAGACCAGCGCGCTGAACGCGATCAGGATGCCGTCGTCGATGAGGTTTTCCATCGTGAAGCTGACGGGATGAATGGCCGTCGTCGTGCCGAGGATGAACAGGATGTTGAATATATTGGAGCCGACGACGTTGCCCATCGCCATGTCGACCTCGCCTTTTTTCGCCGCCACCACCGACGTGACCAGCTCCGGCAGGCTCGTCCCGACGGCGATGATGGTCAAGCCGATCAGCGTTTCGCTCATGCCCAGCATCCGGGCGATGGCGACCGCGCCATAGGACACTTCCCGTCCGGCGACCGCCGCGTCGCCGCCCACGACGAAGTCGCCGCCGAACTTGATCGCGGCCAGCCCCCCGACGATGCAAACGATGCTCCGCATGATGGAAAGGGCTTCCGTTTCTTCCGCGCCGTCCGCCGTTTGCTCCGCTTCCTCGCGCCCCTTGCGCGCCATGCGGACCGTATACGCGAGGAACAACGCGAACAGCGCCAGAAGCGCGCAGCCCTGCCAACGCCCGATGGTGCCGACGACGCCCGCGCCTTCCGCCGCGCCCGTGACGCCGAAGGCCGCCATCAGCGCCGCGCACGCCATCGAGAACGGCAGCTCGACCTTCCGCGTCGACGGGGAGACTTCCATCGGCAGGAACAGCGAGGAAACGCCGCAGACGACCATCAGGTTAAAAATGTTCGACCCGGTGACGTTGCTGACGGCGACCTCGTTGCTGCCCGCCAGCGCCGCCGTCACGCTGACCGCCAACTCCGGCAGGCTCGTCCCCATGGAAACAATGGTCAGCCCCACCACCAACGGCGGGATGCTGAGGCGCCGGGCCACCGCCGAAGCGCCGTCCACAAAATAATCGGCGCCCTTTACCAAAAGCCAAAATCCGGCCACCAACACCGCGAAAGCAATCAAAACGGAAACGACAGGATTCATGAAAAGCCCTCCTTTAGACTCGCGGAAAGTCTGCCGAAACAAAAGAGCGAGACTTTCTCCGCGCGAAGAATACGCGCAAAGCAAAGTCTCGCTGCATAATCGCGTTATGCCGGCTGCGCCGGGGCAAAGCCCGTCCTGACGACGCAAGCCGTGAGGCTACTCCCTCTGTTTGCGATTTCAATATAACATAACAGAGGGCAACTTGGCAAGCGAAAATTTACGCGCCGAGTTGCCGGATAAATTTCAGCGAGCGCAATCCGTGGCCGAAGGTGTCTTGCAGGTACGCGACGAGCAGGGATTCTCCCGCCATGATGTCGCTTCTTTTCGCGGTGAAGGCCGGGGGGGAGGCCCAGTCGATGACGGCGAGCGTTGAAAGCAGGCGGCGCAACGTTTCCGGATAGGGGCGCTTGTCGGGGATTTCGACGGCGGCAGCGGGGGAGAGGGCGCCCCCCTCCGTCGCGCTGAAAAACGCTTCCCCGGTGATCGGCGCGCCGGAGACGGCGCAGGCGTCGAAAGAAAGGCCGAGCCCCGCGAAGTCCAAAAGCTGGAATCCGGCGGCGAGGGCGACGAGGCGCGGATGCTTCGGGCCGCAGGCGGCGAACACGCCGGGCAGCCAGTCGTAGACTTCGGGCTGGGGCGCGCCGTCGGGCATCAGTTCCAGAAGCACCTCGGCGATAAAGGAAGCGTAGGCCATTGCCACGAGGTCGGCCTCAAGATGCGGGAAGCGGTTCACGAGGCGGCAACCCCGCACCGTGTCGACGCGGTCGCCCGCGGAGAGCGTAAGCTCGACGGTGTGGAACATTTGCAGCCCGCTGGCCAGCGGGCTTTTCGGCCGACGCGCGCCAAAGGCGGCGGCGGTGATTTTTCCGTGGTCGCGCGAAAAGAGGCGAAGCATTTTGTCCGCCTCGCCCCAGTTCCGTACGCCCAATACGATGGCTTCCGTTTCATACTGCGCCATGATTTTCTCAGTCCTGCCCGAATCCCAGGCTTTTCAAAATCGCGTCCCGGTTCCGCCAGTCTTTGCGCACTTTCACCCAGAGGTCGAGATAGACCTTGCTCCCGAGCATCATTTCAATCTCGGGGCGCGCGAGGAGGCCGATTTCTTTCAGCATTGCGCCTTTGCGGCCAATGACGATCCCCTTTTGCGAGTCGCGTTCGACGTAAATCGTCGCGCGAATGTAGACATCGCCCTTGGGCCGTGTCGTCATTTCGTCCACGTCCACGGCGACGGAATGGGGTACCTCGTCGCGGGTCAGCGTCAAGAGCTTTTCCCGTACCAGCTCGGCGGCAATCAGCCGCTCCGGCTGGTCGGTCACCATGTCCTCCGGGTAATAGGCGGGTCCCTCCGGCAAATATTTTTTTGCCTCGGAGAGGAGCGCGCCGAGATTTTCCTCTGCCAACGCCGAGATCGGCACGACGGCGGCGAAATCCCGGTCCGCACTGTACGCCGCGATAATCGGCAGCAGCGCGTCCTTCGTCACGAGGTCGATTTTGTTCAGCACTAAAATTACAGGTTTCTTCGTCTTTTCAAGACGCTCCATGATTAACCGCTCGCCCGGCCCCGGCTTTTCCGTCACGTCCACGACGAAAAAGATGGCGTCCACTTCCTTCAGCGTGTTCGTAATCGAGCGGTCCATGTACTCGCCGAGCTTCGACAGCGGCTTGTGGACGCCTGGGGTGTCGAGCAGGATGACCTGCGCGTCGGGC
>JAFVAI010000096.1 GCA_017480545.1 Schwartzia sp. (in: firmicutes) | reverse complement strand
GAGAAGCACCTTTTTCCCGTATTGCGCCATGACGCCCGGCAGTTTTTCCAACTGCCCCTTGCCGAATAAAATATCCGTTCCTACGCAAAACTCGAAATTTTCCATAGCTAATCCCTCCTAATCCTTCGGCGCGTTTTTCATCCAAACCTGCGTGTCCCGCTTTGCCGTTTTCGTGTTTTGCGCCATTACGACGACAAACTGGTGCGGCGTGTAAAGCTCTTATAAATAAGCAATATCCTCCTCCGTGAGCCGCAGCCCGACGGCGTTTGCGGCGCCGTCCACATGGATCGCTTTCGTGGCACCCACCACCGGCGACGTCACTTTTGTCAGCAGCCACGGGAGACCTTCAGCGCCGACGCGCCAAGTTGTGTGTATTCCATCATTTTTTCTCCGCCATGAGCTTCGGCAGCAGCTTTCCGCCGACGCCCCAGTTTTCCGGCTCGTTTTCCTCGATCAGCACATAGAACGCCGACGCGGGCATTCCCAATGTCTCGCTGGCGACGCGGGTGAAGCCCTCCACCAGTTTTTCCTTCTGCTCGGTCGTCGCTTTCGCGGTCTTCATTTCAATGAACGGCATTTTTGTTTCCTCCTGTCCTTTTGTCAACCCAGCAATTTTTTCGCGTTTTTCATGTAAAATTTTCCCGACTGCCCGCGCTGCGCCAGCACTTCGTCCAATGCTTTCTTGCGCTGCAATACAATCGGCGCGAGTACATACGGGTAATCGCTGCCAAAAACGATATGATTCTCGCCCGTGATCCGAAGCAGCATATCCATCTGGTCGGGCGTCGGATCGCCCGCGAGGTCGTACCAAAGATTTTTCATGCCCGCTTCGAGATTGACGGCCTCCATTTTCCCCATCGCCGAGAGCAGGCGGAACATCCCGCCCGCGCGGCTCTTCATGTAAGGCAGGAACGAGCCGCAATGGGGCACCACGAGGCGGACGCGCGGGAATTTTTCCAGCGTCCGGTTTGCCAACAGGTTCACCACCGCCCGGGTGGTGTCCGCCGGATATTCGTAAAGCGCCATCACGCCGCCCGTGACGACGCCCTCCCTCGGCAAACTTCGCGCCGGGCTCGGATGCAAAATGACGAGCGCGCCGCGCTTGTCCAGCTCCGCGAACACGGGATCAAAACTCGGATCGCCGAGATACACGCCGTCGCTGTTCGACGCGACCTTCACGCCCAACGCGCCGAGCTTTTCCGTCGCGTAACGGATTTCCTCCAGCGCGCCCTCGACGTCGGGCAACGGCAGCGCCGCAACGAAGCCGAATTGTTCCGGATATTTCCGGCAGAGCGCGGCGTATTCCTCATTGACCGCCCGCGTGACTTCGCGGGCCAATGCCGCGTCGCCGTGGTAAGTGTGCGGCGTCGGCATGGACAATACGGTGTAGTCGATGCCCGCGTCCGCCATGAATTTCAAATGCGCTTCTTCCGACCACTGCGGCAACGGAAAGCCTTCTTCCGCCGCCGCGTCGATACCAAGGCGTTTCAGCCCGTCGGCGTAGGACGGCAAAATCGCGTGGGCGTGAAAATCCACGCGCCGCCCCGACATTTGCGCCGCCGCCATCGACGGGAACCGTCCCAAAAGCGCCGACGCCGCCACGACGCCGCCGAGCTTCAAAAAATCACGTCGTTTCATGTTCGTTTCCCGTCACAGATTCGCGCCGATTTTCCGCGCCATCTCGCCGAACTCCGAACGCTCGACCAGCGACCGCGAGCCGCAGCCCGTGCCAAGGACCTGTCCCGCGTCCGTCCAGTTCATATAGCGGACCAGCGTGTCGTAATGGGCGGCCAGCGCTTGGAAGGTCCAGTCCGCGCTGTTGTACGCCGTGGCGATCAGCATCGACTTTTTGCCCGTCAGCTTGCCCGTGCGCGAATAGAAGCGGTCCACCACGACCTTGAGCTGCGCCGACATGCCGTAGTAATAGAGCGGCGTCGTCAGCACCAGCATATCCGCTTCCAACATCTTCGGCATCAGCTTCGTCTCGATGGCGTCCCGGAAAATGCAGGGGCCGTCCATGCCGCACTTGTCGCAGCCCCGGCAGGGGTGCGTTTCCTCGTTCGCCGCGTCGAACACGAAAATCTCATGCCCCGCGCTCTTCGCGCCCTCGATGAATTTCTCCGCGAGATAAATGGACGTGGACTCGTTCTTCGGATGCGGGCTCGACGTCACCACCACGATTTTCATTTGCTTTCCCCCCGAAACGCCGCCTTTCTCTTTGGGCGGCGTGATTTTCTTCTCCGCAGGCGCGGCGGAGAGCGCGCAGCCGCTCAAAAAGAACGTCAGCGCGCCCATGCCGCTTACCTTCAAAAATTCCCGCCGGTTCATCATATCACTTCAGTTTCGCGTACTCGGTCGCGTCCACCGGCTCCAGCCATTCCGTCGAGACGCCCTCGCCCGACAGCATGACGGAAAGATGCTGCATCATGTTGTGCGGCCCCGCGCCGTGCCAGTGCTTCGTCCCCTCGGGAATCGTCACCACCGTGCCGGGCAGGATTTCCTTCGGCTCCTCGCCCCAGATCTGGTAGTAGCCGCGCCCCGACTCGCCGACGAGGATCTGGCAGGTGCCGTGATGGATGTGCCAATGGTTGATAGTGCCCTTCGTGAAGGTCACGTTCGCCACGCCGATCTTGTCGTTGGCCAGCGGCGCGAGGAAGGTCTTGCCCGTGAAATATTTGTCGTAATTGACATTCGGCGAGCCGATTTCAAACATCGCGCCGGCCTCTTTGCCGAGCTCCGCCTTGACTTCCTCCACGGAAGGATAGCCCTCCGCCGTCTGCTCCGCCGCGTCGGCAACGCCGCCGAAGGCCGTCAGTCCCGCCGCGAAAATCCCCGCCAGCGCCGCCAGTTTCATTTTCTTCGTCCAAGTTTTCATTTTGTTTTCCGTCCTTTCTGTTGTTTGCCATTTTCGGCTTGCCATATCAAATAATCGACCTTGTCCAAAACTTGCTGCCGACGGTGCAGCTCGTCCATCAGCCGCCCGCGTTGCCCGCGGAGGATTCGCGCCCGTGCCGCCTCCGTGCCGGAGCGCGCCGAAAGCTCCATATAGCGGCGAACGTCCGGCGGGTTAAAACCCGCGCTTTCCAACAGCGAGGAAAGCCCCGCGTCCGCCTCCGTCATCCCCAATCGCATCACGCTCCTTTTTGTCGCCCAAAAGAAAAACATGGGCGAATCCGTTTTCATCGGCTTCGCCCATAGTATATAGTTCGCCATATAAGTTTGTCTAATACCTATTTTATATGCGCATCTATGCCTGAAAAGCAGAGACGGCTTTTCCCGTCAATGGGGAGAAACTTTTCCGCCGTCGAACACTTTGCCGTTGCTCTTGGCGCCGTAATATTTGACGGCAGGATTGACCCAGTTGCCGTCTGCATCGTAATTCATCATGCGGTTCTTGATAGCGGCCGGATTTGTATAGGCAATGCCGTTCCCTGCGGAGGCCGCCATATCCGATATGACTACCTGATACGCCTTGCTGTTCGTATCAACGCCCGCATCTTGTATTTTTTTCAATCCTTTTTTGCTCTCCACCGGCGCACCCATCATCCGGTGGATAAAATCATTGGTGTCGCGAACCATCAACATCGTCATCATCCTCCTTGACCATACATATACAGACTCCTGTGAAACCATTATAACTTTAGAAGTTCTTTGTGTCAAAAAACTTTCATTGCGGCTATGGTTATTCCATGAGTACAAATTTCTCCCGCAGAAACTCCAAGAACTTTCCCGTCGCGCCGAATGTCGGCTGGAAGCGTTTCCATGCCAGCACTACGGTTGTGGTGAGGGGCGGGTCGAGGGGGCGGAATGTCGTTTTTTTCGGGTCGCAGGTCTGCGCCGACGCCTCGATGGTGATGGCGTCCACGAAGCCGTCTTCCACCAGCGGCACGATATTGTCCAAAAGATTGTGCCGCGCGAAAAGCTGGAAGTCCTGCGCGTCGCCGAGCCAGTGCTCGACCTCTTTTCGCACGGCGAGCCGCCCCGCGATGGCGAGCCGCCGCCCCGCCAGGTCTTCCCGGCGGATTTTTTTCTTTTTCGCCAACGCGCCGCCCGCCTGCGTGAACACGCCCCAGACGTCTTTCGTCGGCAGGCGGAAATAATCGTAGTGCGCGACGTCGATGGGCTCCTGCAACAGCGCGAAATCGAGCAGTCCAGCGTCGAGGCGCTCCCGCAGCGTGTCCGCGCTGTTCGTGTAAATCTCAAACTGCACCTTCGGGTAACGCAGGGAAAATTCCGCCAACGAACGGATGACTTCCGACCCCGCCGCGTAGACGCCGCTGCCGATGGCGATTGTCCCGCCCACGTCCTCGGCCTGGCGAAAATCCGCCTCGATGCGGTCGACGAGCGCCACGGCCTCCTCCGCCCGATGGCGGAGCATCACCCCGGCCTCGGTCAGCGCCAGACGCCGCCCGCGCTCGAAAAGCGGCTGCCCTAATTCCGCCTCCAGCTCGGCAAGCTGCCGCGACAGCGTCGGCTGCGTCAAGTGCAACGACTCCGCCGCCCGCGAAATGTTCTGCTCCCGCACCACTGCGAGAAAATACCGAAGCACCCGAATTTCCATTCTTCGCCGCCTTTCTTCCCTATAATAAACAACGGATTATTTGTTCTTCAAAAATATGCCCTTCGGGACTTCCCCGCCTTTGGGGATGACGGCAAAATCCCCGTCGAACGCTTCCCGCGCGATTTTGTGCAGGATGCCGCAAGGCCCGTGCAGGAAAGTGATCGTGCCGGAGAGGATTTCCACCAACGGCGCGATGTAGTCCTTGACCGTTTGCAGGTCGTAGCAGCCGGTGTCGATGATATAGAACTTGTTGAAGGTCTTGTACAGGCGGCGCAAAAAATCCTCGGCGGCTTCCCGCCCCATTTTTGCCGTCAGCTTATCCAAGTCAATGTCGGACGCCTTGGAGAACTCCATCCAGCTTTCCGTGAAATAGACGCCGGAAATATCCCGCTCCAGGGCGCCGAGGCTGTCCCCGGAGAGCAGGATGTCGAGGCAGTCCCGCGTGCGCGGCACGACGAGCTCCGCCGACGACGCCCGCAGCCCGACGGTGCCGCCGCCGCACCCGCTGACGCAGAGCACGATCCGGTCCGCGTTATAAAAATGGTCGATCATGTCCTGCGTATAGGCGTGCAGCTCCTTCGGGTCGCTGTGGAGCCGCCGGGGCAAAAAATAGACGACGGCCTCCGAGGACGCCTCAGCCAGCGCGGCCGTCAATTCCCCGCGCAGCGTCGGACAGGACAGGATCACGGTTTTCGGCATATCAATACCACCTTTGCAATCAGATTGTGAATTGTTCTTCAATCCCTAAGCCGTTATATTCGACGCAACGGCAAAAATTCCTTTCGCCGCGCAGGGGACGCTTTGATGCGCGAAAAAGGCGCGGCGGTATATGGCTTTCGGTGCCATGAAAATTTTTGAAGTAAGAAATTCTTACTTCAAAAAATTTTTCGCATGGTAGGAATTTGAATTTTTGTGTCGAAATACATAACAATACTTATATGATTGTCCAAGAAGGGTCGCTCTGTCATGAAACAATGTTCATTTTATTTGCGGGATATATCGGGCTTTGACGCGGTGGCGCAATCGTTTCGCGAGACTTGCCCGCAGGAGGCGCGGGCGATGCTCGTTTCCGTGTTTTCCGGCTGGGACGACGAAGAGGAAACGTCGGCGCTGCTCCGCCGTTTGTCGGAAATGCTGCCGGAGGCCGTCGTCTTCGGCACTACTTCGGCGGGAGAGATTTTGTCCGGTTACCTGTCGGAGCAGACGGCAATCCTGAACTTCGTGTTTTTCGATGCCACCGAGGTGCGCCTGCATACCGTCGATTTTTCCGTTGCGCCGCCGGAAGAGGGAGCCGCGCTGCTCGCGGAACAGTTGAAGTCGGAAGCGGCCGCGGGCATCGGGATTTTTCTGGCGAACAATGACCGGCAATCGCATGGGTTCCTGTCGAACTTGCACCCGTTGCCGGAGCACGCGAAAGTGTTCGGGGCGATCGCGGGCAGCAGCGGGCCCTCCGGATCCCGCGTGTTCGCGGGGGCGCGCGCAATCAGCCAAGGCGCGGTGGTGCTTTCTTTCATCGGGGAGGAACTGCGGATTCAGCTCAACGTCAGCGTCGGTTGGCAGCCCCTCGGCCCGTCCTTTGCCATCACGAAAATGGACGGGGACAATGTGATTCGCGAACTGGACGGAAATTCGCCCAAGCACATTTACAAAAAATATTTGACACTGTCCCCGGAGGATATCCGGCATGAAAATCTGCTGTTTCCGCTTTGCGTGAAGCGGGACGGGCACAAGCTCATGCGCCTGCCCTCGGAATGCACGGACGACGGCGCGCTGATCATCGGCGGCGATTGCCGCGAGGGCGAGCTTGTCCGGCTGGCGTACGGCGATCCCGGCAAGATTCTCGACGCTTCCTATAAAGCCCGCCTTGATATCATGAATTTCGCGCCGGAGGCCATTTTGATGCTGAACTGCGTTTCCCGGCGGTTCTTCCTGCGGGAGGACGCGAACCAGGAACTGCGGCCCTTCCCAAAAATCGCGCCCAGCGTCGGCTTTTACGTCCACGGGGAAATCATCGGGAACAGGCACGGCGGCGTTTCGCTTTTGAATATGTCTTTGGTGACGGCGAGCTTCCGCGAGGGCGCGCAGAGCGAGGACTATGCGGCGCCGATCGAATTGGCGCCGCGCACGCAAGACCTGAACGATATGATGAAGCTCGTCCACTGCCTCGCGAACTTCGTCGAAGTCACTTCGACGGAAGCGGAGATGGCCAACGAACAGCTGACGACGCTCGCCAGCATCGACCGCCTCACCGGGCTTTACAATCGCGGCGAGACGGAAACGATTTTCCGGAAGGAACTGCTCCGGAACCGCGGCAACGACCGGGTCCTTTCGGTCATCATGATCGACCTCGACGATTTCAAGAGCGTCAACGACACCTTCGGGCACGCCGTCGGCGACCGGGTGCTTCGATGGAGCGCGCGGGCGCTTCAGGAAAACATCCGCCGGGGCGACGCGGCGGGCCGGTGGGGCGGAGAGGAATTCCTGATCATTCTGCCCGGCGCGCGCCTGCAAGACGCGGCCGAAGTCGCGGAACGCATCCGGACAGCCTTCGAAGCCGGACACATCCTGCCGGACGGCCGCTCCGTCACCGGCAGCATCGGTGTCGCGCAATACCCGGAGCGCGGAAACATCATGGTATTTTACAGGAATCTCGACCAAGCGCTGTACCGCGCGAAGGAAGAGGGGAAAAACCGCGTGTGCCTCGTGGAGGAATAGCGGCGGAAAGTTTCGCGAAAAAGCGCTCGCGCTGTGCGTATCGGCACAGCGCGAGCGCTTTTTTGCAGGTTGCGTTTATACGCCGGGGGACGGGTCTCCGGCGAAGGGGACGCCGACGGCGTCGGCGATTTCCCGGCGCAGCGCGATGAGGTCGGCGCGGCCGAGGCCGTGGACCGAGGCGTGGCCCGTGACACGGGCAAAGGTCTTCAGCTCGGCCAGCGACACGTTCAGGAAATTCGCCACCCGTTGCGCGGCGGCGTCCACATCGAGACGCGCGCGAAGCTCCGGATTCTGTGTCGCGATGCCCACCGGGCAATTCCCCGTGCCGCAGATGCGGTACTGCTGGCAGGCGGCGGCAATCAGCGCGGCGCTGGCGACGGCCACCGCGTCGGCGCCGAGCGCCAAGGCTTTCGCGAAGTCCGCGGACACCCTAAGGCCACCGGTGATGACGAGGGCGATGTCCGCGCCGACTTTGTCGAGATATTTGCGCGCCCGCGCCAACGCGAACATCGTCGGCACGGTGGTCGCCTCCCTGAGGAGCAGCGGACTGGAGCCGGTGGCGCCGCCGCGCCCGTCAATGGTGATGAAGTCCGGCGCGGCATAGACGCAATGCGCGAGATCCGCCTCGATATGTCCGGCGGCAATCTTGATGCCGATGGGACGGCCGCCGGAGCGCGCCCGAAGCTCGTCCACCATCGCTTTCAAATCTTCTTTGGCATGGATTTCCGGGAACTTGCTGGGGCTCTGCACGTCCTCGCCGGGCTTCTTGCCGCGCAGCGCCGCAATTTCCGGTGTCACTTTCTCGCCCGGCAGATGGCCGCCCATGCCCGGCTTTGTGCCCTGCCCGATCTTGATTTCGATGGCGTCGGCGGCGCGGAGATTTTCGTCGGTGGCGCTGTACTTGTTCGGGATGTACTCGAAAATGTACTTGTAAGCCGCCGCCCGCTCCTCCGGCAGGATGCCGCCCTCGCCGCTGCACATGGCGGTCTTCGCCAACGCCGAGCCCTTCGACAGCGCGATCTTCGCCTCGCGGGACAGCGCGCCGAAAGACATATGGGAAATGTAAACGGGGCTTTCCAACACCATCGGCTGCTTCGCGCGCTTGCCGATCACCGTCCGTGCATCCACCGGCTCATTGTCGAGAAGCGGCGCCGGGTCGAGCTGCGCGCCCAGAAGCAAAAGCTCGTCCCAGCCGGGCACCGGCATCAGCGTCCCCATAGCGCCGGACAAACTCTTGCCCGTCGTCGCCATCTGATGGATTTCCGCCATGTACCGCGCCGAATCGTCCTGCCGAACGAAGCGGGCGTCGTAGGCCAAATCCCCCTCGAAAACAGTTGCGGGCGCGCTCTCCTCCTCCGCGTCCGCGATCTTCTCGAAGCTCGACAACGGTTGCTTGCAGACCGGACAGGCATCCAACTCCGAGAGCTTTCGCCCTTCCTTTGCCTCGTCGAAGATAAAACCGCAGATCTTGCACTTGTAAACCGACATCGAATCCCCTCCTTCAAAAATCTTAAACGAAATCCTTGCCTATACTATAGAGAGCGACACGAAATCCTGTCAAGCGGATTTTTGAATTAAGGCGCCGCACATTGTTCGGCACGGCGCGGAATGGTATAATTGCAATAGGAAGGATTATACCTAAAGGAGCGCAAATCATGACCAATGATCGCATCAACATCGTCGGGACGAATATTGCCGAAAAGGCCGCGATGATCTGGAACGTGGCGGATATGCTGCGCGGCCCGTTCAAGCCGCACGAGTACGGGCTTGTCATTTTGCCCATGACCGTGGTGAAGCG
>JAFVAI010000095.1 GCA_017480545.1 Schwartzia sp. (in: firmicutes) | reverse complement strand
CGCCAGCGTTCGTCCTGAGCCAGGATCAAACTCTCCATGAAGTGTATGACTTCACAGGGCCGTTCGTCGGCTCCGAAATCGTCTTTTGTAAAAGAAATTGTTAGGTTTTGATAATGGAGCGGAAAACGGGACTCGAACCCGCGACCCCCACCTTGGCAAGGTGATGCTCTACCACTGAGCTACTTCCGCACATATCCAAACCGCACATCTGGCTTGAATCTTTTGGATGATTCATTTTTGCATTGTTCAGTTTTCAGGGAACACCCCGCTGATCTTGGAGGCGAGCTCCGTCGGTCAGCTTGTACATATTACCTCAAGAAAATTCCTTTGTCAAGAACTTTTTTGAAGAAATATCCAAATTTTTGGTGGGCAGGGCTGGATTCGAACCAGCGTAGCCGCTAGGCGACAGATTTACAGTCTGTTCCCTTTAACCACTCGGGCACCTACCCGTTTTTGGTGGGCCCACTTGGGCTCGAACCAAGGACCGGCCGGTTATGAGCCGGCTGCTCTAACCAACTGAGCTATAGGCCCACAGAAAAGAAAAACCGCACACTTGCGTATGCGGGAATGAAGTCATGGAGCGGAAAACGGGACTCGGACCCGCGACCCCCACCTTGGCAAGGTGATGCTCTACCACTGAGCTACTTCCGCATTTCCTCGTCCGCCGCGCCCGCAGGACGTCGTCGGACTGACAAGGCATATTATATCGTGCGGGATTTTGTTTGTCAACAACTTCCCGCCGATTTTTTGCCCGTCGCCCGCAAGGCCCCTCCCATATAATCGTTCCACATTCTTTTCATTCTCATGTTATAGCATAGCGATGGAAGGAACGAGTTTGTCCCCCTTTCCTATTTTTCTCGTACCCGGCGCCCCCTATCGCCGGGCACATATACAAAAACTGCCGTGCGTTTTGCTTGCGCACGGCAGTTTTTTATTGTTCCTTCTGCATTACACGATGCCGAAGATATGCGCCACGAAATAGGCTGCCATGCCGCCGCAAAGCGGAGCGACGACCGGCACCCAAGCGTAACCCCAATCGGAGTCGGCCTTGTTCGGGATCGGTACGAGAAGATGCGCGATCCGCGGGCCAAGGTCGCGGGCCGCGTTCATCGCGTAGCCGGTCGGGCCGCCGAGGGAAAGGCCCAACGCCCAGATCAGCATCGCGACGAGGTACGGGCCGAAGCCCGCAGGCAGCGGGCCGTTCGGTTTCGCGAAAATCATCCAGATGACGAACATCAGGAAGAAGGTCGCAATCGCCTCGGCGATGAAGTTCGCCGGAATATTGCGGACCGCCGGAGCCGTGCAAAATACGCCGCGCTTCGTCGGGCCGTCCTCCGTCTCCGCCCAGTGGGGCAGATACGCGAGCCAGACGATAATGCCGCCCGCGACGCCGCCCGCAATCTGCGCGAGGGACGTCGCGATGCACTGTTGGAGCGTATAAACGCCCGCCAGTGTCTTCGCCAGCGTTACGGAAGGATTCAGGTCGCCCTGGGGTGCGCCGAGCGCCACCGAGGTATAGACGCCTAGCAGCACGGCAAAGGCCCAGCCCGTCGTCGTGCAAATCCAGCCGCCGCCGTTGCCGCAGGTCTTTTTCAGCGCCATGTTCGCGTTGACGCCGCAGCCGAATACAATCAGAACCAACGTACCCATAAACTCGCCAAGCAAATTATCCATAATTGTCGCTCCTTTGATAGCGTCGCGAAATTTTGAGGTAAGAAATTCTTACTTCAAAAATTTTCGTGCCGTGAATTGTTCGGATTTATTCCTCGTCCAGCCAATGCATCGCGTGCTTGACCGCCTTGCGCCAACCCTTGTAGAGGCCGTCCGCCTCGTCCTTCGACATTTTCGGCTCAAAGCGGAGATCCAGCTTCCAGCTCTTCTTGAGCTCTTCCTTCGACGACCAGACGCCTGTGGCGAGACCGGCGAGATACGCCGCGCCCATGGCCGTCGTCTCGATGCACTGGGGCCGCTCCACCGGAACGCCGAGGATGTCCGCCTGGAACTGCATCAGCATATTGTTCGCCACAGCGCCGCCGTCCACCTTCAGCGAGGCAAGGCGGATATCGGAATCGGCCTCCATCGCGGAAAGGACGTCGCGCGTCTGGTACGCCATCGAGTCCAGCGTAGCGCGGACGATATGCGCCTTCGTCGTGCCGCGAGTCAGGCCGATCAACATGCCGCGCGCGTTCATATCCCAATACGGCGCGCCGAGGCCGACGAACGCCGGAACCATATAGACGCCGCCCGCGTCGGGCACACGCTTCGCCACCCACTCGGAATCCGGCGCCGTGTCGATGACCCGCAGACCGTCACGCAGCCATTGCACCGCCGAGCCGGCAACGAAAATCGAGCCTTCCAGCGCGTACTCGACCTTGCCGTCCACGCCCCAGGCAATCGTCGTCACGAGACCGTTCTTCGACTCGTGGATTTTCGTGCCGGTGTTCATCAGCATGAAGCAGCCCGTGCCATAGGTATTTTTTGCCATACCCGGCTCGAAGCAGTTCTGCCCGAAAAGCGCCGCCTGCTGGTCGCCCGCCGCGCCCGCGATGGGCACCGCGCCGCCGAGAATCTTCGGATCGGTCTCGCCGTAGACCTCGCTGGAGGCGTGAACCTCCGGCAGCATGGACGCGGGGACGGTCAAATGCTTCAGAAGGTCGTCGTCCCATTTCAGTTCATGGATATTGTACATCAGCGTCCGGGACGCGTTCGAATAATCGGTCACATGAACCTTGCCGCCCGTCAGCTTCCAGATCAGCCAGCAGTCGATGGTGCCGAAGAGCAAATCGCCCTTCTCCGCCGCCGCCCGCGCGCCGTCCACATGGTCGAGGATCCATTTGACCTTCGTGCCGGAAAAATACGCGTCGATGACAAGCCCGGTCTTGTGATGAAATTCATCTTCCAGACCCTGCCGCTTCAAATCCTCGCAGATGTCCGCCGTCTGCCGCGACTGCCAGACAATCGCGTTGTAAACGGGGCGTCCGGTGTTTTTGTCCCAAACCACCGCCGTCTCGCGCTGGTTCGTGATGCCGACGGCGGAAAGATTGCCCGCGGTCAGCCCCGCCTTTTCCAACGCCTCCTTCATCACCGTGACCATCGTGCTCCAGATTTCCTCGGCGTCGTGTTCCACCCAGCCCGGCTCGGGGAAATGCTGCGTGAACTCCTTTTGCGAGACGCCGACAATCCGCGACTCCTCGTCGAAGATGATCGCCCGGTTGCTTGTCGTTCCGGCGTCCAGCGCCATCACATATTTTGCCATGAATGAATCCCTCCCGTTAATAATTTGCAAAATATCTTTCTCTATTATATATAGAAGGAATCCGATTTTCAATATTTTTCTGTCAATTTTGGGCAGAAAAACAGCCTTTCGCATTGCGCGGGTGATCTCCTGGCCGCCGCGATAGGTGCCGTCGCCGCAAGCTTCGGTTGCGCCGTCGGCGGGGGCCGGGAAGGCGCCGGGGCTAGAGCGAGGAAACGCCACTTGACCAAAAAAGGCATGAGCGCGCGGCCCATGCCTTGTTGTTTCTTGTTCTACTTCTCATCGACCTCGACCGGCTCGAATTTCGCGCGAATCACGAGGCAACAGGCCGCGAGGAGCACGATGCCCACCGCGAGGCCCGCGAAGCCGTTTTGCGTGAAGCCGTCCACGACGTAGCCGACGAAGCTGCACACGCAGACGAGCATCACATAGGGAATCTGCGTAGCCACATGGTCGAGGTGATGGCACTGCGCGCCCGCCGAGGCCAAAATCGTCGTGTCGGAAATCGGCGACGCGTGGTCGCCCGCCACCGCGCCGGACAGTATCGCTGCCACCATCAGCACCAGCAGCTCGTACTGTTCAAGGCCGACGATGGCCAATGCAATCGGAATCAAAATGCCAAAGGTTCCCCAAGACGTTCCGGTAGAAAATGCCAAGAACCCGGCGACGACGAAGAAGATCGCCGGCAGGAACAGCCCCACGGCGGAATTGGCCTGCACAAGCTGGCCGACGTAGCCGCCGAGGTTCAGATATTTGTCGCTGACAATGCCCGACATGGTCCAAGCGAGGCAGAGAATGAAGACTGCCGGAACCATCGCCTTGAAGCCCAGCACGAAGCATTCGCAGAATTGGTTGAACGAAAGCACACCGCGCGGCAGATACAGGAGCGCGATGAACACAAACGAGATGAAGGAGCCGAGCACCAGCGCTTTCGCCGAGTCGCAGTCGGCAAAGGCGTCGGCAATGGATTTTCCTTCCATGATGCCGCCGGTGTAAAGCATCCCAAAGACGCAGGCGCCGATCAGCACGAAGATTGGCAACATCAGGTCAATCACCTTGCCATTGCCGAGCGCCCCTTTCGCGTCCGCGCTGTCCCTGTATTCCTCCGCGACAATAAAATGTTCACGGTTGAGGCGGACCATCCTGCCCATCGCTGCGAAATCGCGGCCCGTCCACGCGATGAACAGCATGAAGAGCATGGTCAATATCGCATAGAGGTTCACGGGAATCGTCCGCAGAAACAGCGCGAAGCCGTCAATCGTCGTCCCTTCGGGAAGCGACGAGCCCACCGCCGCGGCCCAACTCGAAACGGGCGCGAGGATGCAGACGGGCGCCGCCGTCGCGTCGATGATATAGGCGAGCTTGGCCCGCGAGACCTTGAAGCGGTCGGTGATCGGGCGCATGACCGTCCCCACCGTCAGGCAGTTGAAATAGTCGTCGATGAAGATGATGATGCCAAGAAGCGCCGTCAGGAACAGCGCGCTGCGCTTCCCGTGAATCCGCGCCCCCGCCCATCGGCCATACGCCTCCGTCGCGCCGGAGCGGGAAATCGCCGCGACGAGGATGCCGAGGACGACAAGGAACACGAGGATATTGACGTTGCCGCCGACCTTTTCCTCCATGACCGCGAACATCGTCAAAATCGCCTGAAGCACATTGAAATTCGAGTAGAGCATCGCCCCGGAGAAAATGCCGATCAACAGCGACATATAGACTTCCTTCGTCGCCAGCGCCAACGCAATCGTCAAAACCGGGGGAAATACGGCCCAAATCGTTTCCGCCATGGTTCTTTCCTGCTTTCTTTATAATATGGAATATAAGATGGAAATTTTCACTTGACCACGATATTGACAAGCTTGCCCGGGACGGCGACGACCTTAACGATTGTCTTGCCCTCGGTGTACTGCTTCACCTTCGGCTGGTCCAGCGCCGTCGTTTCCATCGCGGCCTTGTCCAGCGCCGCCGGGACGACGATGCGGTCACGCACTTTGCCGTTGATTTGGAGGACAATCTCGACCTCGTCCTCTTTCACGGCCTCCTCGTCGTATGTCGGCCACGGCTGCGCGTGGACGCTTCCCTCGCCGCCGATTGCGCTCCACATTTCCTCGGCGATATGCGGGGAGAACGGCGCGAGCAGCTTCAAGAGATCCACGACGACCTCGCGGACAAGCCCGTTGTTCACCGTCGCCTCTTGGAACGTGTAAAGCTCGTTGACCAACTCCATGATGGCGCTGATCGCCGTATTGAACGTGAAACGGTTCTCGATGTCGTCCGTAACTTTCGCAATCGTCTGGTGCAGGACGCGGCGAAGCGCCGTTTCCTCTTTCGTCAGCTTCGAAACGTCATAGTCGTCCACACCTTCCTTCACCAACGGCGCGAACTGTCCGACAATACGCCAGACGCGGTTCAGGAAACGCCACGCGCCCTCGACGCCTTGGTCGCTCCATTCGAGGTCGCGCTCCGGCGGCGCGGCGAACAGGATAAAGAGACGCGCCGTGTCCGCGCCGTATTTCGCGATAATTTCCTCCGGCGAGACGACGTTGCCCTTCGACTTCGACATCTTCGAACCGTCCTTGATGACCATGCCTTGCGTCAAAAGGTTCGCAAACGGCTCGTCGAAGTCCACCAGCCCCGCGTCCCGCAGTACCTTCGTGAAGAAGCGCGAATACAGGAGATGCAGGATCGCGTGCTCGATGCCGCCGATGTATTGGTCCACCGGCCCCCAGTAATTCACCTTGTCCTTTGCAAAGGGCATTTTGTCGTTGTGCGGGTCGGTATAACGCAGATAATACCACGACGAGCAAATGAAAGTGTCCATCGTGTCCGTCTCGCGCTTCGCGTCGCCGCCGCACTTCGGGCATTTGACGTTGACGAATTCCTCGCACTGGGCCAACGGCGACACCGCGCCCTGCTCGAACTTCACATTCTCCGGCAGCTTGACGGGAAGCTCCTCCTCGGGCACCAGCACCTCGCCGCAGTGCGGGCAGTGGATAATCGGAATCGGCGCGCCCCAGTACCGCTGACGGGAAATCAGCCAGTCCCGCAGACGATAATTGACGCGACGTTTGCCGAAGCCCTTTGCCTCCGCCTCGTCCATGATGGCGCTCATCGCCGCGTGCATTTCCATGCCCGTGAAGCGGCCGGAATTGACAAGCTCGCCGTCCTTTTCCGTATATGCCGCCGTCATATCCTCCAGCTTCAATTCCTGTCCTTTCGGCTGAAGGGTCAGGATAATCGGGATTTTGTACTTCGTCGCAAACATCCAGTCGCGCTGGTCGCCCGACGGCACGCCCATGACCGCGCCCGTGCCGTACTCGGCGAGGACGTAATTCGTCACCCAGATTTGCACTTCGTTTCCATTAAATGGATTCACGCAGTACATCCCGGTGAAAATGCCCTCCTTCTCCGAAGTCTCGGACGTGCGCTCCATCTCGGACTGGTTGCGCGCTTTCTCGCAGAAGGCTTTGATCTCCGCCGCCTTCGGATTGTTTTCGCAGATTTTCTCCACCAACGGATGCTCCGCCGCCAGCGCGAGGAACGTGACGCCGAACGCCGTATCGGGGCGCGTCGTGTACACGGGGATTTTCTCGCCAAGCGCGGGAAAATCAAAGGAGAACTCCAAGCCCTCGCTGCGCCCGATCCAGTTGTCCTGCATCGTCTTGACGCGCTCCGGCCACCCCTTCAAAAGTTCGAGATCCTTCAAAAGCTCGTCGGCGTAATCGGTGATTTTCAAAAACCACTGGGACAGGCTCTTCTTGTGCACTTCCGAATCGCAGCGCCAGCATTTGCCGTCCACGACCTGCTCGTTCGCGAGCACCGTGCCGCAGGTGTCGCACCAGTTCACCGACGCCGCTTTTTTGTACGCGAGGCCGCGCTTGTAAAAAAGCTCGAACAGCCACTGCGTCCAACGGTAATAATCGGGGCGGCAGGTCTCCACCTCGCGATCCCAATCGTAGGAAAGCCCCATCGTCTGCTGCTGGCGCGTCATATTTTCGATATTCGAGAACGTCCAATCCGACGGACGGACGCCGTGCTTGATGGCGGCGTTTTCCGCCGGCATCCCGAACGCATCGTAGCCCATCGGGTGAATCACGTTGAAGCCCGCCATGCGCTTGTACCGCGCCAGCACGTCGCCGATGGAATAATTGCGGACGTGCCCCATGTGGAGATTCCCCGACGGGTACGGGAACATTTCCAACACATAATACTTTTTCAGCGAGGGATTGGCCTCCGTCCTGTAGGTTTCCTCATCCGCCCACTTCTTCTGCCATTTCTGCTCGATTTCCTTCGGGTTGTACTTCTCCATTTCGGCTTTCTCCTCCAAATGATTTACGGCTTGGGAACTGTGCGAAAAAATGGATCGTTGAGGTTTCGACAGTTCCTTGCTGTATAATTTGTAAGTATAGCATATATGAAAGGACAAGGCAAAATCCAAACGCATAAATTTTGCGCGCCTCCCAAAAGAATGGCCTTCGCTGCCCGGCGCGCGGGTTGAGAAAGCCGTCCGGCCATGCTATAATAGTAGAGGTTTATGCTTTTATATTGATCCTATAAACTGCATTGTGAGGGATCGCCGTGGAATTTTACTACTCCTCCATCGGGCTGCTCGCGAGCGCTATCCTCCTCATCGAGAACTATGATATTTTTTCCCGGCGCGAAGACAGCCGAAACATTCCCGCCATCGGGCTGTACCGAAAACTCCTGTACTGCATTTTGGCGTATTACGTCACCGATGTGCTCTGGGGCATCCTGGACGGCCTGCATCTGATCTTCCCGCTCTTTGTCGACACCACGATCTACTATGTCGCGATGGCTTCGGGCGTACTGTTCTGGACGCAATACGTGGTCGCGTATCTGGCCGAGGAAAACATATTCAGCCGTCTGCTTTCCTATATTGGGCGCGCTTTCTTCACGGTCTTCCTGGTCGTCTCCATCCTCAACTGCTTTCGCCCGGTTCTCTTCTGGTTCGACGAAAACGGCGTCTATCAGCCGTGCGCGCTTCGGCACTGGCTGCTGCTGCTCCAAGTCCTCCTGTTCCTGCTGTCCGCCGTCTATATGGCCCGTGCCATGACATGGGCGGAAGGAACAGCCAAAAGCCGCTATCAGGCGATTTGCCTGTTCGGGCTGGCAATGGCAGTCCTGCTGTTCATCCAGCTCTATTATCCGCTGCTGCCGCTTTACTCCGCCGGATACATGCTGGGCACGTCCCTGCTGCACACCTTCGTGGTCAGCAACGAAAAGGACGAATACAAATTCCGGCTCGCGGAGTCCCTGCTGCGGGAAAACCGTCAGCACGAGCAGCTAAAGTCCGCTTGGCAGGCTGCCTACACGGATTCGCTGACCGGCCTGAAAAACAAGACGGCGTACCGCGAAACGGAAGAGCAGAAAAACCGCCGGATCGCGGACAGAACCGCTCCTCCCTTCGCGATAGCCGTCTTTGACCTGAACGACCTGAAAACGATCAACGACTGCTTCGGGCACAAGGAAGGCGACCAATACATCATCCGCGCTTCCCGCCTGATTTGCAACCATTTCAAGCACAGCCCCGTCTTCCGCGTCGGCGGCGACGAATTTGTTGCCCTGTTGGAAGGAGCGGACTTTGAAAACAGGCTCGCGCTGCACCACAGCTTCGACAGCATCATGGACGAAGCCAGCCGCGAGAAAAACGCCATGGTCATCGCCATGGGCCTGTCGGACTATGACGAAGGCGAAGACCAAGCTTTCCATAACGTATTCGCCCGCGCGGACCACGAAATGTATCTGCGCAAGCGGACGTTGAAACGCCAATCGGAAAGCGCGAAACCGGGCGCGTGACGCCTCGCAAAAAAATTTAACCCCCACAGTGCAAAAAGGGCGCGGACGACAATTTTTCGTCGTCCGCGCCGTTGTTGCATATGCGTTATGGCACAGAAAACTGCTCCAGCTCCTCCACGGGAATTTCGGAAATGGCGATTTTTTTCTCGCGGGCGTATCTTGAAATCGCCGCGACATCATAGCCAAACTTTTGCGTCGGCTGTTGCGGGTTGTGCTGACGGATATAGTCGAGAGCAAGCCGTCTGCGCTCAGATTTCTTCGTCAGTGTTTTCATAATCGTATTCCTCCCGAACGCGCTTCATGTTTGCCTCATTGATGATAAAGCGATATGGGTGTGGAGGCTCCCCGAAAGGAAACGGCTCAGCACCAAATTTCTGTTGGTAATGCGCGAGAATTTCGTCGTTCATCGCCTCCGCGAAGACAAATCCGTCAAAACCATATTCCGCTGATTTATTCCCCGCCAGCGCGAAAAGATGCCCTCCAACGCCGGAATATTTCTGCGTTCCGTTCTCCCAAACATTGTTTTGCGGCGCTGTACATGCCCAACGAATATGCACGGCCCGCGCATCCGGGCGGCTTTCAATCGCGACCATCCCTTGGATGTCCATTGTCCCCTTTAAGACGAGCGCGTAAATCTCCACGTCTTTCGGGAATTTTGCCCAATTGACATACCATCCGGTTCTTTCGTTGAACTTGGAAAGAAAGCTCTTCCGCCGAATCCTGACAATCTCGGTTTCCACAATGTCCCCGGTTTGCGTATCCCGAAGGCACGGCGTCAATTCGTCAATGGTAAAAGGAATCATGGGCACTCACTTTCTTATGCATATTTTCTCTTTTCATTATAGAACGTAAAAAACGAATGTCAACCAAAAGGGCGCGGACGACAATTTTTCGTCGTCCGCGCCCTTTTGGCCTGCATATACAAATATCAAATCACGTTCAGGTTGATCATTTTCGCGCCGAAGATGCCGTCCAGCGTCGTGACCTCGCTCAGCACGTCTGCCGGCACGTCGCTGTCCACGGTCAGCACCATCAGGTTTGTGCCTTCCTTGTCCGTTTGGCCCACCTGCATGCCGCTGATGTTGATGTTCGCCTTGCCCATGATCGAGCCCACCGTACCGATGACGCCGGGGCGGTTGATGTGCGGACAGATCATGATGTGCTTGTGCGGGTCGAGGTCGACGCGATAGCCGTCGAGTTCCACGATGCGGCCCTCCGAGCCGAAGAGCGCGCCCGCCAGCACTACGCCCTTTTTCTCCGCTGTGGCTTTGACGCGGATCGTGTTCGCGTAGTCCGCCGTTTCCTTGCTCTTGACCTCGCGCACACTGATATTGCGTTCCTTCGCGAGGCCCGGCGCGTTGACGAAGTTCACGTTCGTTTCGAGAATCGGCGTCAGCATGCCTTTCAGCACCGCCGTGGTCAGGAGTTTCGTATTGACATCGGTGATCTCTCCCGTGTACTCGACCTCCACCGCCGTGACCGCGCCCTCTGCGAGAGCCGTCGCCATGCAGCCGAGACGCTCCGCGAGGTCGAAAAAGGGCTTGATGACGTTCATCGCCTGCGCGGACACCGGCGCCATGTTCACCGCCGTCATCACCGGCTCGCCCTTCAGCGCCGCGACGATGCCCTCCGCCACGTCGATGGACACGCCGATCTGCGCCTCCACCGTGGACGCGCCGAGGTGCGGCGTAAGCGTGATGCCCGGCACCCCGCGCAGCGGGCTGTCCTCCGCCAAGGGCTCCGAGGTGAACACGTCCACCGCCGCCCCCGCGACCTGGCCGCTCTTTACCGCGTCGGCGAGATCCTGCTCGTTGATGATGCCGCCGCGGGCGCAGTTCACGAAGCGTACGCCTTTTTTCATTTTCGCGATGTTGTCCTTGTTGAACATATTTCTGGTCTCGTTCGTCAACGGCATATGGACGGTGACGAAATCGGAGCGCGAAATGATGCCGTCCATGTCCACCAGTTCCAAGCCCATCGCTTGCGCGCGCTCCTCGTTCACATACGGGTCGTAGCCGATGACCGTCATGCCGAAGGCCGCCGCCCGCTTCGCGATGCCGCTGCCGATGCGCCCGAGGCCGACGATGCCGAGGGTCTTGCCCATGAGCTCGACGCCCGTGTACTTCTTGCGGTTCCACTCGCCTTTTTGGGTCGTCTCGTTCGCGATGGCGATATGGCGCGCCATGGCCAGCATCATGCCCATGGTGTGCTCGGTGGCCGCCGTGGTGTTTCCGCCCGGGGAATTGATGACGATAATGCCCCGCGCCGTCGCTTCCGGCACGTCGATGTTGTCCACGCCGACACCCGCGCGGCCGATGATTTTCAAATTCTTCGCCGCCGCCAACACATCCTTCGTCACCTTCGAGGCCGAGCGCACAATCAGCGCGTCATAGTCCCCGATGGTTGCCACGAGCTCGTCCGCCGAGATTTTGTCCTTTACGTCGACCTCAAAGCCCGCCTCCCGCAAGATTTCAATGCCGCGCGCTGAGACGCCGTCTGCTGCCAATACTTTCATCTGACGCTTCTCCCCTTCATGATCATATTTTGCCTGCATACACAAATCTGAAATCCGTTATTATTATATCACGTTGAATCCTAGAAATCTATGGTTGCGGAAAAAGAGGACGCGCATTTTTCAGCAAACAAAAGTCCCGCTTGACAGACCTCCGTCCCGGCGGTTATAATCGAGCCACAAAATTGAATCGGTTGTGCGCGGCTGACGGATGAGTGGAATTGACCACGTGTCGCGCAGAGCTGTCACAAGCCGACCGTCTGGGCAGAGAGGATTTTGCCCGGGCGTTTTTTTGCGCCTGGGGTACGCCTCTCCTATCTACCTGCAGGAGGTCGTCATGAGAAATCGCTGGTTGATCGCACTGTCCGCCGTCGGGATCCACATCTCCATCGGCAGCGTCTACGCTTGGAGCGTCCTGACGCGCCCCATCATGGAGGCCGTCGGGGCGTCCCTGCGGGATGTCACTTGGGCGTTTTCCGTCGCCATTCTTTTTCTCGGCACATCGGCCGGATTCCTCGGCAATTTCGTCGAGCGCAGCGGGCCGAAAAAGAGCGGCCTTATTTCCATGCTGCTGTTCGGCGCCGGTATGCTGGGCACCGCGTTTGCCATTTCGCGGCAGAGTCTCGCGCTGCTCTATCTGTTTTACGGCGTCATCGGCGGCGTCGGGCTCGGCGTCGGCTACATCACGCCGGTCTCCACGTTGGTCAAATACTTTCCCCGCCATCGGGGCTTCGCCACCGGCATGGCCATCATGGGCTTCGGCTTCGCCGCGCTGGTCGCCGGTCCCGTCATGCAATACCTGGCGGCGGCCTACGGGCTGATTTCCGCTTTCGTCATTCCCGGCGCCGTGTACATGCTCGTCATGGGCGCGTCCGCGCTCTACCTGAAGCCTCCGGCGAAATCCGCGCCCGCCCCCTCGGAAAAACATCCGAACGCGGCGCCCGCGCTGGAAGGGCTGTCCACGGAAGACGCGGTGCGGACTTGGCAATTCGCCGCCCTCTGGTGGATATTCTTCATCAACATCACCTGCGGCATCAGCCTGCTGGCCGTAGCGTCGCCTATGGCGCAGGAAACTTGCGGCATGACGGCGGTAGAAGCCGCGAGCCTCGTCGGCGTCATCGGCCTCGTCAACGGTCTTGGGCGCATCGCTTGGTCCACCGTCTCCGACTATATCGGCCGGGGCGCGACTTACGCGCTGTTTTTCCTCATCGAGATCACCGCCTTCCTTGCGTTGGCGGACGCGAAAACGCCGGGGCTGTTCCAAATGCTGACGCTCCTGATTATCAGCTGCTACGGCGGCGGCTTTTCCTGTATGCCCGCCTATCTCAGCGACATTTTCGGCGTCCGCTGCCTCAGCGCCATCCACGGCCGCGTCCTGACCGCCTGGGGACTCGCCGGCATCGCGGGGCCAACCCTCGTCTCGCTGCTGCACGACCAAGGCTACGGCTACACCGTAACGCTCTATCTCTTCGCGGGGCTCTTCCTCGTGAATCTTATGATCGCCTTGATCCTCTGGCGCAGCCGCCGCGCACGGGCGGAATGGCAGCCCGCGCAGGAAGGATAAAGGAAACGCCGAATAAGTCAAGTCGTGACCCTGCCGAGGGATTTTTAGCTTTGCATAAGCGACCGCTAAGCGCCAAAGCGCTAAGCGTCTGCTTATCGTCAGGCAAGGAAGATGGCGTGAAGGCGTAGCATCGCTACGTCGAACGGCATCTGACGCGGCATGACGGAAAAAGACCCGGTAGCGAAACAGTCCGGTGGACTGTTTCGCGGCGGGACTTGTTCGGTGTTTCCTAAAACACCCCGCGTAAACAAAGGCTTT
>JAFVAI010000094.1 GCA_017480545.1 Schwartzia sp. (in: firmicutes) | reverse complement strand
CTCGGCATACAATTTCTGTATCTCATCTTCTGTATAATGCCGTTTTTCACAGGTGTCCGAAAAAATGACCTTGATGCTTGCCAATCGTCCTGCAAGACGTTTTTCCTTGCGAAGTTCACGTCTCGTAACGAAGATAGACTGAAACATTCTGTCGCCAAAAAACCAAAAAAGTACAACGAAAATTTCTTGTGGCAGATGTTCGATAAAAGCTGTTATAGTCAAAAGGATTCCGGCGATAATCGAGCCGACAATCCGGAAGAGGAACACTTTCGATTCTTTTTCTTGTTCCTTTTCAACCATGCCGAGTTTATAAGAAAAAACCTCGAAAATCGTTTCCGTGATCGTTTCTTTCTCTTCGTCGGACAGGCAATTTCCGATGATGTTCAAAACAAGCGGATATTCGCCCGGAATAGGCTCGGCGGAGCTTTCAAGAAAATCGACAAAATCAGGATTCAAGCTCTCTTGGCCTTTTGAACTGTATGTGCTGATTACGTCATGGTAGCCGGAAATGCAGCAATTTACAGTCGCGATTCCGTTTTCGATATAATCGCGTATGATGCGAGAATCTATGTTGCTTTCCCGGCTCTCAAACAATTTGACAAAATCTTTGCGTTTTCTCATAATTACCACTTTCAATGAAGATTTTACCGTAAATAACAATATCTGCTGCACTGTTTTTCACAACAGTGCAGCAGAAAATTTTTAAGCAGAAAAATTTTACGCTTTGTAGACTTCTTCGCCGTCAATGACAGTGGCGACAATCTTTGCCTTCGCGACTTTCTCTAAATCGTCGTGCAGGAAATCGCAGTCGAACACCGTCATATTGGCGATTTTTCCAAACTCGATGGAACCCAGGCGGCTTTCCTGACGCCATTGACGGGCAACGTTTATCGTCATTGCGCGAAGCGACTGTTCGCGGGTGATGGCTTCTTCCATATTGCGCGGTTTTGACACCTTGCCGATTCCCTTCGGGAAGTCGCGCGCCTCGGCCACGTAAATGCTGTTTTTGATGTCAAAAAGCGGCGACACGGGATAATCCGAATGAAATACCACGTTCGCGCCCGCGTCATAGAAAGATTTGATCGGGTAACCTTTCTCCGCGATGGCTTCGCCGACGTATCGGACTTCCTGATCATAAATGTTCGCTTCTTTGGGGCACCAAAGCGTAAACACCGCCGGTACGGAGCCGGTCTTTCCCATGCGCTGGATATCTTCTTCCCGGACGAATTGCAAATGCGCCAAAATGTTGCGCTGATCCATATCGCCGGTAATTTTTTCCGCGTCCTCAATGCAGTCAAGCATAAATTTCGTTGCGCCGTTTCCAATGGAATGGACGTGCACCGAGAGCCCCTCGGCGTCTGCCGCAACGATCAATTCAACCATTTTGTCGTGGTCGTTGAAACGCTCCAAGCCGTGATAACCGGGGCTGTCAAGATAATCATCAATTTGCCAGCCGGTATGCGCCTCGATTACGCCGTCCAGAAAAGCCTTGACGCCTACGACGTGAAAATATTCATTGCTGTATTTTGCGCGGTCCGCGGCAATACGGGCAACCTCCGCTTTGGGATTTTCGGCGTTCTCGGGAACCATCAAAAAGGCGTAAGTGCGCATTTTCAGCTTGCCTTCCTCTTCAAGCTCATGGTACGCCTGGGTAACGCTGGGGGAGAGAAGCTCAACTCCGGCGTCGGCTACAGCCGTATATCCATTTTGTATGGCAATATCCTGCCATGCAAGCAAATACTTTTTGAAGTCCTCAAACGATCTTGGGAGTTTAGGCACAATTTGAAATAACGGTCCTTCACAAAGGTAACCGTCCGGCTCGCCGTTTTTATCCACGTGCACTTGGTCGTAGCCGTATTTCTTCGCATATTCGGCGTCAACGCCTGCCCATTCCAATGCCTTTGTGTTGAACAACATAGAATGCCCGTCGATCGTGTTCATCATCAACGGCTTGTCGGGACAAATTTCATCAAGATAGGCTTTGGTTTTGTATTCCTCATTTTGAATCCAGCCTGCCGCCACATAAACTTCTTTATTGGGATTTTTCGCGATATAATCTTTGATAATTTCGCGGTATTTATCATAATCGGTTGGAATCACTTTGGAAAGATTCGCCTGCCCGATAGCGCGGTCGCCCGCGAGAGCGCCGTGAGCGTGCGCTTCAAGGAAACCGGGATAAACAAAATTTTCGCCGTAATCCAAAATTTTTGCGTCCGCACCGGCAAGCTTTTTCGCCTCGTCAGCGTCGCCGATATAGGCAAAAACGCCGTCCTTGACAAACGCCGCCTTCGCAAAGGGCCTCTTTTCGTCAACCGTGATGATGTTGCCGAGGATAACGGTTTTCTTCATTTGCATTACCTCCAATAATTTTATTTTTGCGCATAAGTTGCGCGGAATCAACGAAAGTATGCAGTTTGCAGAGGTTACATGATAAGAATTTTCGATTTTTATAATTTACAAACTATATATTATAAAAAAAAAAAAATAGGTTGTCAAGCAGAAAATAAAAACAGGTGTTTGCCGTTTGAGACTTGTTTTTCAAGTATAGCAGACGTTTTTTCTGCTGGGAAAGTAATTGCCGCGCCCATGCCGGATCTTTCCTGCTGAAAAGCGGGCAAAAATAGCCAAAGGGGATGCCGCACGTTTCGTTTTGCGTGCGGCATCCCCTTCTTTTTTATGCCCGTTCGCTGTAATGCTTCAAAAAGTTTCTCGCCACCGCCGAGGGCGGCCTGTCTTTGACGATGGCATTTGCCCATCTATCCGGAGGTTCACTAAGGAAACGCCTGTTAAATGCAGTAATACTTGGTCAGGAAATAGGTTCTCCCCCAATCCAGAATCTTCCTCTTGGACGCCTTTTCCGGATGGATATTGAACTCATCGAAGATCATGAGATTCTTGTCCTTCAGGTCGTAGAGCGGCCACTCCTTTGCCTTGCCGTCCGGGGATTCTTTTGCGCTGAGGGAGGGATTGCCGGTCTTGGCAAACTGTACCCACATTTTACGCATAGTCTTGGAAAAAGTTTCGTCAAAGATTCTCCCCGTTACCAGCGTCTCCTCCGGGTGATTGAACACGGTCGAAAGCTCTACCGCGTGTCCGCTTTTCAACAGCGGCACGGAGGATTCGGGCGTAAAGTAGTAGGTGTACGACTTGCCGCCGGCGCTGGTCTGGTTTTCCGACATTCTAAAGAGTGGCGCGATAAACACGATCTGGTCGAACAGGCGGTTGGTGCTGGAGTATTCCGAAGTTACGCCCTTTGCGTCTTTGCAGAAACTTTCAACAAGGGTTTGCTCGTCTTTCGTCAGCTGGGCCATCTTCTTTGCATAACGGTCAGCGGCAAAGGCATCCCAGTCTTTCAACCCGACGCCGCATATAAAATAGCCCATTTCATCCTTAGTGCAGCCCTGGAGGAAGGTCAGGTCTTTCGCGGCGCCGTTTGCGTAAGCCTCATACGGGTCCTGCGGCAACAGGCTGCCGTCACGCTCCGCCCACACGCGCAGTCCGAGCAGTGGGCCTGCTGTGCTTACGAGCTTATCTGCATCGACCTTCTGCAGATCGGCAACGGTCTTGCAGCCAAGCGCTTCCATCAGTTCGTTCGTACAGGCAACGGCCTCTTCCGTAGACCTTGTGAAGACGGGGGAGCCGCTCTGGACAATCACTTTCTGGAAATATTGATGGGAGTCCTTGATGAGCGGAAGCAAGGATACGCTTCCGCCGCCGGCGGATTGTCCCCAGATGGTCACGTTGTCAGGGTCGCCGCCAAATGCCGCGATGTTTTCATGCACCCACTTCAATCCAGCCATCTGATCCATCAGTCCTAAATTCTGCGTATCGGGGTAGTCAGCGCCGTCCGGCAGATGGGAAAGATGGAGGAAACCGAAAACGCCGAGCCGGTACTCGACGGAAACGAGGATAACATCCGGATTCTCTTTGACGAAATTGGTTCCCTCTTCACGAGGTTCGACCGTTCCGCCCACTTCAAAAGCACCGCCGTGTATCCAAACCATAACCGGCTTTTTCTCCGAAGATTCCCCGTCCGCTTTCCACACATTCAGGTGCAGGCAGTCTTCCCCCTGAACGTAAAGGGAAGCGATCTGCCACCTGTCATCAACCTGGCGCGGGCTTTTCGCATTGTAATAGGCCTCGTACACGCCGTCGTCCGGAACGACATCCACCGGCGCTTTCCAGCGCAGCTCGCCGACGGGCTGCTTGCCGACAAACGGAATGCCCTTGTACGCAATGACATTTCCCGTCCTCTTGCCGACGAAGGTGCCGTTGACGCACTTGACCGCCAGCGACTTGTCATAAGCGCCGTCCGTAATCTTTTTATTCTCGCCGTACTGCGCTCTTAAACGTTCTCTTTCCGCATTGAGTGTTTTCAGCAGATCTCCCGTTGCTTCTGCCGCTTTCGATTCCTGGGAATCCTTTGCTTGTTCCTGCGCCGCCGCAGCAAAGGCGCAACCCTGCCCGTCCTGTGGAAAGATTCCCGCAGGCGTCGCCATCAGTACGGAAAGGGACAACAAAGATGTTGCCAGCCTTTTCTTCCATGCTCCGGAAAAGTTCATGTATTCCATGTTCGTGCCTCCTTTTGTAACGTACGGTCATAAGTCGATGTAAAGCCCGAACGAATCGTCGTCCGGGCTTCTTGTCGTCGTTATGATTTTACGGCTTCGCGCTTCGCACCACGTTGTCCCCGTAGATGGTCTTGAAATCGTCCCGCATGGAGATGGTCGTCCAGCCGTAGGTGTCGGCGAGGTCTTTGCACTTCGCCGCCTTTTTCTCGTTCCCGAGCTCGCGCTCCAGGTCGTCGCAGAGCACCATGAACGCCGCGCTCTTGTACTTGTTCCCGTACATCGCGTAGTTCAGCATACTGGAATCCCCGCTGCTGTTGCCGAACGCGAGGACGGGCTGCTTGCCGATTTCCTGCGCGATAACCGAGACCTTGTTCATTTTGAGATTTTTTTCGATGAGCTGGCCGCGCACCAGATAATCCTCTTTGCCGTAGAGATAATCCAGCCCGTCCTTGTCGCCCTGCTTCGCGGCAATGATTTTCGGGTCGGAGCCGATGACCTGCCCCGGCGCGATGCCCAACACGTCGCACGCCAAAATCCGCACAGTCGGCCGGTCGCTGCCGGAGACGACATAGACGGTGAAGTTGTTCGCTTGCAGATACTTGATGACCTCGACCATCGGCAGATAGAGCGCCTCGCCCCATTTCAGGTTCGTCAGTCCCTCGACGGGTTTTTCCATAAATTTCTTGACATAGGCTTCATACTGTGCCGGGGTCATGCCCGCGAACGCCGCTTCCTGCGCTTGCGCCTCGCTTACGTCCACGCCCTTCGGGAAAGTTCCCGTCTTCCGGATGCCGTCCTCGATGGTCTTGGCATACGCCCGCGCTTCTTCCGACGGCTTGTAGTCCGCGTCGTAAAGCGCGCGGTTCAGATACAGCATCCATTCAAAATAATACGGCGCAGTCTCGCAGATGAAGGTGCCGTCCATGTCGAAGACCGCAATCCGGTCGGCGACCGGGATGAAATTCTTGCTTTCCTTGTCCGTCACGTCCTTGACATAGGAAACGAGCTTTTCCTTCGCGACGGAGTTTTTCGTCCAGTAGTGCAGATTGCCCGACTTCGGCGCTTTCATCGCCGCGATTTCCGCCCTCGGCATCGCCTCGGAGCTTGGCGCGCCCAGCCAGCAGCCCGCGCCGATCATAGCCGCCGTCAGTGCGGCGCAAAGTTTGTTGTGTTTCATTTTCCGATTCTCCTTTTTCTTTATTCCATGGAAGCAAGCAGCTTCTTGACAAACGCCGAGCGGCTGATGACGCCGACGAGCTTTCCGTACCGCGTAACGAAAACGCGCTTGATTTTCTTCTCGAATATGAGCTGCCCCACGGTTTCCACATCGTCCAGCTCATCCACGGTAATGGCGGGCGAGGTCATAAGGTTCTCCGCCGTCGTCGCCTCGCATTTGCGGATGGCGTCTATGTGCTCGTCCAGTTTTTTGCTGTTGCTCAGCCCCCAAAGGGCGACTTTCCAAACACTCGGCTTGTTCGGCTGGATTTCTTTGCGCATCAGATCCAGCTCACTGACGACGCCCACCACATTGTTGTCGTAAGTCTCGTCCACCACAGGCAAGCCGGAAATGTCCGTCTTCGCCATGATTTCGGCGATTTCCTTGATGGGCGTATGCCGCGAGATGGAGCACACATCTGTTTTCATAATATCTTTTGCCAGCACTCTTGCTACCTCCTAATGGGGATATATATGACCTTTGTTATGATAGAACTTTTCTCAAAAAAATGCAATGTTTCCTTACGGAAGCCGCCGCACGGGGAAGTTGAAATAGGTGTCGGGATACGGCTCGCCCTTCAGCGTGAAATGCCACCACTCGGTGTCGATGGGGCGGAAGCCGTGCCGCATCATGACGCGCCGGAGCAGCATACGGTTCTGGAACTGCGTCTCGTTGATTTCGCCGCCCTCGGGTGTTTCGTCGCCCGCGTATTTGCCCGTGTATTCCCCCGTTTCGGGATTGCCGCACCAGTCCGGGTGGCTCTCGATGCCAAAGTGGTCGAAGGTGCCGCCCATGTCCACTTCTTTTCCCGTCGCCATGTCGAAGAGCGTCAGGTCGAGGGTGGAGCCTCGGCTGTGGCCCGACTTGGCGTCGATGTAGCCGTCCGCGAAAAGCCGCGTCTTGTCCACTTCGGGATAGAAATACGACATCATGCGCTTGTCGCTGAGGTTCTCCGCCCAGCGCACGAAATGATCGACAGCCCGCTGCGGGCGGTAGGCATCGTACACCTTCAGCCGGTATCCTTGTTTCATCAGATCGTCCGACACGGCCTTGAGCGCCTCGGCGGCCTCCCGCGTCATCAGCGCGCAAGGCTCCTCGTAACCGTCGATGTGGTCGCCCACGAAATTGTAGGTGGAATAGTAGTGGATCTCTTGGATGATGTCGGGCACGGCCTCCGAAAGCAGCACAAAGCCGTTGGCGTCCGTCGGCGAAACGCTTTTTTGCGCTGCCGCCTGCACAGCCGGGACGCTTTCGGCTGGCGCCGCCGCGTTTGCGTCCATCGGAAAAAGCGCGCCCATCGCCAGCGAAACCCCGCAAAGCATGACGGAAATTTTCTTTTTCATACGGTTCACCTCAATGGAAAAATTGGAACAGCAATGCACATCAATTTTATTATAATCGGGAAGCGCTGACAAGACTTATACAATATTTTCGTGTTGGGGCCGGCGATTGGCTCGGCGTTTATAGATAAAAAGCATAGCAAAGCATGAAAGATAAGCATTGGACAGAACGGGCGGATGTTCTTATAATAAAAGAGGAACGTATCACAAAGCTATAAAAATTTTATGGAGGCAGGCATGAAAAAGTATTTGGCGATTTTGTGCGCCGCAGGGCTGTTGCTCGCTCCGGCGGGCGGCGCGGCGGCAAAAGGAGGAGAAAATACCGTGAACATTACAAAGGCGGCGCAGGAGTATCATGAGAAGATGTTCCCCGGCTACGCGTCGAAGTTGCGCGAGACCGACCCGGAATTTGTCGAGCGGTTCGACAATTTCGCCTTTGACGAGGTGGTGAACCAGGACGACCTCGACGGGCGCACGCGCTTCATGGCGATTCTTTCGACGCTTCTCGGCTGCCAGGGCATCGACGCATACCGCGCGGTGCTTCCGGCGGCGCTGAATTTCGGCGTGACGCCGGTGGAGGTGAAGGAGATTGTCTACCAGGCGACGGCGTATCTCGGCATCGGGCGCACCTATCCGTTTTTGCAGGCAACGAACGAGGTCCTGGAGGCGCGGGGTGTGAAGCTGCCGCTCCCCGGGCAGGCGACCACGACGATGGACGACCGCCGCGAAAAAGGCAACGCGGCGCAGGTGGAGATTTTCGGTGAGAGAATGAAAAACTTTTGGCAGAACGCCCCGGCGGAGACGCGGCACATCAACGTCTGGCTCGCGGACAACTGCTTCGGCGACTACTACACGCGCACGGGGCTGGATCTTCGCCAGCGGGAAATGATTACGTTCTGCTATCTCGCGGCGCAGGGCGGTTGCGAGCCGCAGCTCACCGCCCACGCTGTCGGCAATATGCGCGTCGGCAACGACAGGGAATTTTTGATCAAGGTTGTTTCCCAATGCCTGCCGTACATCGGCTACCCGAGAAGCCTGAACGCCATCCGCTGCATCAACGATGCGGCGGCGCAAATGGAAAACGCAAAGAAGGAGTGACGAGACATGAAAAAATGGCTTGCGATGATGGCTTTGGCGCTTTGCGCGCTGACGCTCACGGCTTGCGGGGGCGGGGCGCCCGCGAAGAGCTCCGGCGGGAGTTCCGCGCCAAAGACCGAGACGGTGAAGAAGGATGTCGCCTCCTCGGGAAAGCGCGCCCTCGTCGTCTATTTCTCCCGCGCCGATGAAAATTACAACGTCGGCGTCATCGAGAAGGGCAACACGCGCATCCTCGCCGAAATGATTGCCGAAGCCACCGGCGCGGACACCTTCGAGATCAAACCCGCGAAGCCTTACCCGAAGGAATACACCCCGACAACGGAACGCGCGAAAAAGGAGAAAAACGAAAACGCCCGGCCGGAGATCGTCGGCACGATGCCGGACGTGTCGGGCTACGACACAATCTTCCTCGGCTACCCGATTTGGTGGGGCGACCTGCCGATGGCCTGCTATACCTTCTTTGACAAAGTGAAGCTGGAGGGCAAGACCATCGCGCCTTTCTGCACCCACGAGGGCAGCGGCCTCTCCGGCACGGACCTCTATATCGCCGACGCGACGAAAGCAAAAGTCACCGAGGCTCTCGTCATGACCGGCGAGACGGCGCAAAAGTCCCAAGGCGAGGCAAAAAAGGAAGTCTCCGCGTGGCTGAAAAAACTCGGCTACGCCAAATGACATAATACTTATCTCAGACCCAAATTTTACCTGAGATGCGCCTGTTTCGCAGGCTACAGCCGCGCTAAAGCGCGTCTGACGTCTCATGCAATCGCAGCAAGGATTTAAAAATCCTAACTGCGATTCGTATAAAAACGCAAAGGAGCGGCCTCCGCGAAGGAAGCCGCTCCTTTGCCGTTCTGTACGGTCATGTGCGGGACGTGCCGCCGGTTTTGTCGGCGTTTCGGTTCGGTTATCCCCGTGGGGCGAGTGTGCCGCCGCCGGGCAAGGGATAGATGCCGCCGTTGAGGGTCGGGCTTTTCTCCCGGCTGTAGTAGATGGAAAATCCGTTGGATTCAATGTTGGAATAGTCGCCGAGCGCGTCCTCCACGGTGTCTACGTAAGCGTCGGCGGTCATGGCCCATGTCGCGGTTTCCGCTAGACGGAGGGTGGCGGATTTTGCTGTGGCGTCGGCGTTCAGCGCGCCTGTCCACGCGCTGTTGTTGCCGAGATTGAGCGTGACGCGGGAAAGCGCGTCGGCTTCCACGTCGCCCCTGAGCGTTTGACGCGTCGCCGTCAGGGTGACATCCCCGCCGTTTTTGCCGCTCTGTCCCCAACGGCCGGCGGCGGCGCGGAGCAGCGGCGTACCGTCCGGCGTGGAGAGGATTGTGGCTTCGAGATCGATTTCCGCTTTCGTATTCGTCACGTAAAACATCGCGCCGCCGGATTCGTTCGTGAGTTTCGAGTCCCTGGCGGAAAATTTTGCCGTGCCGACGTCGGCGTCGCCGGAAAAGCTCTGGTAGAGCATGACGCCGTTCCTCTCGCGGCCCGTCAAATCCGCCCGGTCGAGGGTGATCGAGTTTTTTCCCTCGACCACCGCGATTTCGCTGCCGTAAGCGGTGCCGGAGGTATTCGTCGCGGCGATGGCGCCCGTGGAATAGATGCAGGGGCTGCCTTCGCCCTCGGTGATGAGCCTGCTGTCCGTGACGGATACGGTGCCTTCGCCTCGGTCGGTGGCCAGCGCGGCGCAGTGCGCCCCTTTGGTAGCGATGTCCACGGCCTCGCCCGTGACCGTGCCGCCATACGTGGCGTCGAGGCCCCGGGAGGAATTTCCCTCGGTGCGGATGGTTACGCGGCGCACGGTGATGCTCGCCTGCTTGCCCGTGGCGAAGATTGCGTTCGCGCCATCTGCGGCGGAGGACAGCGTCGTGTCGCTGAGGACGACGGTGCTGTTGTTCGCCAGCAGCACCGCGTTTTGCCCGGTGAAGTTGCTGTCCTCTTCGCTGGTTGTGTCCCCAAGCTTTCGGAGCGTCGCTCCGCGCAACGTCAGCTTCGCGCCGTTCCGTGCGAGGACCGCGCTTTCGTTGGCGGCATCGGCCAACAGCGTCTTGCCCTCGACAGCTTCCTCTTTGCCGTCCCAAATGCAGGACGCGGACAGGTTGTCCGCGCTCTTCGCGTCCTGTCCGCGTCCGGATACACCGCCCTCCATCCCCTGCGGCGGCTGCCCATGCCCGTTTGGCGGCGTTGGCGGTTGCCCGCTCCCGTCCCCGCTCGGAGGCGCGGGGCGGCCGTTTTGCGCGTGGCCGCCTCCGTGGCCGTCGGGTGGAGGAAGCGGATTGCCGTTCTCATCCGTCGGCGGCGCGGGCGGCTGCCCGTTCCCGCTCCAATCCGGCGGCGCGGGACGCTCGCTTTGCGTCGCGGCAATGTCGTCCGCCGCGCTCGTCATGGTCGGCGCAAAGGCCATCGACGCCGCCAACAGGGCGAGGCCGAGGGCGAATTTTTTGTTCCTGATTTTTTTCCACATAGTTTATCAGCTCCAATCTGTTATATATCTTACGGTTCGAAAATTAAAAACAAATTGGAGCCGGATAAAGAAAGGTTAAAAAAGATGCTCCGTCAAAATCCGAAAAAATCCGCCGTTTCTTGCGAACAAGAGACGGCGGCTTCGTGAAGCGTATGGATTTTTTGTACGTTCATCAGCGGTTTGGGATGCAGGATTTTTGGCGCTCGCTCTTCGTATATGCCGCTTTCCTATGCGAATGAACTTATTTCGCGTAGCCAAGCCCGGCAATCCACGGCGCGACATCGTCGATGTCGTTGGCCAGAATGCCCTCGCCAATCGTCGCACCCGAAGCTGCGGCGCGGACACTGTCAAGGCTGTCCGAAAGCGGGCTGCCGCCGCTGGTTGCGAACGGAATGACCGTTTTGCCGCTGAAGTCGTAACCTTCGAGGAACGTCAGTACAATCATCGGCGCGTCGTACCACCAAATCGGATAGCCGACAAAAACCACGTCGTAGTCCGCCATGTTCTCCACCCGTCCGTCGATGGCGGGGCGGGCGTTGTTGTTCTTCTCCGCTTTCGCCACGTCGAGACATTCGTCATAGCCGGGGTACGGCGTCGCCGGGCGAATCGCGAAAAGATCGCCGCCGGTCTGCGACGCGATTTCTTGCGCTACGCGCTCGGTGTGGCCTTGATAGGAAAAATACGCGACGAGGATTTTCCCGGCGGCTTCCGCCCGCGCGGAAAATCCAACCGTACAAAACACCGCGAAGATTGCGGCGCAGAGCAAAAACATTTTTTTCATAACATAACATCTCCAATCAACTTATCAATCTATGGAAATCAGTTCGTATTTTGGGTTGCCCATGCCGAGCTTTCGCATGGCGGCGAGCTGGGCGAGGCCGTCGCGGCTTTCGATGCGCTCCACGAGGTCGCGCTTTTCTTTTTCGGGACGCGCGTAGACCATGTCGCAGGACGCCTGATCCACCGCGAGGATGTCCGTCGAGGCGAGGATGCCGAGGTCGGGAATCACCGGCTCGGCGGCGCTCGTGCCCGCGCAGTCGCAGTCCACGCTCATGCGGCGCAGGACGTTGATGAACACGATGCGCTTGCCGAAAAAGTCGCAGGTCGCTTTGCCGCTGTCCGCCATGTTTTCCATGAACAGCGCGCCGTTCGCCATGCTGCCCTCCCAGTCGTCCACGCCGGGCGCGGTGGATTTATGGAACCCGTGCACCATGCGCTTTCCAATCTGCCCGTCGGCGCAGCCGATGGCGATGTTTTTCAGCGAGCCGCCGAAGCCGCCCCGCGCGTGGCCCTTGAAATGGGTCAGGACCACCATGGAATCGTAATTCAAAAGATGCGAGCCCATCGAGACTTCGGGGAGATGCAAATAATTCCGCACCGGGAGCATGACCGTCCCTTCCTCGTCCATGATGTCCACCGGGCAAAACGTCCAGCCGTTGATTTCGAGCGTCTTGCGGTGCTTCTCGGTGGTGTCGCGGTCGCCGACGTACATCGTATTCGTCTCGACAATGACGCTGTTCGGGATGGCCGCTTGGAACGCGCGCACCATGTCGCGGGGCAGGATGTTCGGCCCGTGGGCCTCGCCCGTGTGCAGCTTGACGGCGACCTTGCCGTAGATGTGTTCATTGATGCGCTCGTACAGCTTCAAAAGATGCGGCGCGTCCATGTGCTTCGTGAAATACACTTTCGCCTTCGATCCGGAAGCGCCGCCTTTCGTCACGTCCTCGCTGCCGACGACGGGCGCCTGCGCCAGCGCGCGGCCCATGCCGGACAGAGGCGAAAGTATCGAGCCAACCGCCAGCATACTGCCTAGCTTCATAAAATCGCGGCGTGAAATGTCTTTCATGCGTGTTTCCCTCCTTGCGTTATTTTTGCAAACCCTTCGCGCTCAAAACGATATGCGCCGGACGGTTCGCGATTTCCCGCGCCGCGGTGAACATCGACGAAGTCCCCCGCAGATATGCGCCGTAGGGCGCGGACTCCACATAGCTTTGGTACGCCGCTTCGTCCCGGAAAATCTCCATCGTGTGGATGACGTTTGGCGCGTCGTGCTCCGCCGTGACAAAAATCCCCAGTACGCCCGCGTCGTCCCGCACGGCGCGAACCGCTTCCGCCGTCGCCAACTTCTGGTACTCGGCAAGCCGCTCCGGGCGCACTTCATAGCGGTGCATCAGGACTACCGTGCCGACGCCCTCCGCTTTTTGCTCCAATGCGATGCCGTTTGCCTCAAGGATTTTCAGGCTTTTCAAAATCGGCAGCCGCTCGGCGCGGTACATTTGGAACGCCTCGCTGGTCGAATGGATGCGGTACGCCTCGTAGCTCTCATAAATCTCGATCAGCCGCAGCACGTCGGGCTGCTCCGCGTCGACGCCGCCGTAAAGCGCGTAAGTCCCGGCCTCCGACACCGCCTGCGGCCCGACGGTGCGCGCCGCGGCCTCGCCCATTTTCTGCATATCGCCGGGCGTGGACTCCACCACCGCCCAATGCACCATCGGCATATTCCCCTCCGGCGTGCGGATGGGATGCGCCGCCGCCGTCGCGCCGATTGCCATCAAGCCGCCCAAGACCAGCGCGGCCAGCTTTTTTTGCAACTGCTTCATGTGCCCGAACCTCACTTCTTCTCGTATTGCGCGGCGAAATCGAGGCATTTCCCCAGCGCGTCGCCCGTCTTCAAATATTCGTAGGTCGGCATTTCAAAGAGAATAGGCTTGAGCGCACGGTAATCAATTTTCCCGTTCGCGCCCAGCACGCTTTCGTCGGCGAAGGTGTGAACGATCTCCGCCACAAAGCTCTCGAAGCCTTCCGTCTCGTAGACGTCCACGACGCGGCATTCCATCGTAAGCGGCGACGCGGAGAGCAGCGGCGCCCCCGTCTCGCCCGCGGTGCATTCGAAAACGCCGGACTTGTCCGCTTTCGCGCCGCTGACCTTGCCGACGTAGGAAGCCGCCGGAAGCAGTTCCTCCGTGACGATGTTCAGCGAAAACGCTTTGTTTTCTTTCACGCCCTTGTTCGTGTAATGGGGCTTCGCCATGCTGACCATCACGCGGTCATGGCCGATAATGCCCACATGCCCGGCCAGGAGCCAGTTCGCCTTGCCGTCCACCATCGCGCCGACCACCACCAGCGGCGTCGGGTACAGTGCCAGCACGTTGCCTATGTCCTTTTTCATGCAATCCCCTCCCTATTTATAAGCACTCCCGCAAAATTTTCACAATGTCCTCCGGCGTCAGCGGCACATAGGAGATACTGCCGATGCCGGTGAAATCCACGGCGTGTTTTGCCATTTCCACAAAATGTTCGTCTTTGATGCCCAATTCGCCTAGCGTCATGGGAATATCTAATGAGCGGAAGAACTGTTCCAATTTTTCGATGCCCTGCCGTGCCAGCGTGAATTTTTCCGTATGCGGGTCCAATCCCCAGACGTTTACGGCGAAAGCCGCGAACTTGTCCACGGTCTTGTCGCTCAAAACATATCGCATCCACTGCGGCGTGACAATGGCAAGCCCGACGCCGTGGGTGATGTCATAGTAGGCGGAAAGCTCATGCTCGATATAGTGGCACGACCAGTCATGCGCCTTGCCCGCGTTGCAAAGCCCGTTGATGGCCAACGAACTCGCCCACATGAGATTGGCCCGCGCCGTGTAATTCTCCGGCTCCCTGATGGCGATTGGCGCGTAATGAATGACCGTTTTCAGGACAGATTCGCAGATGCAGTCAGTCAGGAAGGTGTCCTCCGCGCCGAAATAAACTTCCATGACGTGCGACATGATATCCGCGCTGCCTGCCGCCGTCTGCCGCGCAGGGACGCTGAACGTGTTTTCCGGTTCCAGTACCGAGCATTTCGGCAAAAGGTTTGGATGGATGATCGTGAGCTTTTCTTTTGTCTCCATGTTGGAAATGACAGCCGCGCCGTCCATCTCGCTGCCTGTGGCGGCAATCGTCAACACCGTGCAGACGGGAAGCGTTTTCCCAATGGCGCCCTTCGCGGCGTTCAGTACCATGTCCCAAGCGTCCCCTTCGTAGAAAACCGCCGCAGAAATCGCCTTCGCACAGTCGATGGTGCTGCCGCCGCCCACTGCGAGCAATACGTCTATGTTCTTTTCGCGGCAGAGGGCGGCGCCTTTCCGCACCGTTTCCACGCGGGGATTCGGCTCTACGCCGCCGAGATCGACAATCTCGAATTCCTTCAGCGCGTTTTTTACGCGGTCATAAAGCCCCGAGCGCTTGATGCTTCCGCCGCCGTAAACGAGAAGCACCTTTTTCCCGTATTGCGCCATGACGCCCGGCAGTTTTTCCAACTGCCCCTTGCCGAATAAAATATCCGTTCCTACGCAAAACTCGAAATTGTCCATAGCTAAGCCCTCCTAATCTTTTGGCGCGTTTTTCATCCAAACCTGCGCGTCCCGCTTTGCCGTTTTGGTGTTTTGCGCCATGACGCCGACCAACGGGTGCGGCGTGTAAAGCTCTTGTGTGTATTCCATCATTTTTTCTCCGCCATGAGCTTCGGCAGCAGCTTTCCGCCGACGCCCCAGTTTTCCGGCTCATTTTCCTCGATCAGCACATAGAACGCCGACG
>JAFVAI010000093.1 GCA_017480545.1 Schwartzia sp. (in: firmicutes) | reverse complement strand
CTCCCGCGGGCGTTTCTTTTTCTTTCTTTGTCGTTTCCTAAAACTTTCCGCCGCCGCCGCCGTGGTCGCTGTCGGTGGCGTCATGGCTGCCGCCGCGGCTCTTGCTCTTCGGTGTGCGTGTGACGTTCATGAACAGGAAGCGGTCGTCGCTCTCCGTCAGGTCGAAGCTGTCGCCCTTCAGGTATTCGCTGGCGCGCGCCGCCGGGGTCACGTTGCTCATGCTGCCGATCAGCGTTTCTTTTACGCCGTAGCCGCCGAGGAGTCCGACCAAAAGTGCGGCGATGGCCGCGAAGGGATGGAAGCCCGACGACGGGTCGTAGGGCTTGCCTTCTTTGGCGTAGTGGGCGACCATCGTTTCCACCGCGTCCACATACTTTTCAAATGCGTCGCCGTATTTGCCGTCCTTGAGCTTCGGCACCATCTCGCTCTCGATGTACTTGACGCCCTCCTTGTCGGTGATGCGCGCCCGCATGGCGTTGTCCGTCGCGACGTACCAGTCCCGCTCTTTCATGGAGAGCAACAGGACAATGCCGCCGTTCTGTGCGCCCTTGTAACCCTGGTCGAGAAGTGCGTTCGCCACTTGGCCGACGGGCCGCCCCTGCAAGGTCGGCTGGGTCACGACGCCGATGCGGACGCCGTATTTTTGCTCGATCTGCTGGATTTTTTGCGTCAGCTTTTCCTTTTCGCCTTGGGAAAGCAGCTTCGCGTTGTCGTAGACAGCGCCCGCCGCCTCCGCCTGCGCGCCGAAGGCCGAAACCGCCAAGGCGAGGCACAGCGCGAAGCAGATAGCCAACATGGAAGAAATCTTTTTCATTTCGCCGTCCCTCCCCTCAAATAAACAGCCGCGCGATGAAATAGGTGACGAACATCACGGCGGCCGCCGCCCCCGCGAAGTACATCATCGCTTTCGACTTGTCGTAGGGCAGGCTTCCCACGAATTTTCCGGTCTGCCCGTTCATCATGAAGGTGTACGGCTGGCCGTTGTAGCGCGTCGTCAGGATCCAAACCGGCACCATCGCGTAAGTGACGTTGCCGCCCTCCTTGATGACGGCGGAGGATTCCACCGAGCAATGGTCATAGCCCGTCACGGTGTCCTCCAAGACTTCCAGGGCGCTGGCCTCGACGCGCTTGTCCGCGCGCGGCACCGACTGCTCCGCGTCCTCGTCGTACTTGTCCGCGAGGTACCCGGTGAAATACGCGGCGCTGAAAGGCACCAGCTCGCTATAGTCAAACGGCTCGATGCTCTCCATATAGTCGTTGTCCATCTTCGAGCTGCCGTCCACGGGAATCTTCTCGAAGCTCATGGTTCCGCTGCGGGTGCAGTTGTAGACGCTGGTCTCGGTAATCGTCTCGTCGGAGGTATCGATGACGTGGATGCTCTCGGCGCGGAATTCCGCGTGGGCCTCCACGTTGGAATCGAACAGCCAGAACGGGACGTACATGGGCTGGATGTCCTCGACGCGGTTGTTCGCGGTGAACGCGTCCGGCAGCAGCCGTTTCCCTTTGTAAAATTCCTTGAGTGCCGCCACCGCGTCCTGCTTCGTCTTCTTGAACGGGATCACGAAGTCGGGCTTCAGCATACCGCTGAAGCGGTTCGGCAGCATGGTCGGGTTGCCGCAGTAGCAGCACTCCGTCGCCATCGTGTTCTCGTCGGCGACGATTTCCGCGCCGCAGGAGGAGCAAGTGAAGGTCCGCATCGCGGCGGCCTCCTCCTCGCTCCATTCGCCGCCGGCGGCCTCGGTGTCCCATTTCGCTTCCTGCGCCGCCTGTGCCTTTGCCGCCATTTCCTGTTTTTTCTGGAAAAGCTCTTCGACGGCGCTGATTTCCAGCTCCGTGCCGCAGTATTCGCACGTCACTTTGTCGTTTCCGGGCTGGAACGAAAGCGGCGCGTCGCAATGCGGGCATTTGTAGCTTACAGAAGTGTCAGCCATATCATTGCCTCCTTTTTTTATTTCAAAATCGGGACGTTGCCCGATTCCAAAAGCCGTATTAATAGTCCCGCATCTGCCCCTCCTCCGGCCAGCCGTCCGGGCCGACGTGGTAATGGGCGTGGGCCTTTTCTTCCACCATCAGCCGCTGCGGGTCGCGGAAAAGGTCGTCCGTCGTCAGCCAGCGATAGGAGGGAAACGCTTCTTTTCCCGGCTCCCCTGATTCGCAGAGGCAGAAATTCCCCGGCGAGGTCAGCGGGAGAATCAAACGGTCGTCCTCGCTTTCGAGGGGCGACGCCATCATGGTGAACGGGTACGAACCGGGCAGCCGCTCGACGCCCGACGATGAGAGCCGATAGACGCGAAGCTCGCGGGGCGTGGCGCTGCTCCCCGGCGCGACGTCCATATACAGGTACCGCCGCCCGTCCATCAGGCTGATGAAGACGGCGCGAAGATCGCGGAAGCCGCCCTCGTCGGTAAACTCAAAATCGCCGAGCTGGATATGAAGCCCCTTGACCGTCAGCATCGCCGTCGTTCCGTCCCCCATCGGTACGCGGACGGGCGTGAACGGCTCGACCTCCATGCTCCATGCCGCGCTTCCTTTGTCATACGGCTCGGCAAAAAGTCCCGGCGCGTCGCCGTAGAAAACCGTCGCCGTGTACATCATTTGCCCCGTGTCGTAAAAATCCGCCGTGGAAACAACGGCGCGCGGCGTGAAATAAAAGGTCGCGCCCCGGGCGAACAGCGTCCACGAGAGATTCCCTTCCGCCGCCTGCTCGGAAATCCACGTTTCCAAATCGTCGCGGAAGGCGACGCCCGGATAGTCGGCGCGCAGCCGTCCGGCAATCAATCCCGGAAGCGCGCCCGTATCGGTGAACACATCGTCAAGGGCAAGCTCCGTGCCGCTCCGCGTGTCGTAGTTCCGCCCGAAGACGCCGAACCGCCCACGATGCCCGCCCGTATAGGCGGCGTGGGACTCCAGAATGCTGGTGACGGCCCAGTCCATGCGCTGCACATAACGCCGCTTGTAAATCGGCATACTGTCCCCCGCCAACGCGTTTTCTTCTTCCGCTTTCGCGTCTCTGCCCAGCACGTTAAAGATATGCTCCATCTCGCCGGGGCTCTCGAAGAACGCGAAGCCCGACCAAGGCATTTTCTTGTTGGGTATCGACGTCGGCTCCCGCTTCTCCCGCAGGATCACCGGAAGCGCGCGGAAATACGTCTGCCCGTAGGGATCGACTTCCGCGTTTTGCGTGTAGGGCGTTTGATCCACGTCCCGCGAAGCGAAAGCCGCCTCCGCCGTTTGCCCGGATGTTCCGCCCGGCGCGTATATCGGCGCGCCGAAAATCGCCATCGCGGCCAATGCCGCCGCCAAGACTTTTCTTTTTCTCATCGCGTTTTCTCCTTCGTTTCCACCTGCGGCGTGTCCTTCAAAAGCTCCCAAAGAAACGCCTTGACCCGCTTGAGGGCCTCGAAGCCCTCCGGCGGCAGATCGTTGAACTCATAAAGCGTCGCGCAGTCCCCGTCCGAATAGTCAAAGGCGACGCTCACCACGTCCCCGTCGCGGATGTCCGTGACTTTCGGCGCCTTCGCCCAGCGGAGGACGTCTTTGCGCGGGAACATCGCCGCCAGCTCGTCGAGCTTTTCCCTCGGCACGGCCGTTTCGCGGCGAACTGTCGGCGCGTCGTACCGACGACGCGTTTCCATCACGCCCTGCACCGTCCCGTCTTTCCGCAGCCAAAGGCTCATATAGAGACTCGCGCCGGGCTTGCCGCCGCTCAAATTATATCGGCAGCCGGTCAGCGTCGGCTCTTTCGCAAAACAGCAGGACGCCCCCAAAAGGGCAACCGCCAGCACACCGACAAACCAGAATTTCATCGCTTATCCTCCGACAGTATATGTCAATCAGAAATCGACGCGATAGAATCTCTTGTCCAGATCGTAGACGAGGACGTCGTTGCCGGTGATCGTCGCCATGCGGTACGGCTTCAGCTTCGTCTCCACGTCGGCGATCAGCTTGCCCGTGGCGCGGTCGTAAATGCGGAACACGCCCTTGGCCTTGACGTGCACGACATAATTTGCCGTGACCGTCCAGCCGTAGGGATTCTCGTTGCTTGGGAAGCCGTCGAAGCGGTGCAGCTCTTTGCCGTTCGTGTCAAAGGACGCCAAGAACTCGACGGTCTTGCCGTCCTTCTTGACTTCGGAGCGGACGAAGATTTCCTTGTCGTCGGCATAGACCGGCGTCATGTTGAAGTTCTGCTTGCCGATGACTTCCTTTGCGTCCTTGATCTCGCCATTGTCAAAACGCCCCTTGGTGATCGTTTCGCCCATCTTGGTATAGGTGTAAATCGTATCCTGCCCCGCGACGGCGGCAATCGGGCGGATGGCCGTGTTTTTCTTTCCCGTGTGGAACGTCTTGCCGTCATACCAGTCGAAGGTCTGCTCCCTGCTCTCGCAGTACACGTTCTTGCCGTTCGTCGCGAGGACGGCGATGTCCGCCGAAAGCCCCACCGGGCCGATGCCCGTCAAGTTCTCGTGGTCGAATTTCACCTGCCAGAGGGCCTGATCCTTGTCCCCCTTCTTCTTCGCGTGGAAATACATCGCTTCTTTCGTGGCGACGAGACGACCGAAATTCGGCGTGATTTCCATCTGCTTCAGGTCGATGCCCTTGAGGTCGTAGACCTTCGCCTCGTGCTCGCCAAACTTGAACGTCGTGGTCGGCGGCGTCTTGACCTCCGCCCGCTTGGGGACTGCCGGGCCGCTGGCCGCCGGTTTCGCCGGGGCGCCCGAGGACGAGCCGCCGCCTCCGCCGCACCCCGCGAACAAAGACGTCGCCAAAAGCCCTGCCAAGATTCCTGCCGCCACACGCTTCATCATCATTTGTCATCGCTCCTTTGGTGGAAGTGTTTATATTGGAAAAACATAAAACCCATCTAAAACTTGTTCGCGAACTCCCCCCGTCAGCTTCGCTGACACCCCCTCAAAGAGGGGGGCTTTTGCCTCCCTCTCAGAGGGAGGTGTCACGCCGCAGGCGTGACGGAGGGAGTTCACAAAACATAAAACCAAAACTTACTTTTTCGGCGCGTCCGTGTCCAACGCCTCCAAGAACTCCCGCACCTTCCGCATCGCTGCGAAGGCTTCCTTCGGCAATGCCTGACTGTCCGAAAATGTCACGTCTTGCCCGTCTGCGTAGCCGAAGCTGACGGAAGCCGTGTCCGCGTCGAGGGCCTGTATCTCGCTCATGGGTGCCCTGCGCCAGTCGGCGAGGTCGCCGCGGTTCAGCATCGCCTCCAACTCGCCCAATTTTTCCTTCGCCAAATTGTATTCGCGCTCTTGGCTTTCCGCGCCGTTGTGTGGCAGAAAATCCACCGTCAAATACGCCGAGCCGTCTTTTTGCGCCGACAGCTCCAACTCATAGAAGCGCCCCTCCATGCCGCCGCTTTCCCGATACGAGCAACGCGAGAGCGGCGGGCCGAGGGGATCGCCCTGCCCGTATTCATGCCCCAAGGCGCGGAAAAAATCGATGAACCATTCTTCACGATAGTGCCGACTGTCGGGTACCACGTCGGCGCCGCCCTCGCCGACGGCGAAAATCTTCTCGCCGCTTTCATAGAGGACGTCGAGGCACATATTGCCGCCCAGCGCGGAGTTGTATTTCGCGTGGCCGTCAATCTGCGCCACGTCGTGCGCCTTCAAAAGCGCGTCGAGCCGCGAAAGCGCGTCGCCCTTTACGGGAAAATCCGTCTTGCGGGTCGGCCCGTTTTCCGTCCAGTATTCCAAATGACAGGCCGCGCCGCCCTCGGTTTTTTCCAGCCGCAAATCATACCAGCCCGGCGGATATTTGACGTGCAGCCCGTCGTCCCAATGGACGTCGCCAAACTCGAAACGCAAACGGAACGAGGACAGCGCATGGGAAGAAATCACGACGGGCGACGCATGGCGCACGGAGGAATCCACCGTGCCGCCGTCCTCGATGTCCACGTCCTCCGCAAAACAAACAGGCGTCCCGGCAAACGTCCCGAACAGGGCAGTCACCAGAACGCCGACAGCCAATGCTTTCATCGTTTCTCCCTCGATTCCGCGCATCGCGAGATTTTCAAAACAATTTCAAAATACATTTGTATTTTTCTCTGTTTTGCCGAAATTTCCTGCTAAAAAGGTTCATTTTTCGTCAAAAACGACAAAAGCCCCATAAAATTGTCATTCCAAAATTTAAGAGTTGAAATCTCGGCCTCGTGCGCGCATGAAAATTTTTGAAGTAAGAAATTCTTACCTCAAAAATTTTCAAAGCCCTGCGGCGCCGATTTATACTATAATACTTTCTGATTAAAATTCGCTAATCTTGCCTTCCCCTACTACAATAGATTTATGGAAAGGGCGACCGATCATCGCCCATATCCATCTCGTTGCCTAAACTGGTAGAATGAAGAGTGCAACGGCCTGACGTCCTTCCCCTTGGACTTCGCGTCCGTCCTT